>CAJOLF010000008.1 GCA_905235295.1 uncultured Ruminococcus sp. | reverse complement strand
TCTATTGTTGAAAAAATGAAATAGCTTTCCCTTACGTCAAGAAGTGATTGATGAAAACCGCACCTTTGCCGAAAAGCTTATTAACGCAATTAAAAAAGCGATTGAAAAGTTCCGCAACTTCTTCAAAGAAAATCCGCTTGAAGCCAAGACCGAGTACGGACAGGCTCTGCTTGAAGCTATGAACAAGGTCGAAAACCGCGTGCAAGAGCTTTGGGATAAGGCTGTCGCCGAGGGTATCAGGGCGGAAAAGGTCGATGTAGCGGAGAGTAAAAAACAGTTAAGCGAACGAGCAGCACGGCTTGATTATGACACTCTTATAAAAAAGCCTGATATGAAAATTGCTATGTTAAGCGGCAATGTGTATAACAGAGCCGATACCGTTTTTTATGCAAAGAAAAACGCCGCCAAAATTGGCAAGCGTAACAGCAAGAATGAGGTTAGTGTATATGTTGAAGATTTAGGCAGCGATGTTATTCTAACTGACAAAGGTCTCAGGCACGGATTAACGCGCAAAATGGATTTGATTTCCCCTGTTACTGTAAGAATTGGTGAAATAATAAAGCATTCAATTAAATTGAATGAGTTAAATCCCAAAAGTCCTAATGCTGATAACACATATGTCTTAATAGGAGCTGCCAAAACAAAAAGTGAGCAATTAGTTATTGTGCGTTGCATTGTTAACAGATACAATAATCAACTCCAATCCGTAGATACATTGTACGCTGTAAATGCAAAAAAAGAATCGGCTGCGACAGTGTCGCCCAGTTTTGCGAATAATTCGCTCCCCGTTACCGATTCTACAATTAGTATATCTGATTTACTCGACTATGTCAATAAATATTTTCCTTATATTTTACCTGAAAGCGTTTTAAGGCATTTTGGATATGAGCGTAGACCTGAAGGCAAAATAGGTGAGAGTGCTCTTTATTCCGACCGTTTTAACGACACCGACTACCTCTCCGCCGTAGAGTGCGGCGATATGGCTACCGCTCAGAAAATGGTTGACGAGGCGGCGGAAGTAGCGTTCTCCAATAGCAAAATCCGTGACGAGGACGGTAAACTGATTAAGGTATATCACGGAACAGACAGCGATTTCACAGTGTTTGATAAGTCAAAAGGACGTTCTAACGCGGATATTCAGGGAATGTTTTTCAGTCCGTGGGAGATTGACGCGTCAGGTTATGGAGATAAGGTTGGAATATACTATTTAAATATTACGAATCCTGCAAACGAAAGTACAGGTTATAGGGCGTTAAGAAAATATCAGGGGCAGAATTACGTGGGAATAAAAGCAAGAGAATATTTAGAAACGCAAGGATTTGACGGCGTTAACAACTCAGACGAGGAATTTATCGCTTTTAACTCCGAACAAATCAAATCTGCCGACCCCGTGACCTATGACGACGACGGAAATGTTTCTGTAACGGCGGAATCAAAATGCAAAAGTTTCCTATACATAAAAAAGAGTTGAGAGCGGTTAAACTCTCAACTCTTGCTTTATGCTTTGAATCAGCCGATTGCTCTTACTCTTACAACGCCTTCGGTTGCGGCGATTGCGTCAACGTCGTACTCGCCTGCTACGTCAAAGATTGTGTAGGCGTAGTCGCCGCGGCTTTTGCTGAGCATATTCTCAACGTTGCCGCTGATTTCGCCGAGAACTGTCTTGAACAGCTCGGGAACATTCTTGTGAATTACGCAAACGCGGGTTGTGCCGGGTGTGCGCGGAAGCGAGATTGCGGGGAAGTTGACCGAGTTGACAATGTTGCCGTTCTCGATGTACTCCTTAATCTGGTCGCAAGCCATAACAGCGCAGTTATCCTCGCTCTCGGGGGTTGAAGCGCCGAGGTGCGGAAGAACGATTACGTTCTCCTCGCCGAGGATTTTGTCGTTGCCGAAGTCGGTAACGTACTTTGCTACCTTGCCGCTCTTGAGCGCCTCAAGCACAGCGTCGGTATTTACAAGTCCGTCGCGGCTGTAATTGAGAATACGAACGCCGTCCTTCATATTTGAAATCATTTCCGCGTCAACCATATCCTTAGTCTCGGGAGTGAGGGGTACGTGGATTGTGAGGTAATCGCAGGCGGTCATAACCTCCTCGTTGTTCTTAAGGAACTTGATGTGGGGATTGAGCTTGAGCGCGTTGGGAACCGACATAAAGGGATCGTAGCCGACTACATTCATACCGAGAGCTACGGCGGCGTTAGCAACGAGTATGCCGATTGCTCCGAGACCGATTACGCCGAGGGTTTTGCCGGCGATTTCGGGACCTACGAACTGGCTCTTGCCTTTTTCTACCATTTTTGCTACAGCGTCTCCGTTGCCCTTGAGGGTTTTAGCCCATTCGATACCCTCGACAACCTTTCTTGACGAAAGGAAAAGGCCTGTGAGCACAAGCTCCTTAACCGCGTTAGCGTTTGCTCCGGGAGTGTTGAAAACAACTATGCCCTGCTCCGTGCACTTGTCCTTGGGAATATTGTTTGTGCCTGCGCCCGCTCTCGCGATTGCGAGAAGGTTATCGGCAAACTCCATATCGTGCATAGCGGCGGATCTTACAAGAACCGCGTCGGGGTTTTCAACAGCGTCGCCGCAGTTGTACTCCGCGCCGAGACGGCTTGTGCCGACAGCGGCGATTTTATTGAGTGTAAGTACGTTGTACATTAAAAATCATCCTTTACCGTATTATTTGTTTTCAGCTTCAAATTTCTTCATAAACTCCACGAGCTTTTCTACGCCCTCATAAGGCATAGCGTTGTAGATTGAAGCTCTCATTCCGCCAACCGAGCGGTGACCCTTGAGGTTTACAAAACCTGCCTCGGTCGATTCCTTGACAAACTTCGCGTCCAAATCAGCGTCGCCTGTTACGAACGGAACGTTCATAAGCGAACGGTCCTCGGGAACTACCGTGCCCTTGAACATTTCTGAGCTGTCGAGGAAGTCGTAAAGAAGCTTTGCCTTTTTCTCGTTGAGCGCCTTCATATTGTCAAGTCCGCCGATGTCGTTCTTAATCCACTCGAGAACAAGCTTTGCTACGTAGATTGCGTAGCAGGGCGGTGTGTTGTAGAGAGAACCGGCGTCCGCGTGAGTTTTGTAGTTGAGCATTGTGGGTGTGATGTCCATTGCGTTGCCGATGAGATCCTCGCGGGCAATTACAATGGTAACGCCGGCGCCCGACATATTCTTCTGCGCGCCCGCGAAAAGCAGACCGAACTTTGAAACGTCAAGAGGCTCTGAAACGATGCAGGATGAAATGTCGGCTACAAGAGGAATATCGCCTGTATCGGGAAGCTCGTGATAAACTGTGCCGTAGATTGTGTTGTTGAGGCAGATGTAAACATAGTCGGCGTCCTCGCGGAACATTGACCTGTCGGTCTTGGGAATATAGGAGAAGGTCTTGTCTGCCGAGGAAGCAACCGCAACGGCGTCGCCGTAGCGCTGAGCCTCCTGCAAAGCCTTCTTTGCCCACTGTCCTGTTACAATGTAGTCAGCCTTTTTGTTTTTGTTCATAAGGTTGAGTGCTACCATAGCGAACTGGGTTGAACCGCCGCCCTGGAGGAACATAACCTTGTAGTTGTCGGGGATGTTCATTACTTCTCTGAGAAGCGCCTCTGCGTCCTTGATAATCTTATCAAAGGTTTTGCTGCGGTGAGACATCTCCATTACGCTCTGTCCGCTGCCCTCGTAATCGAGCATTTCTGCCGCTGCTTTTTTGAGTACAGGCTCCGGCAACATTGAAGGGCCTGCTGAAAAATTGTAAACTCTTGACATAAAAATTACTCCCTTTTATATAATGATTTAAATAAAAATTACCGTTTTTGATTATACGCTTTTTGCGCGTAGATGTCAATATTTTCAAATATATTTGTTAAAACATTAACATTCATTAACCACAACGCAACCGGCTTTATAATGAAATTTTGCCGATTGTTGAGATTATATCGTCTTTCATTCTTACAGCTTCATTGCGCGCGGCTTTTGCGAAGTCGTCCTCTGCAAGCCCCTGCTTTTTCCACGCGCACATGATTCCGCGGCTGGAATTGATTATCGCGCCGAGACCGTTTTTGTCAAACGCGTTTTTGGCGTCCTGAGCTCCGCCGCCCTGAGCGCCGTAGCCGGGAACAAGGAAGAAGGTACGGGGAGCTTTCTCCCTCATTTCAAGAAGCTGGTCGGGGTAGGTGGCGCCGACAACCGCGCCGACTCCCGAGTAGCCGTATTTGCCGGGTAATTCCTCTCCCCAGCTCTCGCACATTCTGCCCATCTGCTCGTACACGGTCGCGCCGTTTTCAAGCTTCATATCCTGCAGCTCGCCCGAGCTTGGGTTTGAGGTCTTTACAAGGACGAAAATTCCCTTGTCCTCTTTCTCGCATATACTCAAAAGCGGCTTGATTCCGTCGGTTCCGAGGTAGCCGTTCACGGTGAGAGCGTCGGCTCCGAAGGCCGAAACGGTTTCTCCCTCAACCCCGGTTGTGCCGAGGTGAGCCGCGGCGTAAGCCTCCATTGTTGTTCCGATGTCGTTGCGCTTGCCGTCGGTGATTACGAACATTCCCTTTGACTGAGCGTAGGCGATTGTGTCGGCGAGAGCCTTTACTCCCTGCCAGCCGTACATCTCGTAATACGCCGCCTGGGGCTTGATTGCGGGAACGATGTCGTAAATCTCGTCAATAATAGCCTTGTTGAACTCGAGCAGAGCCGCCGCGGCGCCTTCAAGGGTTTTGCCGTGCTTTTCAAAGCAGGCTGCCTTGATTGACTGCGGAACATAGTCGAGCTTGGGATCAAGACCGGCTACCGTGGGGTTTTGCTTTTCAACGATTTTTTCAATTAATCTGTCAAATGCCATTGTTACTCCTTAATTATGAATTGATGATGTCGTAGAGGTCGTTCGCGAACTTGTAGTAATCCTTGCGGCCGTCGTTTACAAACTGGATTGCCGGACGCGGATGGGTGTTGTACTGTCCCGTGAGCATATAGGGAATGTCATATCCCCATTTTACGCCCTGTTCGCGAAGATCGTTCATGTGCTGCTGGATAAATTTGATAATCGGGTTTACCTTGTACTTCGGGTTTTTGAGGAAGCCGAGCAAAAGCTCGAGCGAGCAGTTGCCGGCGCCTCTGCCCATTCCGTCGACGGTGCCGTCAATGAAGCTTGCGCCGTACGCCATAGCGTCGATTGTATTCGCGAACGCGAGCTGCTGGTTGTTGTGGGCGTGGATGCCTGTCAGCTTGCCGTACTTTTCGGCGATTTCGCCGTACATCTCTGCAAAGCGCCTTGCCTCCTCCGGGTAGAGCGAGCCGTAGCTGTCTACGATATAGAAGCACGAAACCGGGGTTTGTCCGAGGATTTCGAGAGCGGTTTTGAGATCCTCTGTACGCGCCTTTGAAACCGCCATAATGTTGATTGTTGTTTCATAGCCTTGCTTCGCGCAGTACTCAATCATCTCTACCGCGGCAGGGATTGTGTTGATGTAGGTCGCGATTCTGATAAGGTCAATCGGGCTTTCCGACTTGGGAATAATGTCCTCCTCAAAGTCGGTTCTGCCGACGTCCGCCATTACCGAGATTTTCATTTTTGTATCGTTTTCGCCGACTATTTTTCTGATGTCATCGTCGTTGCAGAACTTCCACTTGCCGAAGTCGTCCTCGTCAAAAATTTCCTTGGACGCCTTGTAGCCGAACTCCATATAGTCAACGCCTGCCTTGAGGTTAGCCTTGTAGAGCGATTCTACAAATTCGTCGGTGAAACGGAAGTCGTTGCAAAGTCCGCCGTCGCGGATTGTGGCGTCAACCACGCGTATGTCCTGTCTTACTGACAGCAGATTACCTTTTTGTGCCATAAAAATTACTCCTTAAAATGCTTTTATAATCCAATATACCAAAATATTATTCATCAATATAAACGGTCTTGCCGCCTAAAATTGTCCTCTTAACCTTTCCTGTCAGGGTTAAGCCCTTAAACGGCGTGTTTTTGCTTTTGCCGTGAAGCTTGTTTACGTCCACCGTCCACTGCTCGCCGGGATTGATAAGCGCTATGTCGGCAGGCGCGCCCGCGCTGAGCGTGCCCGCGTTGAGCCCGAGAATTTTCGCGGGGTTAACGCTCATTTTCTCAATCAGCTCATCCAAAGTGAGCATACCCGTTTTTACAAGATAGGTTATGCCGGCGGCGAGTGAGGTTTCCATACCGATTGAGCCGTTGGGCGCTTTTTCAAAATCCGCCTTTTCTGCGGGGGTGTGGGGTGCGTGGTCGGTGGCAATCGCGTCGAGCGTGCCGTCGCGCAAGCCCTCGATTATCGCCTTAACGTCCTCGGCGGTTCTCAGCGGAGGATTCATTCTGTAGTCGGCGTCGCGCCTGAGAAGCTCGTTTTCCGTTAGGGAAAAGTAGTGCGGAGCGGTTTCCGCCGTCACTTTTACTCCGCGTTTTTTCGCGTCGCGGACAAGAGCCACAGAGGTTCTTGTGCTGACGTGGCAGATGTGAACCGGGACATCCTCGGCAGCGGCAAGGGCGATTTCCCTTGCTGTTCCGCAGTCCTCGGCGGCTGCAGGGATTCCCTTTACACCGAGCTGTTCGGAGATTTTGCCGTCGTTCATTTTGCCGCCGTTCGCGATAAACAAATCCTCGCAGTGGGCGACGGGCTTCATTCCGAGCTTCGGCGCGGCTTTCATTGCCTCGCGGAGAAATTCGGTGTTTTCTACCGGTCTGCCGTCGTCGCTGAGCGCGACAGCTCCCGCGGCTTTTAGGGCGGCGAGGTCGGTTTTTTCCTCGCTTTTCAGCCCTTTTGTAATGCTCGCGGCAACGTAAACGCGCGCGTCGGCGGTTTTTGCCTTGTCAAGGATATACTTCACCGTTTCGGGATTATCGGCGGTGGGGGTTGTGTTGGGCATTGCGAGCAGGCTTGTGACTCCGCCCGCAGCAGCCGCGCGGCAGCCCGTGATAATATCTTCCTTTTGGGTTTGACCGGGATCGCGCAGATGGACGTGCATATCGACAAGCCCCGGTACGGCGCAAAGACCGTCAGCGTCTATGATTTCGCATTCGCACGCGAGTCCGCTGCCGATTTGTTCGATTACGCCGTCCTTGATTTTGATGTCATAAACGCCGCTGAGGTTATCCGCGGGGGAAATTATCCGGGCGTTTTTGATTAAAATTTCCGACATTTATATCATCCTATCTTTTGCGTGGGTGGTTGGATTTTCTGTTCTGAGAGGACGACGGTCTGCGCTGATTTGAGCTCGGTCTGCTCTGATTTGAGGGCTTGCGGTCGGTTCTTTTGTGAACCTGTACAAGCTCGCCGTTCTGCTCCTGCATACGCTGGCGCTCGGCTCTTTCTCTTGCTCTGCGCTTGCGGTCCTCCTCGTACTGTTTGCGCTTTTTTACTTCGCGTTTATGTTTTATATCCCGTCTTAGATTTGTGGAGAAATAACCGCAGTGTACAAAGAAGCTCTTTACTCCGCCGCCTGCTTTTTTGAGGGCTTCGGTTGCCCTTTCGCCCCTTGCCGCGGGTTCCTTTTCTACCTCGTCGGCGCGGCGTTCCATTTCTCCGATTACGTCGTATTCCTCGGCGTCCTGAATTTCCTTGCTGCTGATTACGCCCATTACCTTTTTGGGCGCTTCCTCAAAGTAATCGTCGCTGTCGGCGAATTTGGCGTGCTTGGCTTCTTCTCTGACAAGCACCTCGTCGTTGGTGTATTCCTCGTACTCGTCGTAGTCGGAATCAAATTCTCTGAGCGCGGATTTTATATAATCCTTTAGAGTGCCGTCCTCGTTTTTTCCGCCGTCCTCAGTCTCGGGTTCGGATTGTTCAGGTTCGGACTGCTCGGGTTCGGTTGCTTCTTCCGCAGATACCGCGCCGTTTTCCTCGGGCTGAGCTTCCTCAGGCTCCGTTTCGCCGGCTTGCTCAACCGTCTTTACCGGGAAAGCGAACTTTTTGGTCTCGGGAACCGCTTTTGTTTCCTCGTCCGAGGGCTCGTCCTCAAAAAACTCCGACACCGCCTCGGATTTATTTATAGTGTCGTCCTCTGTTTCTTCCGGCTCCTCCTCGCTTTTGGGAAGAGCCTGAATAAAATTTGACTGTTCACCTTCGTCTGTATCGCCGAGCATAGCGTCGATTTCATCATCTGAATAACGCCTTGCGCCGTCGCTGTCCGCGCCGCTGTAATCTTCGCTTTCGCTATGCTTTTCAAGGCTTACGACGTCGTAAACCATGGTTTTATCCGAAGCGGGAGCCTCGCTTATGTCGTCAAGTGAATCGGAATCGTATGAATACGAGGCGCCGTTATTCTGCTTGCCGCTTGTGTACTTGCCCGCAAGCTCCTCGAGGATTTTGTCATTCTTGTTCTTTTTTCTGCGGCGCTTTGCCACCCTTACGATTATGATAATGAAAACGATTATCAGAATCAGCAGCACAACCGCGCCGATAATTATGAAGGGCAGAACAGGACTGCTCAGAAAGCCGATTTTGTTAAACTCAACAGAGGACACGATTTTGGTGAAGGTTTGGTAATCCTCGGCGGTTACGTTGCCGCCGTTGCGCTGGAGCGTAACATTGATGCTTTTGCCGTTGTAGACGGTGTTCGCCTGGTACGCCTCAATCAGCGAGCCCGAATAGTTTACCCTTGTGTTGAAATTGAGCCAGACTATTTTGCTGACCGCCTGATCAACCGTGCAAGATGTGTACTCGTTTTGGCTAAGGAAGTTGCGCGCGATTTCGCTTATTCTGTCGGATTCAAGCAGGTTGTAGTTCGTAATTTGTTTGCTCTCGTCGGTTTCGGTAACAGTTACCGTGACAGTGAGGCTTGAGCTGCTGTTCATACCCTGAAGGTAGATGTCGCTGCTCTCAAAATTTTGCTTGTTGGTGTTGTAGTCGATACCGAACAGCGAAAAATACTGGTCGTTCGCGTCTGAGGAACGGGTTACCGCCGTCATATCGTCGGGCAGGGTTATCTGCATATCCGCCGCCTCGGGCACCGAATAGGTTTTGTCAGCGGCAAACGCCGTTACAACGCTCATACCCGCGATTGCGGCGCACATAAAAATCGCGGCCGCTTTTTTTAGCGCTTTAAATTCCATTTCTTTTTCCCCCGGAAAATAAAATTTATTGTTATTTGTTTTGCTGCGAATTGCGAATATAAAATTACAAATATACATTCTTTTAAATTATACTAAATTTTGCCGTGAAAAACAAGTTTTTTTTATCGGCTAATCTGCCGTTATTGAGCCGCGAAAAGTGTTGTTTTTTGGCAGAATTGCAGAGAAAACAAAAAGCGCCGTGGCGACGGTGCGCTACTCGGGGGCGGGGTGCCGCCGCGACCGACCGAAACTTTCAACTTTCAAGTTTTAACTTTCAATTTATTCCGTATTACTTATTACTTTTAAATATCTGTCGGGTATATTAACAAAAAGAGCCGCCGGCATTTCTGCCGACAGCCCGGTTTATTAAAATATACTGCTTAAACAATATGTCCTTTCGCGCGAATTACGTCGATTACCTGATCAACATACTTCTCGCAGGTTTCGTCGCTGTCCGCTTCTACCATTACGCGGATAACGGGTTCTGTGCCCGATTCTCTGAGAAGAATACGTCCGTTTTCTCCGAGAGCCGCGGCAACCTTAGCGACCTCCGCCTGAACGTCGGAATCGTTCTTGGCGTCGGGCTTTGACTTAACCCTGACGTTCTTGAGGACCTGCGGATACATAACCATGGGAGCCGCGAGCTCACTCATGGGCTTCTCCTTGGCGAGCATAACCTCCATCAGCTTTAATGATGTGAGGATTCCGTCGCCTGTGGTGGCGTACTTTGAGAAGATAATATGACCCGATTCCTCGCCGCCGATGCGGTTGCCTGTCTTAAGCATATTCTCATAAACATACTTGTCGCCTACGTCTGTTTTGTCGTATTCAATGCCCGCCTTGTCAAGCGCCTTGAACAGTCCGAAGTTGCTCATAATTGTGGCTACGACCTTGTTGTTGAGGAGCTTGCCTCTCTCCTTCATATAGCAGCCGTAGATGTAGATGATGTGGTCACCTGTTAAAATATTGCCTTTTTCGTCAACAGCGAGGCAGCGGTCGGCGTCGCCGTCGTAAGCAAAGCCGACGTCGAGACCGTTGTCAACAACAAACTTCTGCAGGTGCTCAATGTGGGTTGAGCCGCAGTCGGTGTTGATGTTGTAGCCGTCGGGAGCGTCGTTGATTACATAAACTTTAGCGCCCAGAGCGTTGAACACGCCCTTGGCAATCTGCCACGACGCGCCGTTAGAGACGTCAAGACCTACCTTTACGCCCTTGAAGCTGTACTTGCTCATTGAGATTAGGTAGCCGATGTAGCGGTTACGTCCCTCAACATAGTCAACGGTACGTCCGATGTTCTCTCTGTGAGCGATGGGGATTTCGATTTTTCCGTCGATATAGTCCTCAACCTTGAGCAGGGTTTCCTCTTCCATTTTTTCGCCCTTGCTGTTGAGAAGCTTGATGCCGTTGTCATAGTAGGGGTTATGAGAAGCGGAAATCACGATTCCGCAGTCAAAATCGTCGATACGTGTGATATACGCAACCGACGGAGTGGTGGTAACGTGCATAATGTACGCGTCCGCGCCGCTCGCCATAAGCCCTGTGCAAAGAGCGTACTCAAACATATAGGATGAACGGCGGGTATCCTTTCCGATTACAACCTTTGCCTTTTTGCCCTGATTTTCGCCGAAATACCAGCCGAGAAAACGTCCGATTTTTACCGCGTGGTCAAAGGTCAGATCTTTGTTAGCCTCGCCGCGGAAACCGTCGGTACCAAAATACTTGCCCATCATTCGCACTTCCTTTCTACTACAACGCCGCTGTTCTTAAAAATACAGTTTTCTGGGATTACGCCGCGCACGTTTGACGTCGGGTACACGCTTGAGTGCCTGCCGATTACTGTGCCGGGATTGCAAACCGCGTTGCAGCCGACCTCAACATAGTCGCCGAGCATTGCGCCGAACTTTTTGACGCCTGTTTCAATATTCTCTGTGCCGTTGTGAACAACAACGAGCTTTTTGTCCGATTTTACGTTGGATGTGATTGAACCCGCGCCCATGTGCGAGAAATACCCGAGAATCGAGTCGCCCACATAGTTGTAGTGTGGCGTCTGTACGTGGTCAAAAAGAATGACGTTTTTCAGCTCTACCGAGTTGCCTACTACGCAGTCGGCTCCGACAAGCGCCGAGCCGCGGATGAACGCGCCGTGCCTTACCTCGGTATTGGGACCGATGATGCAGGGAGCGCCGAGATACGCCGAGGGAAATACCTTTGCGGTTTTGTGAACCCAAACGTTCTCCTCTCTCTCCTCGTAATCATCGCCGAGTGTGGGACCGAGAGCGAGGATGAAATCCTTGATGCCCTTTAGAGCCTCCCACGGGTATTTAAACTGCGAAAGATAGTCCTTCGCGAGTGTATGTTCGAGATCGTAAAGATCTTTGATTGTGTACATTAAAGTCTCTCCTTCTTTTCGATATTGAGGAAGTACTTGTAAGCGTCAGCGCCGACGGGCGATGAGCCTGTTGGAAGGCCAAGAACAAAGGGACGGTCCTCTTTGTGATTTTTGCCTATATCCTTAAAAATTTTACCACAAGCATTGTAAAAAGTCAATACAATTAATCATTTACTCTAAAGCCGAAAAACGGCGTAAAAAAGTGCCGGCGGGCACTCTCGCACGCCTTTGGAAAGCACGAACGCGCGGCATCGTTTCTGTAACGGCGGAATCAAAATGAAGGAGCTTCCTATACAGTGAAAAAGCGGACAGATTGCTCTGTCCGCCGTGATTTTTAAAACTTAATCGGTATTGTGATTAAAGGTCGGAACCAAATCCGCGAGCAGCTTAACCGTCAGCTCGCTGTCGTTGGATTCAGCCGCGTCGTGCAGGGCGTTGAGCTTGCATACAAGCTCTTGGTTATCCACGTTAATCTGGTTGCCGATGAATATTTTTTTGTTGTCGGTTGACTGCAGTCCTTCTTCATCCATCAAAAGCTCCTCAAAAAGCTTTTCTCCGGGGCGAAGTCCCGTAAAGACTATCGGAACGTCCTTGTAGGGAATCTTGCCGTACATTCTGATGAGGTTTTCCGCGAGGGTGGTAATCCTTACCGGAGCTCCCATATCAAGGACAAAAATCTCTCCGCCCTTTGCCATTGCGCCCGCCTCGAGCACAAGCGACACCGCTTCCGGAATTGTCATAAAATACCTGATGATGTCGGGATGGGTTACGGTTACCGCCGAGCCGCTCTCTATCTGGCGGCGGAAAAGCGGAATTACCGAACCGTTTGAGCCGAGCACGTTGCCGAAGCGAGTCGTTACAAACTCGGTATGCTTTGAGTTCTGCGCCTTCGCCTGAATTATCATCTCGCACGCGCGCTTGGTGGCTCCCATTACGTTGGTGGGGTTTACCGCCTTATCGGTGGAAATCATTACGAACTTGTCCGCCTGATAAAATTCCGCGAGCGTCGCGACGTTAAAGGTGCCGAAAACATTATTTTTTACCGCTTCCTCGGGCACGGTTTCCATCAGAGGAACGTGCTTGTGAGCCGCGGCGTGGAAAACAATCTGCGGACGGTATTTTTTGAAAATAACTTCCATCTTGTCGTAGTCGCGAACAGATGAAATTAGGGTTACAAGGTTGATTGCTGAGCCGTATTCAAGGATAAGCTCCTGCTGAATATCGTATGCGTTGTTCTCGTAGATGTCAACAATGATTATCTGCTTGGGATTGTACGACGCAATCTGGCGCACAAGCTCGCTGCCGATTGAGCCGCCTCCGCCGGTTACCATGCACACCTTGCCCGAGATAAATTCCTTGATTTTCTCCCGGTCAAACTCTATCGGCTTTCTGCCCAAAAGATCTTCTATTTTAATCTCCTGCGCCTGGGCAATCAGCTGCTTGTCGTCGCCGAAAAGTATCTCGCTGAGATAAGGAACAACCTTGATTTTGCATTCGGTTACGGAGCAGTAGTCGAGGATTTCCCTCTTTTCCTCCTCCTCGCAGGACGGAATCGCGACGATGATATTTGTTATCTTTTGATCCGCGCAGATTTTGGGGATTTCGCTGCAAACGCCCATAACCTCCACTCCGCGGTAAACCGTGTGAAGCTTGGTTATGTCGTCGTCAACAAAGCCGACCGGCTCGAGGTTGTGAGAAGGGTTATTCTCGTCATTTTGCGCGTTGAGAATCTCGGTGAGAATCATGTGTCCCGCTTGTCCCGCGCCGACAATAAGAGTACGCTCGGGATTTTCGCGCGCTTCGGATTGCGCGATAGTTAAGAACGTTCGCTTAAATATAAGCCTGAACAGCAGAACACCCGCTGTTGCGAACAAAAAGAATAGGATAAAAAAGATTTTCCTGACGGGGATTTGGAGCAACATCAAAATCAGGTAGCCTGTCGTAAAGCCCAGAACCATGGAAATGCCGCTTAAAAGATAATCCTTGATATTAAAGTACCGCCAAGCCCTTGTGTATGAGCCGAAAAGCATCAGCATAAACACGCAGGTAATTACGTTGATAACAATGTAGTAGAGCAGTCCCCTGCTTCCCTCGGGGCCGATTATGTTAGTAAGCTCAAGCACATAGTTGAGCAAAATGCCGCTGACAGATATTATAAAAATGTCCGCAAGCAGCAATATAATCTTGCGATAATTAATTTTTTTCATCAGCGTAACCCCTTAAACCTTACGAAAATACAGAAAATATACTACTTAAATATGATTTTATTATATATCATTAAAAAATAATTGTCAATTAAAACGCGCGCCGCCAATTGTGCTGTTTTCCCTTAAAAATTCAGGAAATTTCTCCGGTTTATGACAAAATCCGCTTCCGCGGATATTATCCTAACCCAAAACCAGCCTTGCGGTATCTACGCTTTCCTTTGCGTCTTTGCAGTAATAGTCTGCGCCGATTTTGAGCGCGTAGTCCTTTGTGAGCACAGCTCCGCCGACAAATACAGTTACCTTGCTTGTGCCGTCGGGATTTTGGAGCTCCTTTGTGCCTCGAATCAGCGCGATGGTATCCTCCATACTTTTGAGCGTGGTTGTCATCAGCGCGGAAAGACCTACCATTGTGATGTTCTGCTCAACGGCGGTATCGACAATCAGCTGAGGATCAACGTCCCTGCCGAGGTCAACAACGGTATAGCCGTAGTTGTCGAGCAGCACCTTTACTATATTTTTGCCTATATCGTGTATGTCGCCCTTTACAGTCGCCAGGATTATTTTGCCCTTGCTGACCGAGCCGCTGCCTGTTTTGCTAAGATGAGATTTAATCACGTCAAAGCAGCTTTGCGCGGTGTTGGCGCTCTGGATAAGCTGCGGCAGGAAAATTTTGTTTTTCTCAAAATCCTCGCCGACCTTGTCGAGCGCGGGAATCAGCATTTCGTTGACAATTTTCATCGGGTCGTTTGTCAAAAGCAGCTGTTCCGTTGCCGCCGCGCCCTCGTTTTTCAGTCCGTTATACACCGCCGAGAAAATATCGGGTTCGGATTTCCGCGCGGTTTGCGCGGGCTTTTTTTCCGCCGCGGCGTCGTTGTACGCGCCGATAAACTCAGCCGAATTTTTGTCTATGCCGGCAAGCACCCTGTAGGCGCGCACTGCGCCTGTCATCGCTTCCGAGTTGGGATTTATGATGGGCAAATCAAGCCCTTCCTCGAGCGCCATTGTCAGAAATGTGCTGTTTACAAGCTCGCGGTTTGGCAACCCGAAGGAGATATTTGAAACGCCGAGACAGGTTTTGCAGCCCAGCTCGGTTTTTACCCTGCGCAGCGCCCTGAGCGTTTCGGCGCACGCGTCCTGCTCTGCCGAAACCGTAAGCGTAAGGCAGTCGATATACACGTCCTTTTTGTCTATTCCGATTTCCTCGGCGCGCCGCACAATCCGCTTCGCAATCTCAAATCGACCGTCGGCGGTTTTGGGGATTCCGCCCTCGTCAAGCGTGAGTCCGATTACCGACGCGCCGTATTTTTTTACAAGCGGAAGCACAGAGCTGAGGCTTTTTTCCTCGCCGTTTACCGAATTTACTATCGGCTTGCCGTTGTAACAGCGCAAGCCCGCTTCAAGCACCTCGGGCTTTGTGGAATCTATCTGGAGCGGCGCGTCGCACACAGACTGAATCGCCTTGAGTACGCGCGTCATCATTTTTTTCTCGTCTATTTCGGGGTGACCTACATTGACGTCGAGTATCTGAGCGCCGCCGCTTATCTGGCTCAGCGCCTGACCTAAGATATAGTCGATGTTGTTATCGACCAGCGCCTGCTTAAAGAGCTTTTTGCCCGTGGGGTTGATTCGCTCGCCGATAATTCTTGGACCGTCGATTTCTACCGCTGTTCCCGCGCTGCATACGCAGGTATCGCGGCTCGCGGGAGAAAATATATATTTTTTGTTCGAGAGCATATTTTTAAGCCCGGTGATATATTCCGGCGTAGTGCCGCAGCAGCCGCCCGTAATTTTAACTCCGTACTTTAAAAGCTTTTCAACGCAGGCGGCAAATTTGTCGGGCAAAATGTCGTACTCGTTGCTGTTTGGGTCGGGAAGTCCCGCGTTCGCCTTTACAATCAGCGGCAGACTTGTGTACTCGCTCATCTCTGCAACTACGGGCTCAAGCTCGTCCGGACCGAGCGAGCAGTTGACTCCGAGAGCCGAAACGCCGAGCCCTGTCAGCGTAAGCGCCGCCGAAGCGGGCGACACGCCCGTAAAGGTTCTTCCGTTGCGCTCAAAGGTCATTGTGGCGATTACCGGCTTGTCTGAATTTTCCTTTGCCGCGAGCACCGCCGCTTTCAGCTCATAAAGGTCGGTCATTGTTTCAAAGACGATGAGGTCGGCGTCCTTTCCCGCCAAAATCTGCTCTTTATAGTATTCGTAAGCCTCGTCAAAGCTTAGCGAGCCCGACGGCTCGAGCAGCATACCTATCGGTCCGATGTCGAGAGCGACAAGGGCGTTGGTTCCCTCCGCGGCGGCTTTGGCGTTTGCAACGCCCGCGCCGACGATTTCCTCTACCGAATATCCGCTGTCCTTCAGCTTATACGCGTTCGCGCCGAAGGTATTGGAATAGACAATATCGGCGCCCGCGCGAATATAATCCCTGTGAAACGAGATTATCAGCTCGGGATTTGTGATGTTGAGGGTTTCGGGAGAATGGCGGTAACTGACTCCGCTTTTCTGGATAAGCGTGCCCATTGCTCCGTCGAGTATGATAAATTCTTTTGTTTCTGTAAGTGTTTTATAATCCACAGTGCTCGCCGTTCCTTCTGTATTGACATCTGCCGCGCATATCGCAGACGGCACAGCCGCGCTTTTTGCGCTCGATTGGCTCTTTTGACATTCCCGCTATCGCCGTGACGGACTTTGAGGGAGTCAAAAGGTAGTTTTCGTTTGTACTCAGCCCGATTTTGCGCGGAGCGTCAAGAATACTCAAATAGGTTTTTTGCAGTTCTATGGGGTAATCTCCGTAGCCGGGGCTGAACCGGAAGGTAAAAAAGTATTCGGGATAATTTTCCGCGAGCAGGTCGTCAAGCTGACGGCAGACCTGCTCAATTGCCACGCTCGCGAAGCTGTCGAGCACTACGGCGCGCGACATATCCGAAATCTGGCTCACCCTTATCAGCCTGTCGATATCCGAGCCGAGCGTTGCGCAAATCAGCGCCGCCTTGGCGCAGCCGGAAAGGTGATTTTTTATGTCCTCTCCCGCGAAAATCCCCGGGTATGGCAGGTCGATTATTTTGTAGAGATACTTTGGCCGGGCGTGCGCGATTACCTCTTTTTCGCAGCTTTCAAAAAGCCGGAGCATCTTCTCGTCAAGCTCGATTTTATCTCCGCCGAGGTACCTTTTCGCTTCGCTTTGGCTTAGGCGCTCCAGCGTTATCATAGCAGACTTGACACCGCTTCGCTGATTTTGCGGGCGATGTATGGGTTATTCATTGTGTAGAGGTGGATTCCGTCTACGCCGTTCGCAATCAGGTCTACAATCTGCTCTACCGCGTAGGCGATTCCCGCGTCGCGGAGAGCCTCGGGCTTGCTGTCATACTTCTGCATTATTTTTACAAATTTCGGAGGCAGGCTCGCGCCGCACATCGAAACCATACGCTCAATCTGGCTTTTGTTGGTAACGGGCATAATTCCGGCTTCTACGGGAACGTCTATTCCGGCAATCCTTGTCCTCTCCAAAAATCTGTAGAAAGCTCCGTTGTCAAAAAAGAGCTGGCTTATCAGGTGGTCGGCTCCCGCGTCAACCTTCTTTTTCAGGTTGAGAACGTCCTCCACCTCGTCCTTTGATTCATAGTGAACCTCAGGGTAGCACGCGCCCGCGATGTCAAAATCCCCCGAGGATTTTATATAGGCGCAAAGCTCGCTCGCGTACACAAAGTCCTTTTTGGGCTCTACCCCTTCAACGTAATCTCCGCGCAGAGCCAGGATATTTTCTATGTTATGGCTTTTTAAATCCTCAAGAGTGGCGTCAATCATAGCCCTTGTGCTGTTTACGCAGGTGAGATGCGCCATTGATTCCACGCCGAAATCGTTTTTGATTTTTGAGGCAATCTCGCAGGTTCGGCTGTGTCCGCCTGTTCCTCCCGCGCCGTAGGTTACGCTGATAAAGTCGGGCTTCAGCGCGCAGATTTCCTCAAGCTTGCCGTAAACCGACTCAATCGGCGAGGTCTTTTTCGGCGGAAAAACCTCGAACGAAAAAACTGTTTTTTCCTTATTATCAAATAGCTTTCTGATTTTCATACTATTCCTTCTTTCCGACGCGCCAAACGCGCTTAACGCGAATATTTTTCGCAACGCATACTTGCTTATTATGTATTATACCACAGACAGGGTGAAGTTTCAACAATAAGAATTTTGTTTTTGCCGACAAAATCAAAACGGCATAACCGAAGAGAAACTTACATATATTTTGGTAACTGAAATTTTGGAGGAGTTATGTGAACGGTTCACTTGACGACCGCGCTTTAATGCTCGGCGAATACATAATAGAAAACGGCTCTACCGTGCGCGGCGCGGCAAAAAAATTCGGCATCAGCAAGAGCACTGTGCACAAGGACGTCACAAGCAGGCTGAGGCTGAGCAATCCGCCGATGTACCACAGGGTAAGGCAGATTTTGGATCAGAACAAAAGCGAGCGGCATATTCGCGGAGGGCTTGCCACGAAGTACAAATACAAAGCGATCAAAAAAGGGAAAATCACTGCCGAAAACGAATGAGCTCCGCGGCAAAACCGCGCAGTCCGCAAGGATTTGCCGCCGCTTGAACCGGCGTTTACTTTTTCAATTTACGTTTTACAAATAGCCGTTAATAAAAGCATTGGGCGGTTTATTGGACACTGAATCCTTTATACTTAAAGTATAAGGGACCTAAATTGACAAAGTGAAGTTACGATTTTTTCGAAAAATTGGCATAGTTAGCAGAAGCTCACCTTGACAAAAATGGTAGGTATATATTTGGATATTTCCAGATTTTCGGAGCCTTTCAAGGCAGTCACCGCCCATAGGCGGCTTGACCTTGACGGGTTGGTGAGAAAAATGCTACACTCGGCTTTTTGAAGGCGAAAACGTTTGGATATTTCCGAGTTTCCGTCGCCTTCAAAAACTTTTCAGCATTTTTCTCAGCGTTCAGTCAAGGTTGACGGTCGGCATGGTAGAATGGTTATGGTTACTGTCTGCGGAAAGCAGGTAGGTATGAGTCGTTTGACATTATCTGAAAGAGTTGTGATTGAGTGCGGTATATACGAAAGACTGCCGCTCAACGAGATTGCAAAAAGGATAGATAAATCTCCCGGCACTGTTTCGAGAGAAATACGAACCAACAGAACACCGGTTTCCGGTGAACACTATTGCGGAAAAGACTGCCGGTTTGCTTCATCGTGCAAAACAAAGAGTCTGTGCGGCAAAGAGAAATGTTACAAGCATTGTGTTGTTTGCCGGGAATTTGATTGTCGTGAGATTTGTTCCCGATACAACAATAAACCGTGTGCAATACTTTCAAGACCGCCTTATGTTTGCAATACGTGTTCACAGCGAAGAAAGTGCAAAGGCGACCGGGCATATTATATCGCCCAGCAAGCCGACGCCGCAGCGAAAAGACGTTATTCCGATTCCAGAAAGAAGATACATACGTATGGTGATGATCTGATTAGCTTGGATAAGCTGGTTACCCCTCTAATCTTGAAAGGACAACCGCTGACGCATATATGGTCAGAACACGGCGAAGAGATAGGGGTTTCACAGAGGACGCTGTACCGTTACATTGACAAGGGCGTTCTCAGTATACGTAATATTGATTTAAGAAGGAAGTTAGGCTACAAGCCCCGCAAGAAAAAAAAGGAAGTATCCGAGGGCTTCTTAAATCTGGAATTTCGAAAGAAAAGAACATACATTGATTATTTGAAATATATGGAAAAGCATCCCGGTACGCCTGTTGTTCAAATGGATACGGTAAAAGGTTGCCGGGAGCAGGGAAAACGCCTTTTAACACTCCATTTTTGTGACACCAATATGATGCTTATACTGCTGATGCGAGACGGCAAAGCAGATACGGTGGTAGAGCAGTTCGATATGCTGACGGGTCTGTTAGGCTTGGAAGATTTCCGACACGTGTTTCCGGTAATCCTTACCGACAATGGGAGTGAGTTTAAGCATACCAGAGAAATGGAAACCACAGAAAACGGTAAAAGAAGAACGAAGGTTTTTTACTGTGATCCACAAGCGTCGTGGCAGAAACCGAAGATTGAGAAAAACCATGAGTATATCCGTTACGTGCTTCCGAAAGGAAAGTCTTTTAATCCATATACTCAAGAAGATATGATTCTTCTCGCAAATCACATCAACAGTACGCGCCGCGAATCACTCGGCTGCCGTTCTCCTTATGAAGCTACTAATGATGAGGCTGTGCTTCGGTTGATGTATCTGATGGGATTGCATCCCATACCGGCAGATGAGGTGAATCTAAGCCGAAATTTGTTGAGAAAGTAAAAGAAATCAAATTGAAAAGCAGACGGTGACCGCAATATGTTTTAAAAAAGGCAGGTTGCGTTCACTTTGACAAAACGACAACTCAATCTGTCTGCTTTGCTATGTTTAAAATACAGAAAATTATGTTTTTATACTGGGGTGTTCTCGTCTCCAAAACGTCGTTTAAATAGTCTTGTTTGAATGATTTGACGTTAGGTCATATATTTACCCTAACTTCAATTTTTCATTCAAGCAAAGTATAAGGGAGGAAGGTATTATGTTAAATTTACTAATCAATTTTTGTCTGTTTGTATTTATCATTTACGCGGTGGCGGGTTCGGCAAAGGCTATTTTGCTTGATTCGGGGCGCAAAAGGAAACGCGCCTGCGCGAACGGCGCCGCCCGGGCTAAAGCAGCTCACACAAACAGCGCGAAGAGAAGAAAAGCCAAAATAATTAAGCTGAACGCAGGAACAGCAAAACAGCCGCGGAGGAAAAAATCCTCCGCGGCCGCTTTATGCGCGTAATATTTTTTACTCTGACCAAAGCCCTGCGCAAGCTTGCCTTACACCGGCGATTGGTTATAATTGAAGAATAGCGCTTGCGACTCCGAAGTAGATTAAAAGCGAAAGCGAGTCGCAGACCGTTGAAATCAGCGGGTTTGCCATTACCGCGGGGTCAAGACCGATTTTGCTTGACAGCAGCGGAAGGCTTGCGCCGACGATTTTTGCCATAATAATTGTGCCGACAAGGGTAAGCGACACCACAAGCGCGATTAAAAAGGCGTTTTCGTGCCCGCGCAAATCAAAAAGCAGAAGCTTAACAAAATTTGCCGCTGCAAGCGTAACTCCGCATAAAAACGCTACCCTAAGTTCCTTCCAAAGCACCTTGAACATACTTTTGAACTCAACTTCTCCGAGCGAGAGCGCGCGGATAACGGAAACCGAAGCCTGAGAGCCCGCGTTACCTCCCGAGCCAGTAATCATCGGGATAAAGCTCGAGAGTATGATGACGCTCGCGAGCATTCCGTCAAAGCTTGATATAATCGTGCTGGTAAAGGTTGCCGAGAGCATGAGCACAAGCAGCCACGGCACGCGCTTTTTGTAAATTCCCCAAACGCTCGTTTTCATATACGGCTTATCCGAGGGCAGTACCGCCGCCATCTTCTCGATATCCTCGGTGGCTTCCTCGCGGATTACGTCGATAGCATCGTCGATTGTTACAATTCCGACAAGCCTTTGCTCGTTGTCTACGACCGGCAAAGCGAGAAAATCGTAGTTTGAAAACATCTGGGCGACCTTTTCCTGGTCGTCGAGGGTATGAACGGAAATTACGTTTTCCTCCATCATATCCCGTACCGTATCGTCGTCGTCGGCAAGCAGCAAATCCTTGACGGTTGTTATTCCTATAAGCTTGTTATTTTCATCCTTTACATAGCAGGTATAGATTGTCTCTTTGTCAACACCGGTTCTTCTGATTCGCTTAATCGCCATTTCAGCGGTCATTTCGGGACGCAGCACAATGAACTCGGTTGTCATAATCGAGCCCGCGCTGTCCTCGGGATATTTCAGAAGCTCGTTTATTTCGCGCCTCATATCCTTGTCTGCCTGGCGCAAAATCCGCTTTACAACATTAGCGGGCATCTCCTCAATAATATCGACGGCGTCATCTATAAACAGCTCGTCGACAACCTCCTTGAGCTCGCTGTCGCTGAACCCGTGAATCAAAAACTCCTGGGTTTTCTCGTCCATTTCCACAAAGGTCTCCGCCGCAAGCTCCTTGGGCAGGATTCGGAACAGGATTGGTGTTTTTTCATTTTGCAGCTCTTCAAAAACAACCGCGATGTCGTACGGCTTCATTGTTAAAAGAATATCCCGAAGAGTGCTGAACTTTTTTTCTTCGAGCAATACCTTTATGGTTTCCGTAATCGTTACGTTAACCTCATTCATTCAACTCTCCTCCTTTTGCGTTTTGCGTTGCGGAAAGAGACTTGTTCAAAAGGGAAAGTCAGCGCAAACGGACGCAAAACATCCGTCCGGTACAGCGCCGCCCGGGAACAACGCCTGAATTTCCGTCTGCATCCATCAAGTATTTCCCCTCTCGATAATATAAAATAAACTACTTAATATTTTAGCCTTTTTGCGGTTTATTGTCAACGTTATTTTTTTAACTCGGAGCAAAGCCCGGTGCAAGCCCGCCTGACACCTGCCGCGACGAGGCAACTTCATTGCGGGAGCTTTCGCTCTCCGGAGTTTATAATCTTGATTTTTTTTAAAACATAGAGTATAATACAAATAAACTATCTATTTAAGGAGTATGCTTATGACCGGTATGATAAAAAAATATCTGCCCTACGCAATAGTTATTTTCGCGGTTTTTCTTTTTGTTCCGCTGATTTTTATAAGTGATTCAATGCAGAAGTATTCCGCGATTGCCTATTACTTTATTTTACTTTTGACTCAGGTTGTCTGCTCCGCGGTTTACTGCGCGAAGCACGGTCTCGACTTTTTGTTTACGCTTATCGCGCCGATTGCGTTCCTATTTACAATGATGATTTACGCCGGCGGATTTTCCAACCCCACAAACATCATTTTGCTGTTTGTTTATCTGATTTCGGGAATTTTCGGTATGTTTTTGGGCGATCTCGCTTTCGGCGACGCAAGACGGAAACAGGAGAAAAAGGAAAAGCAGGCGGCTGAGGAGCTGCTGCTGCAGGCAAAGCGCCGCGACGAACGCGAAAAGCAGAAAATGGAAAGCGAAAGCCGCGGAAATCGCGTCAGAGCAGCCGAAGCGGGCAGCAGAGGAGCGCGCCGCGCCGCGAACAATTCCGAGAGGGTAAAACCGGCTCCGGCAAAAAGCTACGACGACGATGATTTTGATTACGATAAATATATGTCTGACATCGACAAAATGCTTGATGAAATTGACGAGGATAAAAGCGATTTCTGATTGCAAAACCAATACTGTTATCAAATATTATTAAAGGCTTCCCGGCATTGGGAAGCCTTTTTTCGGTCAAAAAAGCGCAGCGCTTTGTTATAAAATCATACGCAATAGAGATTTGTGTCCCACGCTGGAATGTACGGGTGGTGGCGCAGATAGATTTTATATTCCGGATTAAACCGGTTTATCAAAATCGGAAGTCTGAAAATATCCTCAAATCTGTGATACGCTGAGAAGTTGAGCTTGGGCTTGCAGCTTTTCAGCGTTTTTTCCATTCCCAAAAGCGTTTCGTAATCCGCGCCCTCAACGTCCGCCTTGACGTAGCTCGCGGCGGTTCCGCAGAGGATTGTATCAACTGTAACCACTCTTGTTTTTACTCCGCCCTTGGCAATCGCGCTGTTGCGCCCCGCCTTGTTGTTAAACTCAAGTATTGTGTTGCGGCTATAGGCGCCGAGCTGCCACAGCTCGGTTTTGGGAAGATCGGCGCAGCGCAGTTTTAGCTTTTCAAAGTTTTTGGCGTTCGGCTCAAGCGCGATAATTTTTCGGTATCCGCCGTGAGCGTAGGACAAAAACTCGTCGATTGTGTCGCCGTTATAGGCGCCGAGGTCAACGTAGACCTCGCTGTCCGAAAGCTGCAGGATATTGTCAAACGCTTCTGCCTTATCGGTTGTGATTTCGTCGAGCAGTTCTAATTTGCCTGTGCGGTAAAAGCTCAGGACGTTTTTGTACACCTGCCTTGACTGCTCATCCGCAAGGAGCGAAAAAGCAAGGCTGATGTTCTCGGAATATCTGTCGATAAATTCGTCGTCAAACAAAACTCCGCCGAAAACAGGCACGCTCGGCACCAAGGTTTCGTGCTTCGCTGCAACGCTTTTTATTGTGTCCATTACCTCAGGCAGTTGGCTCGCGAAGCAAAGGGCTACGGTGAAATCGCCAAGCTCCGCCTCTACCTCGCTGAGCTTTTTTACCCTGAAGCCCCTGAAGCTTTGACCGCGCACAAAGCCGTCGCTCGCCATTACGTCCGATACGCTGATATTGTATTTTTCAAACGCCGAGAGCACCTTGTCGGCTCCGTCTCCCATTCCGTAGAGAACAACAGGCTTGCCGCTGCTTTTGAGGGCGCTCCAGACGTCAGTTTGATTTTTTAAAAATTCGGTCATTTTATGCCTCGAAAATTAAATTAACTCGGAGCAAAGCCCAAGGCAAGCTCGCTTGACATAGGCGATTGGTTGCCTTTATCTCCCCGGGATTGGCTATATAAAGAAAAACGCCCACCCTACTGGGTGGACACTTTTAAGTGTTGGCATCTCCCTATTTTCCCGGGCCGTCGCCAGCCAAGTATTTTCGGCACCACTGAGCTTAACTTCTGTGTTCGGGATGGGAACAGGTGAACCCTCAGCGTCATCAACACCAACTTTGTTTTGCAACATTGGATATTATACTACTCAAGTACGGATTTGTCAACACTTTTTTTCAAATTTTTTGAAATGTATTAGTATTATACCAAATACCAACAAATAACCGCTGATAAACAGCGGTTATTTGAAATATATTGCTTTTTTATTGCCCGGTTACTGGATTTTTTCCTCTTCCTTTTTGTCCAAAAGGCACTCAACAAGAACCGCTTTTTGGGCGTGGAGGCGGTTTTCCGCTTCCTCAAAAATCTCATCGGCGTGAGCCTCAAAAATATCCGCTGTGATTTCCTCCCCGCGGTGAGCCGGCAGACAGTGAAGAACCATACAGCCCTCGTTTGTTACCTCCATCAGTTCCTTGTTGACCTGATAACCCGCAAAGGCAGCCTCGCGGATTTTCTTTTCTTCCTCCTGTCCCATTGACGCCCAGACGTCGGTGAGGACAACATCGGCGTTCTTCGCGGCTTCTTTGGGGTCGGTAACAATCTCAAACAAATCTCCGTAGCTTTTTCCGAACTCCTGAATATGCTCAGGCGGCATATAGCCCTCGGGGCACGCCGCAGAGAAGCTCATACCCGTGCGCAGGGCGCCGACGATAAGCGAATTCATCATATTGTTTCCGTCGCCGATAAAGCACATTTTAAGCCCTTCCAGCTTGCCCTTGAACTCGCGGATTGTCATAAGGTCCGCAAGCACCTGGCAGGGGTGGCAGTAGTCGGTGAGACCGTTGATAATCGGGATTGAACCGTATTCGGCGAGAGCCTCTACCTCGCTCTGCTCAAAGGTACGAATCATAATCGCGTCAATAAAGCGCGAAAGCACGCGGGCGGTGTCCTGAACAGGCTCTCCCCTGCCGATTTGCAGGTCGTTTGACGACAGGAACAGCGGATATCCGCCGAGCTGAGTCATACCTACCTCAAAGGATACGCGGGTACGCGTACTTGATTTTTCAAAAATCATACCGAGAGTTTTGCCCTTGAGCAGCTTGTGCTCAATGCCGTGCTTCTGCTCATATTTGAGCTGATCGGCAAGGTTCAGCGCGCGTACAATTTCTTCCGTTGACCAGTCTTCGAGTTTTAAAAGATGCTTCATTTTATTCTGTCTCCTTTAGAGTTTTATCCAATATTTCTACCGCCTCGTCAATTTCTTCCTCCGTGATGTTGAGCGGAGGCAGCATTCTGAGCACGTCCTTGGCGGTTATTATTAAAAGTCCGTTTTCTACGCATTTTCCGGCGGCTTCGTGGGCGTCGCCGTCGATTTCAATGCCGACCATCAAGCCCATTCTGCGGACGTTTTTAACCTTGTCAAGCTTTCTGAGCTTCGCTTCAAGGTACTCGCCCTTGGCGTTAACCGCGTTCAGGAATTTTTCGCCCGATACGGTGTCGATTACATAATTCGCGCCCGCGCAGACAACCGGATTCGCGCCGAAGGTGCTGCCGTGGGATGAAGGTCCCATAACGTCCGCGAGCTTTTCCGAGCACATACAAACGCCGATTGGCAAGCCGCCGCCGAGCCCCTTTGCGGAGGTCACAAGGTCGGGCGAAATGTTGTAATTTTGATAGCCGAACAGCTTTCCCGTTCGTCCGATTCCCGTCTGAACCTCGTCGGCAATCAGGAGAATATCGCGCTCCCTGCAAAAATCCGCAAGCTCGGAAACATAGTCCTTATCGAGAATAATTACGCCGCCCTCGCCCTGGATTACCTCAAGCATAACGGCGCAGGTTTTATCTGAAACGGTATTTTTCAGCGAGTCGATATTACCCGCCTCGGCGTATTTGAATCCCCCTGTGAAAGGGAAAAAGTAGTTGTGGAAAACGTCCTGTCCCGTAGCGGAAAGGGTTGTGACGGTTCTTCCGTGGAAGGAGTTTTTGAGCGTTATAATCTCGTTTCTGCCCTCGCCGTATTTGTCAAAGCTGTATTTCCTCGCGATTTTTATCGCGCACTCGTTTGCCTCGGCTCCGCTGTTGCCGAAGCAGACCTTTGAAAGTCCCGTCAGCTCACACAGCTTTTGCGCGAGATTTGAGGACTGCTCGCTGTAAAAGTAATTTGAAATATGCTGAATTTTCGCCGCCTGCTCTGACACTGCCTTTACCCAGCCGTCGTCGCTGTAGCCGAGGCTGTTTACGCCGATTCCCGAGCTTACGTCAATATACTTCCTGCCGTTCTCGTCATACGCTGCAGCGCCCTTGCCGCTTTTAAGAGCGACGTCGTACCTACCGTAGGTATGCATTATGTACTGCTTGTCTTTTTCCTTTGTATTCAAGTTCTCACTTCTTTTCGTTTATTTAATCCGAAACATAGCCTATGCAAGCTTGCTTGATACCGGTGATTGGTTATATGAAAATACGAAAACATCGTCGCGCTTTTCAAAGCCGAAATCGAGCCAAAACTTCTGCCCGGCGTCGTTGGTCTGATAGCAAAAGATGTGGGTTTTGTCGATTCCGTCTGCCGCGATTTTTGCAATAGCCGTTTCCGCGAGCTTGTGCCCGATGTGTTTTCTGCGGTACTCGGGCAAAACCGCCATGTGGTGAATAAAGCCGCGCCTGCCGTCGTGCCCCGCAAGCACAGTACCTACGATTTTTCCGTCTGCTACGGCGACCTGGCTCATTCCGCTGTTGCGGTTAAGGTATCGCTCAATTTGGGAGCGCTCGTCAGCCTTTGAAAGCGCGCGCTTTGAGGTGATTTGCCACATCGCGAAAACCTCGTCGTAGTCGTTTATGGTCATTGGGCGAATTGTCATAAATAAAATCCTTTTGTTGCCTTAAATCTGATAAAACATTGTGCCGATACCCTCGTCGCTGAAAAGCTCGAGCAAAATTGAATGTTCTATTCTGCCGTCGATAATGTGCGCGCGGTTTACTCCGTTGCGGACCGCCTCTACGCAGCAGTCGATTTTGGGTATCATACCGCCCTTGATGATTCCGTCGCGCTTGAGCATCGGAACCTCGCTGACATTTACAACGGGAATAAGCGATTTTTCGTCGTCCACATCCTTCAAAAGTCCGCGGATATCGGTCATCAAAATAAGCTTTTTCGCTTTGAGCTTTGCGGCAATCTGAGCCGCGGCAAGGTCGGCGTTGATGTTGTACACCATACCGTCATATCCGCCCGCGACTGTCGCTACAATCGGAATGTAGCCGTCCTTCATAGCCATTTGCAAGGGCTCGGGATTGACCTCGCGGATTTCGCCGACATAGCCGAGGTCGTGCGCCGAGGTCAGCTTGTCTGCCATAAGCAGCCTGCCGTCAAGTCCGCACAAGCCGAGCGCCTTGCCGCCGTGCTTTTCGAGCAGCTGAACAAGGCTTTTGTTCACCTTTCCGGCAAGCACCATCTGTACGATGTCTATGGTTTCCCGGTCGGTAACCCTCATTCCATCGCGGAACTCGCTCTCTTTGCCGACGGCTTCGAGCATATTGTTAATCTCGGGACCGCCGCCGTGAACCAGCACAACGCTGATTCCGACAAGCTGCATAAGCACAAGGTCGCTCATAACGGCGGACTTTAGCTCCTCGTTAATCATTGCGTTGCCGCCGTACTTTACAACGATTGTTTCACCCGCGAATTTTTTTATGTAGGGCATAGCCTGTATTAAAACCTTTGCCCGCGTTGCGTTATCCATACAGTAAAATTCTCCGTTTCGTTTTGAATTTCAGAGTTAAGGTAATTCCTTAAAATTATGTGCGGTAGTCGCCGTTGATTTTAACGTAATCGTACGTCAAATCGCAGCCGTATGCCTCTGCCTCTCCGCTGCCGTCGCCGAGATTTATAATAATCTCAATCTCTTTTTCAAGCAGGATTTGTTTTGCCTTGTCCTCGTCAAAGGCAAGTCCGAAGCCGTCCCTGCAGACCGAAATTTCTCCCTTCGCGCTGCGGTACGCCACGTCGATTTTATTCGCGCTGACCTCGGCTCCGCTGTAGCCGACAGCGCAGAGGATTCTTCCGCAGTTCGCGTCCGCGCCGAACATCGCCGCCTTTACAAGGCTTGAACAAATTACGCTCTTTGCGATTGTCCTTGCCGCGGCGGTATCGGCAGCGCCGTTTACCTTGCAGATTACAAGCTTTGTGGCTCCCTCGCCGTCTGCCGCGAGCTTCTTCGCGACGCTTTTGAACGCAGCGGTCAGAGCCTCGGTAAATTTATAATAATCCCCGTTTTTTTCGGTGATTTCCGTGTTGCCGGCAAGCCCCGAAGCCATAATCGCGAGGGTGTCGTTTGTTGAGGTGTCGCCGTCCACGCTGACCATATTGTAGCTTACGTCGGCTGCCTCAGCCAGCGCTTCCTTCAGCATTACGGCGGAGATTGCGGCGTCCGTTGTGACGAACGAAAGCGTGGTTCCCATATTAATGTGAATCATTCCGCTGCCCTTGGCGATGCCTCCGATTGTGACGGTTTTGCCGTCGAGCGTGAGCTGTACCGCCCACTCCTTTTTTACGGTGTCGGTAGTCATTATCGCTTCGGCGGCGTTTGTTCCGCCGTCGCGGCTGAGAATTTTTTTCAGCTCGGCAACGCCCTTCTTGATTGGCTCAATCGGCAAAGCCTGACCGATTACGCCTGTTGAGGCGACGATTACGTCGTCCTCGGCAACTTTGAGAGCTTCGGCGGCGAGAGCGCACATCTGCTCTGCCTTTTCGCAGCCGTCGGGGTTGCAGGCGTTGGCGTTGCCCGAATTGACAATCACCGCCTGAGCCTTGCCGTTTGCAAGGTGCTTTTGCGTAACATATATTGTGTCGGATTTTACAAGGTTCTTTGTAAAAATCGCCGCGGCATTGCACTGCTTTTCGCAGTAAATCATCGCTAAATCGCGCTTGCCGCTTTTTACTCCCTCTATAGGCTCGTCGGCGATACCCGCGGCGGCGTTTGTGTACGCCTTGATACCCGCGCAAACTCCGTTGGCGGTGAAGCCGAGCGGCGAGGTGACGGAGCCGTTTATAAACTTATAATTTTCCATAACTTTCCCTTAGAATGCAGGAGGAACGATTACCAGTCCTGTTTTTTCGTCCAAATCAAAGATAATGTTCATATTCTGAATCGCCTGTCCCGCGGCTCCCTTAACCATATTGTCAATAGCCGCGCAGGCAACAAGCTTGTTCGCGCGCTTGTCGTGGTGGATTGAAATATCGCAGAAGTTTGAATAGCGAACGTTGTGAATATCCGCGCATTTGCCGTCCTCGAGCAGCCGTACAAAGAACTCGTCCCTGTAGTAGTCCTCATACGCCTTTCTGATGTCATCAAAGCTCACGCCGTCCTTGATGTCGGCGTAAACCGTCGCCAAAATTCCCCTGTTAACGGGCAGAAGGTGCGGCACAAAGGTGATTGTCACGTCCTCTCCGCTGAGCCTTGACAGCGTCTGCTCAATCTCGGGGGTGTGGCGGTGGGAAGCCACCTTGTAGGCGTGGAAGCCCTCGTTAAGCTCGGGGAAGTGGCTGCCCTGGGTGGGCTTTCTGCCCGCGCCTGTTACGCCGCTTTTGCAGTCGCAGATTATGCCCTTTGTGCTGATTAAGCCGTTTGCGATTGCCGGCGCGATTGCCAAAGGCGAACAGGTGGTGTAGCAGCCTGGGTTCGCGATTAATTTCTTGCCCTTGATTTGCTCTCTGAAAAACTCGGGCAGACCGTAAACACTCTGCTTGTGTAATTCTTTATCGAGAAAGGTTCCGCCGTACCATTCGGCGTACTCCTCCTCGCTTTCAAGGCGGAAATCCGCGCCGAGGTCGATAAACGCCTTGCCCGCGCCGATACATTTTTCCGCGAGCTCCTGCGAAAGTCCGTGGGGTAACGCGGCGAAGATAACGTCGCTCTTTTCAATAACGGCGTCCTGATTTTCACATTCCATATCGTTCAAGAATTTGTAGGACGGATACACGTCGCTTAACGCCTGTCCTTCAAAGGACACCGAGCTGATTGCGGCGATTTCCGCCTGCGGGTGGGCGTAAAGGAGCCTTACAAGCTCCGCTCCCGCGTATCCTGTCGCGCCTACGATTCCTGCTTTGATTTTCATAAATTCATCACCTGTAATACTTATCTAAAACCCACTTTCGCGGGTTATCATTTATATATTTTCGTGTTTCATACAAATCATTTTCATTTCTGATAATGTGTTCAAAATATGATCTTTGCCACACATATTTATCAAAAGGTTTTAGTATGCCTTTTTTTACCATTTTAATATACTCGTTTGTCGTTTGGGTTTTCAGCCATTTCATCACTTCTTGTAGGGGCGGACCTGTGTGTCCGCCCGTTGCACAATCAGAATGTATAAACAGTAAAAAGTGAATATGGTTAGGCATAATGCAATAATAATCCAATTTAACATTTTGAAATTTATTGCTCAGTAAATGAAGCCAACGCTCAACCATTAGTCCGGCTTTATTCGGGCGGACACACAGGTCCGCCCCTACGGTGACAACATCAGCCAGCAGCTTTTCTCTGTTGTGCGTGCAAACGGTAACAAAGTACATTCCGTTTTGGGAATAATCAAAATCCTGCAAGCGAATCAGCTTGCGTTTCGGCAGCGGTTCCTTTGTCACAGCTTTTCCGCGATTTGTTTTAAGCGCTGAGCCTGAGCCTTGACAAGCTCGGGCGCGGGACCGCCGAACGCGGTGCGCTGAGAAACGCAGTATTCAAGCGAGATTGCCTTGTAAACGTCCCCGGTGAACACGTCGCAAACCGCCTTGTACTCCTCAATCGGGAGATTTTCAAGGTCAACGCCAAGCTCGATACACCTTGCGACAAGCTCGCCTGTCGCCTTGTACGCATCGCGGAACGGTACTCCGTTTTTCGTGAGCCAGTCGGCGCAGTCGGTGGCGTTGATAAATCCGCCTGCCGCCGCTTTGCGCATATTCTGCGGAATAACGCGCATTGTGTCGAGCATCGGGGTGAAGGCGGTCAGGCACATTTTTACGGTGTCTACCGCGTCAAAAATCGCCTCTTTGTCCTCCTGCATATCCTTGTTGTACGCGAGGGCTATGCCCTTCATAACGGTCAGCAGCGTCATTGTGTCGCCGAAAACGCGTCCGCTTTTTCCGCGGACAAGCTCTGCAATGTCGGGGTTCTTTTTCTGCGGCATAATTGACGAGCCTGTTGAAAACGCGTCGTCAAGCTCCACAAACTTGAACTCCCACGAGCACCACATTATGATTTCCTCGGAAAAACGGCTGAGGTGAACCATAATGATTGAGAGTGCGGAAGCGAATTCCATACAGTAATCGCGGTCGGAAACGCCGTCGAGCGAGTTGTTTGTTATTCTGTCAAAGCCGAGCAAATCGGCTGTGATTGTCCTGTCAATCGGGTAGGTTGTGCCTGCCAGCGCGCAGGAGCCGAGCGGCATTTCGTCCATTCTTTTGAGGCAGTCCTCAAGGCGGGAAACGTCTCTTAACAGCATTTCGCCGTAGGCGAGAAGATGATGACCGAAGGTAATGGGCTGCGCTCTCTGCAAATGAGTGTAGCCGGGCATTACGGTGTCGCTGTACCGCTCAGCCTTATCGGCGATTACTTTTATCAGGTCAACCACAAGGTTTTTGACGTTTACTACCTCTTTTTTGAGGTAGAGCTTTATGTCAAGAGCGACCTGGTCGTTACGGCTTCTTGATGTGTGAAGGCGCTTGCCGTTGTCGCCGATTCTTTTTGTCAGCTCGCCCTCAATAAAGGTATGGATATCCTCCGCGTCGGGGTCGATTTTGAGAGTTCCGCTGTCGAGGTCAGCGAGGATTCCCTTTAATCCCTCTATGATTTCCTCCGAGCTTTTTTCAGTGATGATTCCGCATTTGCCGAGCATTGTCGCGTGGGCGATGCTTCCCTCGATATCCTCGCGGTACATACGGCTGTCAAAGGAAATTGAGCTGTTGAAGTCGTTTGTGGTTTTTGATAATTCCTTTTTAAATCTGCCTTTCCAAAGCTGCATAATTACTACCTCATAAAAACACTTTATGGGCAGGGGTATTTCACCCTGCCCGAGCGTAAATTTTAATAAATTATTTTATAAGACCTTTTTTCGCGCGAACCTTGATCGGAAGTCCGAAGAGGTTGATGAAGCCTGCGCTGTCGTTCTGGTCGTAAACCTCGTCCTCGTCAAAGGTCGCGATTTCCTCGTCATAGAGCGAATAGGGGCTTGTAACGCCTGCGTCGATGATGTTGCCCTTGTAGAGCTTGAGCTTTACGTCGCCTGTTACATACTCCTGAGTGCTGTCAACGAATGCCGACATAGCCTCGCGCAGAGGTGTGTACCACTTGCCGTCGTAAACCAAATCCGCAAAGGTGTTGGCAAGGTTCTTCTTGTAGTGGAGGGTGTCCTTGTCAAGGCAGATTTCCTCGAGCTTGTCGTGAGCGGCATAGAGGATTGTTCCGCCGGGGGTTTCGTAAACTCCGCGAGCCTTCATACCTACAAGGCGGTTTTCTACTATATCGGTAATGCCGACGCCGTTGCGTCCGCCGATTTCGTTGAGCTTTTCAATCAGCTCTACCGAGCCTACAGGCTCGCCGTTGAGCTTTACGGGGATTCCCTTTTCAAAGCTGAGCGTTACGTACTCGGGCTTGTCGGGAGCCTGCTCGGGAGATACTCCCAATTCAAGGAAGCCCTCCTTGTTGTACATCGGCTCATTCGCGGGATCCTCAAGGTCAAGTCCCTCGTGGCTGAGGTGCCAGAGGTTTTTATCCTTTGAATAGTTGGTTTCTCTGTTTATCTTGAGCGGAATGTTCTTTGCCTCGGCGTAAGCGATTTCCTCCTCACGGGACTTGAATTCCCATGTCCTCCACGGAGCGATAATCTTCATATCAGGAGCGTAAGCCTTGATCGCGAGCTCAAAGCGAACCTGGTCGTTGCCCTTGCCCGTGCAGCCGTGGCAAATTGCGTCGGCGCCCTCAGCCTTGGAGATTTCCACAAGTCTTTTCGCGATAATCGGACGCGCGAAGGATGTGCCGAGAAGGTACTTGCCCTCATAAACGGCTCCCGCCTTTACCGTCGGGAAAACATAATCCTCAACAAATTCCTTGTTGAGATCCTCGATATAGAGCTTTGAGGCTCCTGTTTTGATTGCCTTTTCCTCAAGACCGTCAAGCTCGGTGCCCTGACCTACGTTGCCCGAAACCGCGATAACCTCGCAGTTGTCGTAATTTTCCTTGAGCCAAGGGATGATGATGGACGTGTCAAGACCGCCCGAGTATGCTAAAACTACCTTTTTGATTTTATTGTCAGCCATAATAATTCCTCCGAAAAATTTATGTTTCTATTACATTATACTACGTGTTTTTTAAAAATCAAGAGTTTTTTGAATATTTATGCAAATTTTAACCTTTGCACAAATTCTGCGCCGCTTTTGCCGGAAATTAGCTTATTAAGCATAAAATCAAGCGTAATATTTTTAAGAAGCGGCGTTGAAAAATGAAAATTATTTTTAATTTTTCTCTTTAACATTCATTTTCAATGCGTTTTTATACATAATAATGAATATTTTGCGGTGTTATATTGAATAATATTCAATTTTCTGTTATAATATTTTTATAAAGCAGAGCATATAAATGTTTAAAGGAGTTTTTGATATGTCAGATTTTATTAAAATTAAACCCGAGGAGATTTCGGACAACCCGTTTAAGCTTATCGGAAAGGACTGGGGACTTGTTACCGCGGGAACCGCCGACAGCTTTAACACGATGACTATAAGCTGGGGCGGCGTGGGAATTATTTGGAACAAGCCCGTTGCCTACACCTTTATCCGTCCGCAGAGGTACACCTATGAGTTCCTTGAAGAAAACGGATATTTTACAATCGGCTTCTTTGACGAAAGCTGCCGCGGCGCTCTCAGCCTTTGCGGTTCCAAAAGCGGACGCGACATTGACAAGGTTGCCCAAGCAGGACTGACGCCCGCGTTTTCCGACGAAGGCGCGCCGTACTTTGAGCAGGCAAGGCTTGTTTTGGTATGCAAAAAGCTTTACGCTCAGGACTTGAACAGGGAAAGCGTTATTGACGGTGACGCGGTGCTCAAAAACTACGGCGAGAACGACTGGCACAGGATGTATGTAAGCGAAATTGTGAGCGTATTAAAACGCGCCGGTAAATCCGCGCAATAAATTTCTGAATTTTTGCAATATTTCACTTTTATTGAGCGGAATATTGATTTATTTTCTAAAATATGGTATAATAATTTTCTTATTTAATAATTTGAATTACACGAAAGGAAGTGAGCATATTGGAAAATACTGTATGGGACTACTCCGACAATACTCCCGTAATTGACAGTCTCGCGGAAAAAATGGCGGAGCGCTCCGTAATTGACCCGAGTCTTTACAGTAAATATGACGTAAAGCGAGGTCTGCGCGACATTGACGGCAGGGGTGTTTTGACCGGTCTGACCGATATTTCCACAATCAAGCAAAACAAGCTGGTTGACGGAAAGCTGGTTCCCTGCGAGGGTGAGCTTTATTACAGAGGCTACAACGTAAACGACATTATTGACGGAATTACGAAGGACAACCGCTTTGGCTTTGAGGAGGTTGTGTATCTGCTTTTGTTCGGCGAGATGCCGACGCGCGACGAACTGAAAAACTTTAAGTCTTTGCTTATACAGTACAGAACGCTGCCGCAGAACTTTGTGCGCGACGTTATCCTTAAAGCGCCGAGCGAGGATATGATGAACTCAATCGCGCGCAGTGTGCTCACCCTGTTTTGCTACGACAAAAATCCCAACGACACCTCTCTGAACAACGTGCTCAGGCAATCCATTCAGCTTATATCGGTGTTCCCGATGCTGACGGTTTACGGATACCACGCGTACAACCATTATCTGCGCGACAATAGCCTGTATATCCACCTGCCCGAGCCGTCGATGTCTACCGCCGAGGTTATTCTCTCGCTTTTAAGACCTGACAGAAAGTACACCGACCTTGAGGCAAAGGTTCTTGATATGGCGCTGATTCTCCACATGGAGCACGGCGGCGGTAACAACTCTACCTTTACTACTCACGTTGTAACCTCCTCGGGAACCGACACGTATTCCGCTATCGCGGCGGCGCTGTCTTCCCTTAAAGGTCCTAAGCACGGCGGCGCTAACGTCAAGGTTTACGAGATGTTCGAGGATATGAAAAAGAACCTGACCGACTGGGACGACGACGAGCAGATTGAGGGTTATCTTGAAAAGCTGCTCGACAAGCAGGCGTTCGACCGCAAGGGCTTGATTTACGGTATGGGGCACGCTGTATATACAATCTCAGACCCGAGGCAGAAGATACTGAAGGGTGCTGTTCGTCAGCTTGCCGACGCCGAGGGATATTCTAAGGAATTTAAGCTTTACGAGCGCGTTGAGCGGTTAGCGCCCGAGGTCATCGGCAAAAAGAGGAAAATTTACAAGGGCGTCGCCTCAAACGTTGATTTTTACAGCGGTTTGCTGTACAGTATGCTCAACATTCCCTGCGAGCTTTATACTCCGCTGTTCGCCACAGCCCGTATTGCCGGCTGGAGCGCGCACAGACTTGAGGAACTGGTTAACACCGGAAAGATTATCCGTCCGGCTTATATGAGTATCTCGAACCCAAGGGAGTACACAAGTCTTGCCGACAGATAATTAAACACTGAAAACCAAAGGGCAGTCCGAACGGGCTGCCCTGAATTTAGGATTGGAAACGGGTAAATAAAATGACGATTGTAAAAAGGCAGATGGAGCTGCACCACGCCGTCAGCGTTATCGGCGGATTTTTGGGCGGCTACACAATTTTTAACCACCTCGAAATTTTCGCGAACGCCCAAACAGGCAACCTTATTAAGCTTGTTTTAAGCGTTTGCTCGCTGCAGCTTGAGAGCGTCGGGTTCTTAATTTCCTACTTTTTGCTGTACATACTCGGCAACGCGTTCTATGCCGTCGCAAGAGAAAAGCTCAAAATCAGTATGAAGATAGTGAGCTTTATCGCGACCTCGCTCGGAATTGTGCTGGTTGGATTAATCAACTTTATGGGCAACAGCTACCTGTCGGTTATGCCGATTTTCTTTATCGCGCCGATTCAGTGGAACGCGTTTAAGACCGCCGGCGGGAACTCCTGCTCAACAATTTTTTCATCAAACAATGTCCGCCAGGCGGTAGTGCTGCTCACAAAATATTTTATGGACAAGGACAAAAAAGCCCTCAAAAACGCCAGGTTTTACTGGGCAACGCTGCTGTTCTTCCACATCGGAGTCGCGGCAAGCTGCCTTTTGAGCCTCGCGTTCGGCGTTCACAGCATTTGGTTTTGCCTGATTGCGGTTATGATTGCCGTTATTTATTATTACCGCTATCAGGAAGCGAAAATAAAGGCATTTACATAAGCAATCCGCACACAAAAATTTGCGGTATTGCCTGCAAATTTAAAGGGCAGGCAACGCCCGCCCGCGCAAAAATCAAACTTCATTCCTTGAGTTTATTTAATTTTTCAATCTGCTTCGCGCGCTTGTAGCGGTAAAGGATATTGTCCGCCCATTCGCGGTCGATTTTTATGAAGCCCTTGAGCTTTTTGTCCTTAATCGCGAAGCGCTCGACAATCTCTTTCGACTTGCCGTAGATTTCGAGCCTCGCGGTCTGAACATAGGGCGTGCGCTCCTCGCCCGTGAAGTAAGTAAAGCCCATTGTGTTGCTCTCGCGGTCGTACATTGAAAGATAACCTTCCTCAACCGCGACGTTATCGAGCTTTTTTGACACCGTCTGGCTGATTGCGACCTTTGTCAGCTCTACCGCCATATCGTCAAGCCCGGACTCAAAAATAAAAATCTTTTCCTTGAACGAGTTGAAATCAGGCACGACGCGCTTGTTGATGTTGCGGAGGTTGCTGTACTTAGCCTCAAGCTCCTTGTCGCAGAGCTGGAACCTTTCGATTTTCGGAATCAGGTAAACCATAAACCTGTTTTTCATATCGTTGTATAAAATCGGGTATGTCAGCCTCGCGCTGTAGCCGCAGGATGGACAGCTCCACGCGAACAAATCGCCGTCGAGCACCCTTGACCTGAAATCCTTGTTTGTTGTAACGTTAACGCTTGTGTATATTTCGGCCTTGCTCATCTCGCCGCACATCGGGCAGACTACCGCTTTGTTTACCTTGTTGTCAGGCATATTAACACCTCTTTCATAACAATTATATCAATTAGTCTCGATTTTCACAAGTAATTTTCAAAAAAATGTTGATTTTATTATAAATATCTGTCATAATAATATAAAATATATATTAAGGAGAATTGCTATGACATTCTTAAATACAGCAAAAGACGCTTTAGACGCCGCGGTCAATACATTATCCTGCGTTGCTCAGGACCTTGTTGAAAAAAACAGAAAAAAAGCAAAGCTTAACAGAATCAGAATGAAAATGAAAAGCGAAAGCGAGCTTATGAACCGCGCCTACATCGTGCTTGGCAAGGAATACTACGCTATTCTTAAAAAGGGAGACGCGCAGCCCACCGAAAAACCGGAAAAGCTGGTTGAGGTGATTGACAACTGCAAGGCAAAAATCGCGAAAGCAAGGATTTGCTACCTAAGAATACTTGAGGATAAACAGGATTATAAGGATTCCGATCCTGCCGAAAGGGCAAATGTTCGCCGCGAGAATGTTGTTGACATCACGGTTGCGTGCTCAAACGAAAGCGATTATCAATCCAGCCCCTTTTCCCAAGCCGGGGAAGCTGTAAAGGAAACGGCAAACGAGGTCACGGAAGCCGTGGAAGAAAAGGTCGACGAGGTTAAGGAAGCCGCGGAAGAAAAGGTTGACGAGATTAAGGAAGCCGCGGAGGAAAAAGCTGACGAAGTTAAAGAAACTGCAGCCAAGAAAAAGAAATCCTCCGGCAGTAAGGCTAAAAAGGCAGACGACGACATTCAAGACGCCGTTAAGGACGCTGCTGACGAGGAATTCCCCGAGGGCGAGCTGTTTTAATTAATGCAAATATATAGGGCAGGCGATTGCCTGCCCTGTTTTTGTCTGAAAACGGAACAGTTTTACTCAGTAAAAAACTTAAAATAATATCACCAACTGCACATTTGAAGGCAACAGGGCAGACCACGTAGGCGGCGCAATCCGTGTATTCCACATCAACAACCACAATGTTATCAAGAACTGCAAGTTCACTGATAACGCAAGCAGAGGTCAAAACGTATTCGTTGAGTACGGTAACGGTTTTGGCGACAAGCTCGCCAAAGAATGGGGAAACACCAGCAATTCAAAATACTACAATGGTATGTACATTGTCAACAAGTGATGACAACCGTTAATTTCAAATACAGAAACAACGGTATTGTGGGCAACGCCTGCACAAACATCGGCTAATCAAAAGTAAATAATATTAATAAACCAAAAAGGCTGTTGCAAGCGCAACAGCCTTTTTTAATTGAAATTGTGTGGAGTCGGAAATTAGCAGAAGAAAACGTCCATTTCCATCTCTTCGCCGTCAGCTACAAAGTAAGCCTTGCTCTCTTCGGGCTTGAGATATACGGAGATTTCCTTAGCGTCCTTGCCGTATGTCGCCTTAACGTTGTTAACAACATCCTCGATAGATACCTGAACGCCGCCGAACTCTACGAAAAAGTCAACCTTAGCCTCAGCAGCCTTTTTAGCAGTTGTCTTTTTAGCAGCTGTCTTCTTTGCGGGAGCCTTCTTGGCAGGAGCCTTCTTCTCTGTCTTAGCCGCGGTCTTTGTTGTTGCCTTAGCGGCAGTCTTTGTTGTTGTCTTAGCAGCTGTCTTTGTTTCCTTCTCAGCTGTCTTAGCAGCCGCCTTCTTTGTTGTTGCCATCAAAAATCCTTCTTTCATAATCTTAATATATATTTTTTAGTGTTTGTCTTTTGCCAGCGTAATTATTATACATACACCAAAAATAATTGTCAATAAACACAAATTATTTTTGTCGGTTAGTACATATTTTTAGAATTTTCAATTTTCAGTTGGTTAAATTTCACAATAAATCCCTGCATATTTTGTAGATAATAGCGTCTTGACAGCTTAAAATCACGGTTTTGAGCATACAAAATTATTAAAAAATTTATACATAATTGTGCCCGAAAAAGCGCTGATACGGCATATTTTCTGTTCCGTCTGTTGTCAAATTCATTTTATTATGCTAAAATAACAGAGTATAATAATGGGGTTGTGGGCTGTGTTTTTTACTAACTTTTTATCAATCGGAAATCAGGTACTGGTTCTGTTTATTTTAATCGGTATCGGTTTTTTATGCGGAAAAAAGAATATCATTAACGACGTCGCCGCCAAAAAGATGACCGACATTGTTTTATACATAGTTACGCCGTGCGTTATGATTTCGGCGTTTCAAAAGGAATTTTCACCTGAAATGCTTGTAAATGTGCTCATTGCCGCTGCCGTTGCCGCGGTGATATTCACGGCGTCGATTCTGATTGTCAAGCTTGTTTTTCACCAAAAGGATATTAACCGCAAAAAGGTTTTGCAGTTTGCGGTGGTTTTTTCCAACTGCGGATTTATGTCTCTTCCGCTTCAAAAGGAGCTGCTGGGCGACGACGGCTGGTTTTACGGCTCGATTTTTGTCGCGGTGTTCAACATCGTTGTCTGGACCTACGGTCTTGTCGATATGAGCGGCGACAAAAAGCAGCTTTCAATCAAAAAGCTTGCCTTTAACCCCGGAATCGTCGGCGCGGTTACCGCCGTGCTTCTGTTCGTATTCCGTATTCACCTGCCCGAAATTATTTCTCAGCCGATTAACCTGCTCGCGAACCTGAACACGCCTGTTCCTATGCTGATTATCGGCTACTACCTTTCGACCGCGAAGCTCAAAAACGCGTTTACCGACTTGAGCGCTTACGTAGCTATGGCGCTGAGGCTTGCCGTAATTCCGCTTGCCGTAACCTTTGCAACGGCGCCGCTCGGGCTTGACAAAACCATGGTAATCGCCTTTGTAATCGCCTGTTCGGCTCCAACCGCCGCGACCACCACTATGTTTTCCGCTAAATTTGACAGGGATGTAGAGCTTTCCGTGAGCATTGTGGCGGCTTCCACGCTGCTTTCGATTGTCACAATGCCGCTTGTTGTGTCGCTTGCCTGGACCGTTATTTTTTAGAGAGGAGTTAAATTATGGCTCGAAGCTCAATGCAAAAGCAAAAGCTGCTTTATCTTCAAAAAATCCTGCTTGAAAAAACCGACGAAAGCCACGGGCTTACCATAAACGAAATTAAGGAGGAGCTTGAACGCTACGGAATTAAGGCGGAGCGCAAAAGCCTGTATGACGACCTTGAAATTCTGCAGACCTTCGGGCTTGATATTTGCACGCTGCGAACCAGCACCGTGAGGTACTATATCGGCAACCGCGATTTTCAGATTCCGGAGCTGAAGCTTTTGGTTGACGCGATTCAGAGCTCAAAGTTTATTACCCGCAAAAAAAGCCTTGAGCTGATTGAAAAGCTCGGTCACCTTGTCAGCGAGAACGAGAGCAGCCAGCTTCAGCGAGAGGTGTATGTTACCAACAGGGTAAAAACCGTCAACGAGCACATTTACTATAATGTTGACAAAATCCACAACTCGATTTCCCTGAATAAGCAAATCAGCTTTCAATACTTTAAGTGGGATTTGGACTTTTCAAACGGAGCGAAAATTATCAAAACTCCGCGCAGGGACGGAAAGGCTTACGTTGTTTCTCCGTGGGCACTGTGCTGGGACGACGAAAACTACTACCTTATAGCCTACGACAGCGAGTCGGAAATTATCAAGCATTACCGCGTTGACAAAATGGAGCAAATCCGCCTGCTTGACGACGAGCGCGCCGGAAACGAAAAGTACAGGGACTTCAACCCCGCAAAGTACGCAAAAAGCGTGTTTTCTATGTTCGGCGGCGAGGAGTGCGAGGTTAAGCTGCTGGTAAAAAACGAGCTTATCGGGGTTATTGCCGACCGCTTCGGAGACGACGTATATATCGTCAGATATGATGAGGATAATTTTACCGTTACGGTGAACGTTATGCTCAGTCCGCAGTTTTACGCGTGGGTATTCGGGCTTGACGGAGGAGTTAAAATTCTGTCTCCCCAAAAAGCGGCAACGGAGTTTAAAGACAAAATTTTACAATATATCGACTGATTTTCTCCTATAAGAAAATTCTTTGACAAAATTTCATATAATACGCAATATATCATTGACAAAACAGAACATTTATGTTAGAATGTACATAACAAAGTCGTATGTGTGTATATTTTTCCAACATCGGGGGATTTCTTATGAGTATTAAAATTTCACACCCAACATCTGTTTCCAACTCGGCATTCAGAGTAGTATGCGGAGAGATTATTCCGGACAACAGCACGGTTTCTCATAGCGAGGCTGTTTTCGGAATAGTAAAATCCGGCTCGGCGGTCATTACGCTTCCGGACAGCAGCCAGCAGCTCAATGAAAGCGATATATTCTTTATCGCTCCAAACGTTAAATACCAGCTGAGCGAATACAGCGGCGTGGTCATTGACGTTATTACGCTAAACTTCGCAAACCCTTCGGCGGTTACGCAGGACTATATGCCTCAAAGCATTATCAGAGCGCTGATTAACGGCAACTGCACGCCCTTTGCCAAGGTTACCACCGACGACAGCGTTTATGCTCAGATGCTTGAGAAAATCAGCGATATTAAAGCCGCCGAAACTGAAAAGTACGAGTTCTTCCAGCTTATGGTTTACTCCGATATGTACTGGATATTCTTCACGCTTTTCTCCGGCAAATACATTAAAATTATTGATGTTGAAAACAAAAGCAAAAAGTACCGCGCGCTTGTCAGGGTTACCAACTACATTGACGAGCATTACGCCGAGGGCGTTTCGCTTGACGAGGTCGCGAGCCAAACAGGCATCAGCCGCTACTATGTTTCGCACCTGTTCAAGGAGCTTATGAGCACAACTTTTGTCGGCTATGTTAACGAGCTCAGGCTTAACCGCGCGGCTATGCTGCTTGTTACTACCGACAAACCGATCATTGAAATCGCTTCGATTTCCGGATTTAACAACCTTTCCAATTTTAACCGCGCGTTCAAAATGCACTTTGGAAAAACTCCTTCGGCTTATCGCAAGGCTTAAAATCATATTGTTTACAAGAGCTGCCCATTGGCAGTTCTTTTTTTACCCTAAGCAAGCTTGCTTGACACAGGTGAATTGTTCTACTTGATAGATTCAAAGATTTGTGATATAATTAGTTATATGCAAAAAAGCACTTGTATGTTAGGTGAAGTCTATTGAAGATATTGAATATATTAAAAGATTTTTTTATTAAGCACAATCGCGCGCTTATGATTTCGGCTGTTGTGCTGGTGGTTGCCGCTTTGGCAGTGCTGTCGATTTTTAATTTCGGCGCTCCCTCCTCCGACGGCAGCGGAGAGATTACCGCTTCAAACGTTAATCCAAATTCCGAAGAGCTGATAAACAACGCCGACACCGAGCCGCTGTCAACCGCGGCGGTTAGCTCGCCGCCGGCGAGCGCGGCGTCTTCCCAGCCAAACTCCACGGCCTCCGCTACTCAGGCAACCAAAGCGCAAACCACAACCATGGAGCCCCCTGTTCCGTTCGCAAAGGCGATTGTGCCGGACACGCCCGCCGATTACCAAGCTCAGTGGGACGCGGGTTACCTTTTGGCGATTGACAACCCCGACTACTCTTACTCTACCTCAACCGTAACCCTTACAGACGAAGACCGCGATTTGCTCGAACGCCTTTGCATGGGCGAGTTCGGAACAGGCGGTTTTATCGGAGCGGCGCTGATTGCTCAGTCGGTCAAGGACGCTATGTGCTTTGACGGCTACACAACCGTTGAGGACGTCATCAAATACTGCCGCTATGACGGCAGCACTTCTATGGGTACAAACGACGCTTGCCGTCAGGCTGTCAGGTATATTTTTGACGACAATCACGACGCGGTTCAGCACAGGCTGCTGTATATGTACAACCCGTATCTGGTTACCAGCTCGTTCCACGAAAGTCAGAATTTTATTTTGAGCTATCAGGGCGTCAGATTTTTTGACCGTTGGTAAAGAAATTATAAAAGCGTGAGCCCGTTTGAGTTCACGCTTATTTCATATTTTTAAAGGAGTTGATTTTATGGCGGCAAATACATCCAAAACCCTTAGAAATCAAATGATGTACCAGGTTTTTGTTCGCAACTTCAGCGAGGAAGGCACTTTTTCCGCGGTTAAGGACAAGCTTGAACGAATCAAGGCTTTGGGCACGGACGTAATCTGGTTTATGCCGATTCATCCTATCGGAAGCGAGCAGCGCAAGGGCAGCCTGGGTTCGCCCTACGCAATCCGCGACTATCGCGCGGTAAATCCCGAATTCGGCACGCTTGATGATTTCCGCGAGCTTGTTGACGCTATTCACGGGCTTGGTATGAAGTGCATAATTGACGTGGTTTACAACCACACCTCGCCCGACTCTGTGCTCAAAAGCGAACACTCGGAGTGGTTTTATCACCGTCCCGACGGTTCCTTCGGAAACCGCGTCGGCGACTGGAGCGACATCATCGACCTTGATTACTCAAACAGGGGCTTGTGGGAATATCAGACAGAAACCCTGAAATTTTGGGCGGAGATTGTCGACGGCTTCCGCTGCGACGTTGCTCCGCTTATTCCGCTTGAATTTTGGCAGTACGCGCGCGCCGAGGTGGAAAAGGTCCGTCCCGGCTGTCTGTGGCTGAGCGAATCGGTTGAACCTCAGTTTATTTTGCACATGCGCGGCAGAGGTCTTACCGCACTTTCGGACTCGGAAATTTTCCAAGCGTTTGATATGAGCTATGATTACGATTGCTACGGTGACTTTACGTCATATATCCGCGGAGAGGCTCCCCTGTCGGAATACGCCGAAGCTATCAACAGGCAGGAGTACATCTATCCCGACAATTACGTTAAGCTCAGGTTCCTTGAAAACCACGACCAGGCAAGGGCGAGGTTTTTAATCCCCGATGCCGGGGCGCTAAAGAGCTGGACAACGTTTATGTTTTTCCAAAAGGGAATGGCGCTCGTTTATAACGGTCAGGAATATGGGGCTTCTCACCTGCCGAGCCTTTTTGACAAGGACACGATTGAGATGAAGCCGAACGGCGTTGACCTCTCAGATTATATCGCAAAGCTCGCCGAAATAAAAAAATCCGCCGTGTTTACCGACAGCGTTTACAGCGTTAAAGCCGTCGGCAGCAACACACTGGCCGCTTCCCACACGAGCGGAGATAAGGTTATCGCGGGAGTATTCCCGCTTAACGGAGAAAGCGGATTTGTCAGCGTTCCGCTTGACGACGGATTCTATACAAACCTGATTGACGGAAACAGAGTTGAGGTTTTCCGCGGCGGTGTTCAGTGCTTAGGAGAACCTATGATTTTACAATAATATACGCGGCAATGTTTCTGTAACGGCGGGATCAAAACGCAGGAGTTCCTTATACAATAAAAAAGCACTTTTGGCTTTCAAAAGAAGGTCAAAAGTGCTTTATCTTTTAGGAGTATTTATTATTTGAGATATGAGCCTGTGTCGCCGATTTTGCCTGAAATTCCCTTAAATCCGGAAGCGCAGCATACATAAACTCTCATATTTGCCTTACCGATGGAAGGAACGGTGAGCTTGTTGCCCGAAACAGTGATTGTGTCGCCTGTTACGGCGTCAATATACTTGCCGTTGGGAACATTGCTGAAGGTTGCTCCGCCGGAGATTGCGACGCACGCAAGGCTGTCTACGCCGTTTTTGGTGTAGCGGCGTGTAAACGCCATATTGCTGTTTGATACGTTGGAGGTTGTGTACTGACCCTTTTGGAGCGCTGGAACAGCTCTTCTGATAGCGTTGAGCTTTTGCAGGTGCTTGCTAAGGGTTGAGTTGAGGGTTGTGGCAACCGTGCCGCTTGCGGTGTATTTGCTGAAATCTGTGGCTGTTACCGAACCCGCGAGTTTATCGCCGTAGTACGCGCGTCCTGTTTCCGCAAGAGGCTTGTTAGGACCTACGTCGATTACGCAGCCCTTTTGGAACTCAATTTCCGAACCGTAGTAGATGCAGGGGATTCCGCGGAAGGTAAACATAAGATCCATATTCTCCGCCCAGGTCTGAGTGCCGCCGTTAAAGCGAACGGTCTGCTGGCTGTCGGGAGCGTAGTCGTGCGAGTCAACATACATTACGTTCCATGTGGAATCGTTAAAGTATTTGTCCTCGTTGAGCGCCGCGTTATACGCGTCATTCGCGGTGTCAAAGTTCCAGTGCATTGAGAAGTCGATTACACCGGTTCCGTTTGACTTGCTGTAGTCGGGGTTGTGGTAGGTTGTTCCGTTGAGGAACGCGTTGGTTGATGTTGGAGCGCCGTCAGCGTTTGAGTGAGCCGTAAAGTGGGCAATCGCGTTGTCGTAGTTCGACTTCCAGTTTGTGGTTGACCAGTTGTTCATCCACTTGCTTTCGGTCTCCGCCCAACCGTAGAACGGACACGAATCCGCCTGAATACCGTGATTCCATACGTCGCGTACACGCGCGCAAACCTCGCCGAAGATAAAGAAGTTTTCAACGTCCTTGAACTTCGGGAAGAAAGCGTGGTTAAGCGTCCAGCGGCTGATGTGCTTTTCGGTATCAAGTCTGAAAGCGTCAACGCCCATATTAACATACTCTTTGTAGGTCGAGGTAAGGTAATCCGCAACCTCCTGCTTCTCGGTGTTGATGTCTACGCAGTCGCCTGCCATCTGACCGGTCTGCTCGGTGTATGACTCATAGCTCATATCCGCCGAGTGGTGGTAGTTAAAGGTGTTGTCGATTTTATCGGTCTTCATACAAGCAAGTCTTGCCTGATACTCGTCCTGTACGTTGGGATAGTTGGGATAATTCTTCGCAAGCGGTCCGTCGGGATTAAGCTCCATACAGCTAAGGTTCGCCAAATCCTGGATTTTGTTATATTTTTTGTCGAACATGTGGCAGAGCGTGTTTTCGCCGAAGTTGCCCGTATGGTTCCAAACAATATCCTGGATAATCTTCATACCCTTTGCGTGAACCGCGTCAATCAGCGCCTGATAGTCGGTATCGCTGCTCTCGTAACGCGGATCAACCTTTGAAAAATCAAAGGCGTGGTATCCGTGGTAGTCATAGCCCGAGGCGTTCTCTACAACAGGGGTAATCCAAATTGCCGAGAAGCCGAGCGCCTTTATATAGTCAAGCTTGTCAATCAAGCCCTTAAAATCGCCTCTCCACGCAGGGTCGGAATCGGGATTGTTGGCGGTTTTATCATCCCAGCAGTGAACATTGTTGCCGGTATCGCCGTCATAAAAGCGGGTTGTGATTACAAAATAAATCGAGTCCTCGCGCATATCGGTGCGGTCCCAGGTGTCTGCCTGACCGGGATCGTGGTTGTACCAGCGCTTATCCTTGTACCACCATTCGCCGGTGTTCCTTGTAAGCTCGTCGGACTGAACGCCGTTTACAATAAAGAGCATATTTATTTTTGTAACATCGCTAAAGGTGTACTTGTAGTAATTGCTGCCCTCAGCGGTCATCGCCTTGCCGGGATAAGTTGTCTGGATGTTTTGCGGCAGGCTGTTCCAATAATAAATATACGGTGTACCGCTTTCGCAGTAGAAGTGTACTGTGATTCCGCCCGCGCTGACTTCAGCGTCCCCGTCCTGAGCAAGCTCCGCGGAGTTAACCGAAACAATGCCGATTGTGCAGACTACGCAAAGCGTCAGAACAAGAGCGAGAATCTTCTTGAATTTCGCCATAGATACTCCTCCTTATAAAAGTCTAAATATACAAATATATTATAAACGAACCGTTCTGCGCATTTATTCTATTTTAGAATTATATTTTTTCGCAGCTGCCAAATATTAGCGTATTATTTTGTTCAATTTAACGAAAACCCGCGGACAAATTATTCTGTCCGCGGGTTTTATCTGTTTTTAAATCGGCTGCTATTAAGCAATCTCTCCGCAGGAGCTTTAGCTCCCCGGGGTTATAAAACAAACTTTTCTATTGTTTTGGCTACTCCGTCGTCATCATTTGACTCGCAGATGTACGAGGCGATTTTCTTCACCTCGTCCTCGCCGTTGCTCATTGCGACGCCCATTCCGGCGTAGCCGATCATCGTCATATCGTTGTAATTATCGCCAAAGGCAATCACTTCTTCCCTTTCTACGCCGATTTTCGGCAGCAGACGGGCGAGCGCAGAGCCCTTGGAAACTCCGAACGGCATAATCTCCAGAAAGTACGGAGCGCTTTTATACATATCGAGCAAGCCGTCATAGCGTTTTTTCAGCAGCGTCCGGCAGGTATCAAGCTCGTCGGGTTCGCCGGCAATCAAAAGCTTGTTGATGTCAAACTTAACCGCCGAAACAAAATCGTCAACAACCAGCATATCGGTCTTGAGTATCTCGCTTTCAACGTTAGTGTAGTCGTTAACCTTGTTGTTCGCGTAAATTTTTTTGTCGTCAAAGGTCATTACGGTAACGTTAAAATCCGAGAGTACGCTGACAACGTCGCTGAGATATTCGAGCGGGAACAACTTGCTCTCAACAGTCTGCCCTGTTTGGCAGTCGATAATTTTTCCGCCGTTAAACGCCATAATAAATCCGCCGTAGCGCCCAAGCATCAAATCCTCAGCTATATCTTTGACTCCCATAGGGTGTCTGCCCGAGGTGATGATAACCTTTTTCCCTTTTGCCTGAGCCTCAAGCAGAGCGTAGCGGTTACGTGGAGAAACTTCCTTTTTAGAGTTTGTGAGTGTACCGTCAAGGTCAACCGCGATTAATTTGTATTCCATTAAATCACCAGTTAAATTATTCACACAATCAACAGCGTTTTCCGCTTCTGATATTGTAGCACATAACTCAAAAAAATGCAAATTCCGCGAAACAAAATTTTTTCGCCTTAATTTTCATCAAATAACGCGGCGGCTCTCCGAGCCTCAGTCCAGGCTTCTCGCCTGATACCTTTTGAGGTCGACGCGGTTATCAACCACCTCAACGCCCTCGGCTTCAAGCAACTCCCTTTGCGCCTTTGCTCCTCCGAAAGCGAAGCCCGGCGCGAGCAGAAGCCCGGCGCGAGCATTCCCTTTGCGTTAACAACCCTGTGGCACGGCACCACGCCGAACAACGGATTTACGTGGAGCGCGTTGCCAACTGCCCGGGCGGCTCCGCCGTTGCCCGCGGCAGCGGCAACCTGTCCGTAGGTTGCGACCTTTCCTTTCGGAATTTTGAGTACCGCGTCATATACCTTATTATAAAAGCTTTTCCCGGACATTTTGTCACGACCTTTTATATCCCATTTGAATTGCAGGGCTCGGTCAAAACCGAACCCTGCATTTTACCGAATGAATATACAAGCGGTTTAATTTTGTTTTTGAACGATTTTATACTCGTCATAAAGCTGAAAATAGCTGCAGCCCTTGACGTTTTGTGTCAGGAATTTTTCCATCTCGTCCTCGTCAAGACTGACCGAACAGTAATCGCCGAGCTCGTCGTCGGCAACAAAGTGAGCGCACATCTCGCAAATATCAGCCATATATCCTCCTCATTCGTACTTGTTGTACAAAAACGCCTCGTATTCCTCGAGCTGCTTAAAAATTTCTTCCTCGGTATCGGCAACGGAATAGAGCTTGTTTATCTTTTCGCTCATAAAGCCCTTGCTGATTGAGGCGTTCATCATTGAAATCAGGTCGTTGTAGTAGCCCATACAGTTATAAATAATAATCGGATTTGAGTGCCTTCCAAGCTGCTTTAGCGTCAGCACCTCAAAGAATTCCTCAAAGGTTCCGATGCCTCCCGCGCAGATTATGAAAGCTTCGGAATTATCCTCCATATACGCCTTGCGCTCGCGCATAGTGTCGGTGTACACCATCTCGCTCGCGTTTTCGACCAAAACGTTCATATCTATAAAAAACCTTGGGCTTACGCCGATAAGCGTGCCTTTTTCGGCTGTCACGCCCCTTGCGACCGCGCCCATAACTCCATAGCGTCCGGCTCCGAAAATAACTTTTTTTCCGTGCTTTGCGAGCGCTCTTCCGAGACTTTCGGCGGAATCGAGAAATTCCCTGTCAATCGTTTCGCTCGAGGAACCGAACACACAAACTGTCTGCATTGAAAAATAAACCTCCAACCGCCAAGCGGCGCAAAATCATTGTCAGTAGTTTCTGATTAAAGAAATCACCTTGCCGAGCAGTACGACTTCATCAACAATAATCGGGTTGTACGCGTCGTTTTCAGGCTGGAGCCTGAAGTGGCCGTTTTCCTTATAAAACCGTTTAACGGTGGCACTGTCGTCCACAAGAGCGACGACAATCTCTCCGTTTTCGGCGACGGGAGTGCGGTTGACGATTACGATGTCGTTATCAAGGATTCCCGCGTTAATCATACTTTCTCCCTGAACCCTGAGGGCGAAAAGCTCGCGGCCGCGCTTTAGGCGCTCGGGCACGGGAACATAACATTCTATGTCCTCAATCGCCAAAATCGGATTTCCGGCGGCAACTTTGCCGAGCACCGGAACGCTGACGCTCTTTTCCCCGCCTGTAATCTGAATACACCTGTTTACTCCGTGCTCGCGAACGATGTAGCCCTTGTCCTCAAGGTGCTTCAGATGGTAGTGGACGGTTGAGGTTGAGCTAAGTCCCGTGTTCTCGCAAATTTCGCGCACGGACGGAACTCTGCCGTACTCGGAACATTCCTTTAGATATTCAAGAATTTTGGTTTGGCTTTTGCTCAGTTGTTTCATTTTCGCACATCCTTTGCCTTAAAGCAACACCGCGCAATTCGCGGCGCGCGCCTTGCTAAGTGCCCTTTTGGGTATGAATATTATTCCGTCATCTTGCCCGAAAATCGGTACGCTAACTGATTATTTGTCCAATCTGACGAAAAATCTTACTGCGCAATCCGCACACAAAAATTTGCGGTATTGCCTTAAAAATAAGCTTTGATAAAAAGGTTTAAATTTCTATATATGTATTATACCACAATGTTTCGGAAAAATCAAACGTTTGTTCAAATTAATTTAATAATTTTTTTCAGTACAAATTCATATTAACTTCACACAGTTTTCATATTCGCGGTGTTTAATATAAACGTACTCAAAAGACGGAACCGCAACCGTCGAGTATATTGTTCTACCCTCCTCAATACGGGTCGCCACAGAGACCCGTGATTGTACCCCTCATTTTTTACAGACAGAAAACGCCCGAGCAATCGGGCGTTTTCATTTATTTTAAATCGTTTCATAGGTTTGTTGGTTACTTGACTTTTGTTCTTGATTACAGGTCTCGGCAAGTCTCCGCTATCCTTATCACATCTTCCAATCCGTTCGCGATATCGAAAAGCAGGGGCTTGATTTCCTCTGTTGGTTGGTCGAGGTCGGGAATCATTATGGTTTTGCAGCCCGCGGCGGAAGCTGAACGTATGCCGTTCGGCGAATCCTCAAGCGCGATACATTCCGCAGGGTTAAGCTTGAGCCTTTCGGCGGCGTAGAGATAAA
>CAJOLF010000007.1 GCA_905235295.1 uncultured Ruminococcus sp. | reverse complement strand
AATCAGGGACTTTCGCTTACCCTGCCGCCAATGGGTGTAATTTACCTGAAGTGCAGGGAAAAGCTGGATATTCCCGGATAAAATAAAAAGAATAAATTTATTATATTGGAGGTATTTGCATGCAAATGTTCCCAAAAAAGGAAGTTGTGGCAATGCTGCTTGCAGGCGGTCAGGGCTCGCGCCTTGGCGTGCTCACAAAAAAGCTTGCCAAGCCCGCAGTGCCGTTTGGAGGAAAGTACCGAATCATTGACTTTCCGCTTTCAAACTGCGTCAATTCGGGCATTGAGGCTGTTGGTATTTTAACCCAGTACCAGCCGCTTATCTTGAACGAGTACATCGGAAACGGTCAGCCGTGGGATTTGGACGGTATGCACTCGGGCGTTAACTGCCTGAGCCCTTACCAGGCTATCAAGGGCGCAGACTGGTATTCGGGTACAGCTAACGCCATTTATCAGAACATCAACTATATTGAGCGCTACGATCCCGACTATGTTGTAATTCTTTCGGGCGACCATATTTACAAGATGGACTACAACAAAATGCTCGAGTATCACAAGGAAAAGAACGCAGCCTGCACAATCGCCGTAATCGACGTGCCGCTGGAGGAAGCGTCAAGGTTCGGTATTCTCAATACCTATGACGACGGCGAAATCTATGAGTTTGACGAAAAGCCCGAGCACCCCAAGAGCACCAACGCTTCAATGGGTATCTACATTTTCAGCTGGAAAGAGCTGAGAAAGTACCTCACCGAGGACGATGCTAAGGAGGCTTCAAGCCACGACTTCGGCAAGGACGTTCTTCCCGCGATGCTGAACGCGGGAGAGAAGATGTACGCCTATCCGTTTGAGGGTTACTGGAAGGACGTCGGAACAATCGACAGCCTGTGGGAGGCAAATATGGATTTGCTTGACCCCAACGTAACGCTTGACCTCAAGGACATATATTCGCGCAATCCGATGATGCCTCCGCATTATGTTTCTCCCGACGCGAACATTCAAAATTCGCTTATTGCCGACGGCTGCAACGTTGAGGGCAACCTTGAGTTTTCAATCCTGTTCTCTGGCGTAACGGTCGGCAAGGGCGCTACAATCAACTCCTCAATCATTATGCCGGGCGCGGTTATTGAGGAGGGCGCGAACGTTCAGTTCGCGATTGTCGCCGAGAACACGGTAATCGGCAAAAACGCAAAAATCGGTCAGAATCCCGAAGAGGTTGAAGACCGCGACAACTGGGGCATAGCGGTAATCGGAGAAAACACCGTTATCGCCGAAAACGCGGTTGTCAAGGCAAAAGAAATGATAGACAGCGAGGAGGTTAAGGCTAATGAGAAGTAATGATGTACTTGGTTTGGTTTTCGCGGATACGCTTGATGACAAAATTCCCGAGCTTGCCGCTTCGCGCACAACAGCGAGTATTCCGATCGGCGGAAAATACCGCCTGATTGACTTTGTGCTTTCCAATATGTCCAACTCGGGTATCAACAACGTCGGCATCATCGCAAAAAGCAACTTTTTGTCGCTGACAGATCACGTGGGCTCGGGCAGCGCCTATGACCTTTCAAAAAGAAGAAGCAACCTTACCCTGCTCACTCCGTATAACGGAAAGGCATTTTCAAATTACGTAGAAACAATCTACAATATGCACGGCTATATCGACCACTGCCGCGAGGAATACGTAATGCTTTCTCCCGGCAACGTTGTAACCAACTTCGACTACAACGCCCTGTTCGATTTCTATTCAAGGAAGCACGCTGACATCGTTCTTGTTTATAAGCACGGCACCGTGCCCGACGGCTATGAGCGTCCGCTCACCGTTGAGGTTGAAAACAGCGGAAAGGTTTCCCGGATTATGATTACTCCGGAGGTCGGAGAAGAAGAGGTTGACCAGGTTTACGGTTCAATACTTATTAAAAAGTCAATTTTGATGGAAGAAATCAAAGTCGCGCTGAGCCTAAACCAGCTTGATATTAAGCGCCTGATTCAGAAAGCGCTTGAAAAATACAGCGTTTACGCCTACGAAAACACCGGTTACACGGCGGTTATTTCCTCAATCAACTCCTACTTTAACTTCAATATGGATTTGATGAAGAAGGAAGTAAGGGACGCGCTGTTCAACCCCAAGCGCCCGATTTACACAAAGGTAAGAGACGACGCTCCGTCGCGCTACGGTCTTGACAGCAGCGTCAAGAACTCAATAATCGCCCAGGGCTGCGTTATTGACGGCGAGGTCGAAAACTGCGTAATCTCCAAGGGAGTTTACGTCGGCAAGGGCGCCAAGCTTACAAACTGCATTGTTATGCAGGATACAAAAATCGGCAGAAATACCAAGCTCAACTATGTTATCATTGACAAGGATGTTGTAATTGACAATGAGCGCTCGCTGATGGGCTTTGAATCATATCCGATTTATATTGCCAAAAAATCTGTTGTTTAACACAGTGATTATAGGAGGAAAATTAAATGAGAATATTATACTGTGCGTCAGAGGCTAATCCTTTTTGCGGCAGCGGCGGACTTGCCGATGTTGCGGGAAGCCTTCCGCATACCCTTTGCAGAAAAGGTCAGGATTGCCGAATTGTAGTTCCGCTTTACGGCACAATTCCGCAGGATTTGAAAAACCAGATGAACTTCATCACAAACTTTACGGTTCCCGTTGCGTGGCGTCACCAGTACTGCGGACTTTTCTGGGCGCGCTGGAATGACTGCACCTACTACTTTATCGACAACGAGTATTACTTCAAGCGCGGCACTCTTTACGGTCACTATGACGACGCCGAGAGATTCGCTTTCTTCTCGCGCGCAATCCTCGAGATGCTGCCTTATATCGACTTCCATCCTGACATCATCCACGCCAACGACTGGCAGACGGCTTTGGTTCCCGTTTACTACTATCTGTTCTATTCGCACAGACCGTGGTACTACAACATCAAAAGCCTGTTTACCATTCACAACATTCAGTATCAGGGCGAATACGGCTGGGAGGTTAACACCGAGTGCGTAGGTATTCCCGCGAGCGAGACTAAAATTCTCGAGATGAACGGCAAGCTCAATATGATGAAGGGCGCTATCGAGACTTCTACAAGAGTTTCCACCGTTTCTCCGAGCTACGCGGCGGAGATTAAGGACCCGTGGTACAGCTGGGGACTTCACGACGAGCTGAACCTTCGTCATTACAAGCTCTGCGGTATCAAGAACGGCATTGACAACGCAAGCTACGATCCCGCTACCGACTATCAGATTTACCGCAACTACACCAAGGATGATATGAGCGGCAAGGGCGAGTGCAAGCGCGCGCTTCAGGAGAGGCTTTGCCTTGAACAGCGCTGGAACACCCCGATTGTAGGTATGGTTACCCGCCTTGTTTCTCACAAGGGACTTGACCTTGTAAGAATGGGACTTGAGGAGCTTATGAACACCGAGGATATGCAGTTTGTAATTCTCGGCTCGGGCGACAAGGAGTACGAGGACTTCTTTAACTATATGCAGGCCAAGTACCCCGGCAGACTTTGCTTCTGCCACGGCTTTGTGCCTGAGCTTGCCCGCAAGATTTATTCGGGCGCCGATATTTTCCTTATGCCTTCGGCTCAGGAGCCATGCGGTCTTGCTCAGATGATTGCCCTGCGTTACGGCACAATTCCCGTAGTTCGCGAGGTCGGCGGTCTCAAGGACTCTGTGTTCGATTCCGCGGACAACTACGGCAACGGCTTCACCTTCAAGAACTACTACACCGCGGATATGCAGCACGCTGTACGCCGCGCGCTGTGGGGTATTCAGGACGACCAGGGCTGGCACCAGCTTATGTGGCGCGCTATGATGAGCGACAACAGCTGGGATCGCTCCGCTCAGGATTATATTAACGTTTACAGCGATACCCTCAACTGGAACTAAGCCGCTAACCCCGTCGGTCAATTCGCGGACTGAGCCTCGGCGCATAAACTTAATCCGCCCTTGCGCGAAAAGCTACACTGAGCAAAAACGCGGTTACAGTTGATAAGTAAACAGCAATAAAAATTCACACCCCGATTCATAACGAGTCGGGGTGTTGTTTTATCAAAAGTAATTTATTGATTTATCTTTCTGCCGTCCAAAAAGTCCTGCAAAATAATCACGGCGGCGACCGCGTCGACCGTGTTTTTGCGTTTTTTGCCGCGGGTGTTTGTCGCGTTCAAATAATTATGCGCGGTTACCGTTGTTCCGCGCTCGTCCTGCATAACGGTCTCAATTCCCGTCAGCCCGGTGGTAAGCTGTTCGGCGAAGCTCCGCGCGTTTTGCGCGTTTTTCCTTCACTGCTTCCGCCCAAGCCGTCCGTATACAGGCGGCTGCGTTGCCGTACCGGAAAATATAATGAAGTTTATTATGCGGCATATAAAACCCGGCTGCAAAATCACCATAGACTATCTTGAAAATATGAACGGCAAATTGGATAATTGATAATATTATGACAAATCACAAATAATAAAAATGCCCCGTAAGTCAAAAATTGATTTACGGGGTTGTGTTATATAATAGTATTATTCCGCGGCATTAACAGGGGTTGTCAAGGCAGATGAAAACTTGTTGACTGAGCTTGTTTTATGTGGTAACATAAAAACATAAATACAAAGGATGTGAAAAAATGTTTGGAAAAAAGAAAAAGTATCCGTGGAACCGCACGGAGGATGAAGAGCAAAATAGTAATCGACCGGTACCGGTATACGCAGGCCCCGAATACTACGCTAATATGCCTAAACCAGCCGATATGGAAGATGTTTATGCCGCCCCGGAAAATTTATCGGAAAACCCTGAACCGGTAATTACGGAATGTGTATATGCTTCGCCCGAGGCTTTTAGAAGTCTGCATAAAAGGAGAAAAAAGCCGTCGGAGAATATTCCCGCAAATTATTGTAAAAACTGCGGACGCCGCGTGCCTTTTGACCAAAAGTTTTGCGCTTGCTGCGGCGCTGAGGTTAAGGAATGATTATGAACAGAAAGTCTTTCCCGTTTAAGTTGAAGACCTGCGTGTGGGAGATTACGCTTGCCTGTTGTTTTAACTGCGCTTACTGCGGCTCACGCGGAGGAAAAGCGCGCGAAAACGAGCTTAGCACAGCTGAATGTCTTGACATCGCGCGTCAGCTTTATGAAATGGGCTGCCGAAGGGTTTCGCTGATTGGCGGCGAGGTTTTTATGCGACCCGACTGGGCCGGAATTGCCGCGGCTTTGACTTCAAAATCAATCAAAACTTCCATCATCACCAACGGCTATAAAATGTCCGCGCCGATTATCGAAAAGCTTAAGCAAATCAATATAGAATCCGTGGCGGTGTCGCTTGACGGACTGCGTGAAACTCATGACGCGTTCCGCCAAAAGGGGAGCTATGACCGCGCGGTCGACACGATTTTCTCGCTTGCCCGGGCAGGAATTCCGGTTTCGGTTATAAGCGCCCTGCGAGCCGACAACGCGCCTCAGCTTCCCGCGTTTTATGATGAGATTAAAACGTTTCCGATTTTTGCCTGGCAAATTCAGGCTTGCTCGCCAATGGGAAACGCAGGAAGCAACAGCCTTGACGTCAGCTTTGACGCGAAAAAGGTGATAGATTTTGTATACCGCACCGCGCCCTCCGCGCCTTTCAGCGTAGGCATTGCCGATAATATCGGCTACTACACGCCGGAGGAGGGGATTTTACGCGGAAGAAGGAACTCATTTTTTGAGGGCTGTTCCGCGGGGCTGACGACCATAGGAATCGACAGCACAGGCAATGTGCGCGGCTGTGAGTCAATGTATGATGAACGCTTTAATGAGGGTAACCTGCGCGAGCGTTCGCTTGAAGCTATTTGGACAGACCCAAACGCCTTTGCGTATAACCGCCGTTTTGACGCTTCAATGCTCACAGGAGGCTGCAAGGGCTGTAAATACGGCGAATACTGCGCCGGAGGCTGCCGCTCATACAATTACTTTACCACGGGCAGCTTGTATCAAAACGCGCTTTGCCCGAACGCTTTATAACCGGTTACTGTTGTACGCCGCGTCCCCGGCGGCTGTCAAGGTAGTCTTGAAGAATAATCACGGCGGCGACCGCGTCGACCGTGTTTTTGCGTTTTTTGCCGCGCGTGTTTGTCGCGTTCAAATAATTATGCGCGGTTACCGTTGTTCCGCGCTCGTCCTGCATAACGGTCTCAATTCCCGTCAGCCCGGTAAGCTGTTCGGCGAAGCTCCGCGCGTTTTGCGCGCTTTCGCCCTCGGTTCCGTCCATATTTTTCGGCAAGCCAACCACAATTAACTCAGCCTTGCACTCTTTTGCCGCCTGAGCTACCTTTTCGGGCAATTTTTGGGGTGATTTTTCAAAAATGACCGTGTAGGGTGAAGCTAAAAATTCGCTTTTGTCGCAAACCGCGATTCCAGTTCTCGCTTTTCCCAAATCAACCGACATTATAATCATAATAAAATTCCTTTCAGGTTTATAAGTACATTATAATCTAAAACCGCCGAATATACAATCTTTTTATCTCGGGTTCAGTCGCAAGCTTCAAATTTTTGCAAAACAATCTAAAAATTATCAGCCACATAGCGACAAATCCGTTGCTGCTTTAGCAATATAATATAGTCATAAATTGTTAAAGGAAGTTAAAACTATGACCGAAGCAAGGGTAATGCGGCGCGCTTCACGCGCCGGACAGAGTGAATTTTTCAAATCCGCGGGGCTGAACTTTTTGTACTTTGCCTGCGGAACGCTTATAACGCGCGGAGCGGTGCTCGGAGATTTGGCACCGTTCGGGGCGTCCTTCGCGGCGGCGGTTCCCAAGCAGCGGCTGCTGCCCTCGCTGTTAGGGGCGGCGTTCGGGTATATTTTGCTGAAGCCGTCCGACAGCTTCAGGTACATCGCGGTGATAATCGCAATCGGCGGAGTCAGGTGGCTGCTCAGCGACTTAAAAAAAGTCAGCGGAAGCAGAATTTTCGCGCCTTTGTGCGCCTTTGTTCCGATAATCGCGACAGGCGCAGCGCTTGCGCTGGGCGGAATCGGAACAACAGCAACGCTTATGGGCAGCTTTATCGAGGCGGCTCTCGCGGCGGTCGCGGCGTACTTTATTGCCTCGGCGGTAAATTTGGCTTATTCAAAGCGGAGCATAAGCTCGTTTACGTCGCAGGAGACCGCCTGCGTGGTGATGACGGGCTGTGTGCTGATTTTGTCCCTCGGGAGTATCGCCTTGGACGGCGTTTCTCTCGGAAGAATTATCGCGGTAATCGCGGTTTTGCTCTGCGCGCGTTACGGCGGAGTGAACGGCGGCGCGGTCAGCGGAGCCGCCACCGGCGCGGTGTTCAGTTTGGCGCAGTATGAGCAGGGCTTCATCTGCGGAGGATATTCTTTCGGCGGACTGATGGCGGGGCTGTTCTCTCCGCTCGGCAAGGCGGGAACCGCGTTCGCGTTTGTTATCTCGGATTTTTTGATGAGCCTTGCGTTCGGCGGAGAAAAAATGCAGTCCTCAACGCTGATTGAGGGCGCTGTCGGCGCGGCGGTGTTTATGTTTTTGCCGAAAAGCGTCGGGGATTTCATCTCCCCTGTGTTTAAGCGCGAGCGCGGCTCCTCGCTCGGAGAAGCGCTCCGCAGAAATATTATTATGCGCCTCGGCTTTACCTCGCGCGTAATCAGCAACGTCAAAAATGATGTTGAGGACGTGTCGAAAAAAATGGGGGAGATGTACTCCCCGACCTTTGAGTGGGTGTGCCAAAACACCGCCGAGGAGGTCTGTTCGGGCTGCGGACTGAGGATGTACTGCTACGAGCACAAGAGCGGAGTTACCAAAGACGATTTTTTCCGCCTTGAGGAGGAGCTGAACGCCAACGGAAGCATTACCGCGGACGAGGTGGAATCGGCGTTCGTCAAAAACTGCTGCAAAAAAAGCGAGATTGCGAGCAGTATGACCGAGAACTACAAAAAGCTGCGCTCGCTGCAGGAGGCGGAGCGCAGGGTAGGCGAGCTTCGCGGCGTAGTCGCGGGTCAGTTTTCGGGCGTGAGCGATATTCTCAGCGATTTGTCAAAGGAATTTGCCGCCGTAAAGCGCAGCGACACCGACGCTGAGGAGAGGATAATCTCAGAGCTTTCGGCTCTCGGAGCCGTTCCCGTCGAGTGCGTTTGCCTTGAAAGCGAAAACGGCAGAATGAGCGTTGAGCTGATTTTGAGCGCGAAGGGAGAAAGGCTGAAGCGCGGACAGCTTGCGCGGGTTGTTTCAAAGTGCTGCCGCAGACGGTTTGACCTTCCGGCTGTGACGGACGACGGCGACCGAATCCGTGCGGCGCTGTGTGAAATGCCGAACTTTGACGTGGAAATCGGCTCTGACCAGCACATTGCGAATTTCGGCAAGCTCTGCGGCGACTGCATAGATTATTTTAACGACGGCGCGGGCAACACCTGCGTGCTTATCTGCGACGGTATGGGCACCGGCGGCAGAGCTGCTGTTGACGGAAATATGGCGGCTTCGGTGATGGGCAGGCTGCTCCGCTCGGGGCTTTCTGCGGACAGCTCGCTGCAAATTCTCAATTCTGCCCTGATGATAAAGAGCGACGACGAGAGCCTGTCCACCGTTGACCTTGCTCAGGTTGACCTTTATTCGGGCGCGGTTACGCTGAAAAAGGCAGGCGGAGCGGCAACGTATATTAAAAAGAACGGCAGAGTAATAAAAAAGGAGATGCCGGCCCTGCCCGCGGGAATTTTGAACAATATTAAGTTTGCGGACGACAGTGTGAAGCTCTCCGTTGGAGATATGGTGGTTATGGTTTCAGACGGCGCGGTAACAAGCGATGACAAGTGGCTTGAAAAGCTGATAAAAACGTGGAACAAGGGCAGCACCCAAGAGCTTGCCCAGGCGGTTGTTGAGGAGGCGATTAAGCGCAGAGCGGACAGCCGTGACGACGATATTACCGCCGTGGCAATGCGCCTGACGGACAACAGCGAATAACGAATAATATTATAAAAACCGGCTCAAAACCAAAGCGGAATTGAGCCGGAATGAATTTTATCTGATTTTACCCGGGACAAAGCCCGACGCAAGCTTACCGCGAGAGCGTTAGCTACACGGCGATTGGTTATATTTTTGAGCAAACGCCCATATAAACGGGAATGTTACTTTCGTTGTCAATTACCATAAAGATGAACGGACGGTCAAAAACAAGCTCCTCGGCTTTGCCGCTTCCGGAGTCCGCCGGATTTTCCCGCGGCTGACTGACGGAGCTTTCTGAGGGCTTTTCGGCGGAGGTAAAAATTCCGTCCCTGTTAAGGCAGAAGCCCTGCCTGAGCTCGTACATCTCGCCGAGGACAAGCTCGCTTGAATGGGCGAGGCTGCCGAAGTCCGTCGAATCGGAAAACAGCGTGTAAAGTCCCGACTTTTTCATAACGCCCGACATAGCGAACGGCTCGTCAAAAGCAGGAATTTCAAACTGCGGAACAGACGCGCTGGCGCGAGAGGTGACCGAAAAGCTGTCGAGCAGCTTCATATACTCAACGCTGTCAAAGGTCTTTGCGTAGCTTTCAAATTCGATGTCCTCGTTGGGCATAATCAGGACGAGCTTCAGCGGATTTTTGGCGGTGTATTTTATAATTCCGCGCGCGGTCGAAGACTGAATAAAGCTTTCGTCCGACTTCATAAATTCCGCTGTCTTGTCCGCAAATTTTCCCTCATAAATATCATCCGCGGCGTACGGGTTGAGCCAAAGGTCGCTGAACCCGACCGAGCTTTCGGAAACAAGCGACGAAGCCTTGTCAAGCGCGGTCTTGTTAGCGGCGGAATTGCCGCCAAACAGCGCGCTCAGGCTTGATACGGCGTTTTCGTTTGAAAAATCAAACCTTACAATATCATCGCCGTAAAAGTCGGCGTTGCTCTGCAAAAAAGCCGTGCGGACGTCTGTGCGGCTGTTGAAAAGCAGGGCGCTGTCAAAGTCGATTTTGGCCGCGCTTCCCTCGGAAAGCTTTTTGCCCGACAGCTCGTCGGTTTTGTTTTCGCCGATTTTGCTGACGGCTTCAAGCCTGCTTTTGAAGTAGGACGAGCAGGCGTTGAGGTTTTCGAGCGACAAATCGGTTCCGAGCGCGAGCATAATCTCAGAAAGCGTGTCGCCCTTGGCGCCGTTAGCAATCAGCGACAAATCAAGCGCGTTGCACGCGGGAGAAAAAGCGAAGGGTTCGCTGCTGTCAGCCGCTAATGCTCTGAAAAGCTTGAGCTCGTAGCCCGTAATCAAATTCGCGTAAGAGTTGTATGCGGAGGGCAGATCCTCCGCGCCGTCGTTAAAGTTGTAGGTTTTGCTTACGTCATCCGAGCGTTTGTAACCGTCTGAAAGCACCTCGCCGCCGGAAAAACCGTTGGAATTTGAGCAGGCGCACAGGGCGCATACAAGTACGGCGGCAAACAAAAGCGCGGACAGGATTTTCCTTATTTTCATAGCTTTATTCCTTGCCGCAAAGCTCTTTCGCGAGGTTGAAAATATCCTCTGCCGCGTTGGGCAAAGCAAGTCTTTCGCAGCTTTCTTTCATTTCTTTAAGCTTTTCGGGTGAGTGGAGCAAATCGATAATCTCCTGAGCGCCATCCTGCTTGTTGATGAGCACGGCGGCTTTTTGATTAAGCAAAAACTCCACGTTGTCGCTCTCCTGACCCGGATAAGCGCTGTAAATCGCCATAGGCAGGTGACAGGCGATGCTTTCCGTAACCGTAAGACCGCCGGGCTTGGTGACGATTAAATCGGCGACGTGCATATAGTCCTCAACATTGTCCACAAAGTACAGCAGCTTGGTTTTGTAGCCTGTGTCAAGCTCCTGGATTTTTTTGTCAAGGTGGTCAAAAAGGCGTATGTTCCTGCCCGTGATGACAACCATCTGGATTTTTTCGTCGGTTTTCGCGAGCTGCTCGTAAAAGTCGAGCACAGCGGTAACGCCGAAGGAGCCTGCCATAAGCAGAACAATGGGGATATTCGGGTCAAGGCGCTCGCGCTTGCAGATTTCCTCCTTTGTTTCCGTAATAGAAAAGCGGTCAAAGGTTGGGATTCCGAGGGGATAAATATTGTCCTCGGGAACGCCGTACTCCGTGTGAAGCTTTTGCGCCATCTGCGGCTCAGCCACCACAAACGCGTCGATAAACGGCGAAAAATATGTGCGGTGGGAGTCGTAATCGGTAATCAGGCTGATTGCCTTAACGTTGAGCTTGCCGGTCTCTTTAAGCCGTGAAACCATATTGGTAATAAACGGGTGGCAGATAATAATTATATCGGGGTTATTTTCCTCGATAATCTCAAGCAGCTTGTTGGCGTACATTTCGTTGGATTTCATAACCGCCTTGGCAACTGATTCATTTTCGTCGGTAATCCTGTAAAGCTTACCGTATATTTCCGGGGTTTTGGTTGCCATAAGGTGGTAGCCCTTGGTAATCGCTTTGTTGTAAACCTTGCTGATTGCTTCCATTCCGTCAATTACACTGACGTTGGTTTCGGGGCTCATATCGTTTATTTTTGCCTTTATCGCAGCAGCGGCGCGCTTGTGTCCGCCGCCTGTTGAGGCAGTAAATATCAAAATATTCATACTTTAGACTTGCCTTTCTGCCGAAAATTCGGAATAAAATCCGGAATTAAACAATATTATTTGCTTATAATAACATTATACTTATATTTTGATGTAATTTCAACAGATATTTTAATTTCTTTGTAAAAAATTATTGCTTTTTAAGCGCGCCTGAAAGGGCGGTATTCTCTGCCCGATAATTTTTTAACAAAATATGTACAAAAAAATTTAAAAAAATACTGATTAAATTTGTGTTTTACCACTTTATTTTTGGGAATTTTTATAGTAGAATAAAAAATAATAGGATAAAAGGATAAGTGTATTTTTTAACTCGGAGCAAATCCCGGTGCAAGCCCGCCTGACATCGGTGATTGGTTATATATAAGCAGTTTTCGCGCTTTGGGGTGAATTATGAAGGATAATAATGTTAATACGCCGCCCGAAGAATTCGTTGACATTTCAGCGAACGCTTCAAACGGTAAGCAAAACAAAAGGTATCATAAAGACGGCGACAGAAGCAAAAAAACAAAAAAGATAATAATTATCGCAAGCATCGCGGTCGCTGTTACGGCGGCTCTCGGCGTTGCGGGCTTTTGCATATTCAACGGTCTGAACAAGCAGTCAAAAGAGGATGAGAACAAGCCGTTCACATTTACCGACACAACCATTATTTCGGGTATTGACGTTACCGGCAAAACGCTTGAAGAGGCAAAGCAGACGCTTGAGCAAAATAAAAACAAGCTCAACAAGCCGATTGAGATTTCAATTAATATTGACGACACGGTAAAAAAACTTAATCAGGATAATTTTACCTATACCTATAATATTGATCAGGTGATTCAGCAGGCGTATAATGACGCCATCGACCCCGAAAATAAAATCAATAATGACGAGGTAAGAACCTACACGGTTAAATCTACCGTCGAGGAAAAGTCAATCGACAGCAACGTCAGCGCGATTATCAAGGAGTATGACGTTGAGCCTGTTGACGCTTACGTTTCAAAGTTCTATCCTTACGAGAACAACAGATTTGAATACGTTGACGAGGTTGACGGACGCGAGCTTAAAGGCGACGACCTTAAAACAAAGCTAAAGGATTCGTTTAAAAAGGGCGGAAACTTCTGCAAGATTGACGCTGTAACAGAGCAGCTTTCCGCGGATGTAACCAAGGAATTCCTCAAAGATAATCTGGTTCAGCTTTCAAGCTACGAGACATACTCGACCAACACTGCCAACGGCACAAGCAATATGACAGTGGCTTTGGAAGCCTGCAACGGCTCAATCATACAGCCCGGCGACTATATTTGGTCTTTTAACGAATGTACCGGCGACTCCAACAAGGAGGAAAACGGATATAAATCCGCTCACGTAATCTCCGAGGGCAAGCTGATTGACGGAATCGGCGGCGGAATTTGCCAGGCGAGCTCAACAATCTATAACGCGGCAATCAGAGCCGACCTTGATATTGAGGAGCGCTCCTGCCACCAGTGGGCTTCCTCGTATGTTCCTACGGGACTTGACGCCACAATAGATTATCCGAACCTTGACCTTAAATTATCTAATCCGAACAAAACCCAGCTTTTCCTTGAATGTAAGGTTGTAGACAACACGCTTTACGCGGCGTTCTGGGGGGTTAAGTACGGTGATTATGACGAAATTAAAACTCACAACGAGCTTTCCGATACCGGCAGCTCAAGCTACACCGTAAGGGCGTGGAAAGTGTACCTCAAAAACGGCAAGGAGATTGACCGCGAGGAGCTGTTCAAGTCGACCTACGATATGGATTACGGCGTTGTGTTTATCGACGCTGACTACGACACAGGCGCTGTTTACAGAGAAACATCAGGCAGTGAAAGCAGCGAATCTTCGTATGACGATTCCGACGATTCGGACAGCTACAGCTCGTATTCGTCCGAGGCTTCTCAGGAAAGCGAATCGTCAGCTCCGCCGCAGACCTCGGCTTCCGAGCAGGAGGAAAGCTCGGCGAGCGAGAGTGCTGACAGCGAAACTCAAACCGAATAGTTTTTACAAAGATTAAGGCAAAAAGCATTCGCGTGCTTTTTGCCTTTTTGTTATGCGGGAATCGCCGTATTGCCGTGTCAGCGCGGTTATATTAAAAATTTTAAATAGCTGCGTTGCGTAGCATTAATGTACCACCGTGAGTTTGCCGCCGCATTTTCCGCAGCGGTAGCGGCCGGGATTTTTTACAAGCTGAGAGCGCTTTTGCCTTTTCAGCTCGAGCCCGCAGCTCTGACACCTCACAATGTAATTGGGCTTAGGCTGCATAAATTCGGGTATGCTTTCTTCATTGGCGGCGCGCTGCACGTTCAAACCGTAGCAGGCGTTCACCTTTTCGGCAAGCTGTTTCCACCTGCCGGTGTGCTTCATACAGCCGTAGCAGGTGTGTAGCTGCTCGTGCAGGACGGTTTCAACAAGCGTTTGTTCGCTGACGCGCTCGTCAAGCAGCGATGAGGAAATTTCAATAACATAGCTGTCGCCTGTTTTTTTGCATAGCCCGAGCCGCGATTTGGCGCGGGTGTTTTCAACATAACGTATATTTTTTGAATATTTGATTTTCAGCCTGTCAAGCATCTTTTCGCAGACAAGCGCGTATTGCGATAAATTTCTCATATTTGTAACGCCTGGTTTTTGTTTGAATATACTGATACCGTGGCTGAGGCGCGGATAAAATTAATTATTTTTCTTGACATCACCGTCTAATAATGATATAATAGTCCACGACGTTGACACGGCGACATAGCCAAGTGGTAAGGCACGAGTCTGCAAAACTCTGATGCGGCGGTTCAAATCCGCCTGTCGCCTCCAAAAAAGCACTCCAATCGGAGTGCTTTTTATTTTATCACAGACGTGTTTGAATGTCAAAGCGGAACACGCGAATGATTATCTAAGTTGACTGCACCTTGATATTAAGCTATAATTAATTTCATCTATCTAAGCATAGGAGAATTGTTATGTCAAAGTTGATTTACCTTGCCTCGCCGTTTTTTAATGATTTTGAGCTTGAATGTGTGAAGCGCGCCGAGGAAATTTTGCTCGACAGGGGTTTTGAGCTTTTCAGCCCGAGGCTTCACGAGGTTCGCGAAAATAAGGAGGAAAATCTTTCCCTTTGGGCGCAAAAGACCTTTGAAATGGACAGGGACAACATTGACCGAGCCGACTGTATGGTTATGCTCTGCCACGGCGGCTACAGCGACAGCGGAACGGCTTGGGAATGCGGCTACGCCTACGGCAGGGGAATCCCCGTCATCGTGGCGCATATCGACGAGAATGCCGGCTCAAATATTATGGTCAGCGAGGGATGTACCGCGAACATCAGCCTTGAGGAACTGAAAAGCTACGATTTTGACTGCTTGCCGAAGGCGGCATATAAAGGAAGGATTTTTTAGCGTTAAATATTTCCGTTTTTAGCGTTAAATATTTTCGCTTTATTGACTTTTTACTAAAATGGTGTATAATAAAAAGCGATTACCAAAAGCGATTGCTTCTGAAATTTTGCGCTAACTAAAGCTTAGGAGGAAAAGCCTTGAAAATGAAAGTATTAAAAAGAGCTTCGGCGGTAATTCTCTGTCTTTCGCTCGCGGTGTGCACGCTCTGCTTTGCGCCTGCGGTATCGGCTGCCGAGGTTTATGACGGCGAGCACCTTGACGTTCCTCAAATCAGGGTAGTTACCGAGAACGGCAACGGCACAACGCTTCAAAAAGAGGACGACTACGTTAACGCTCAGATTTCGATAAAGGACACCGACGGCACTGAGCTCAGCGACGCCGTTCAGTTTAAGGTTAGGGGCAACACAACCGCCCTTAGCTGGGTGACGAAAAAGGCGTTCACCTTTAAGTTCGCCAAGAAAAAGAACGTGCTCGACATGGGCAGCGGCAAAAAGTGGGTTTTGCTCGCGAACGCCTTTGACCCCACGCTTTTGCGCAACTACACCGCCTTTGAGCTCGCGCGTGAGCTCGGGCTTGACTACACCTCTAATCAGAAGATTTGCGAGCTCTGGGTAGACGGCAGCTTCCGCGGCTGCTACACCCTGTACGAGCCTGTTCAGGAGGGCAAGGACAGGGTTGATATCGACATCGAGTCAAACGACGGCAAAAAGGACTTTTTGCTCGAGTACGAGGCTGTGACCGTCGAGGACGACGTGACCTACCTGGTTGTTGATAATAAGCGATTCAGATTTGCCTTCCAAGAACCGGAAGAGCCCAACGAAGAACAGCAGGCTTACGTTCAGGAGGTTATGGACGACATTGTCGCCGCGATTAAAACCGGCGATAAGGAAAATATAGAGCAGAAGATTGATTTGCCGTCATTCGCGAAGTATTACCTGCTCAACGAATACCTCAAAACCTTTGACTTTGAGAGAACCTCCGTTTATTTTTACTATAAGGACGGCAAGCTTTACGCGGGTCCTGCGTGGGACTACGACCTTTCCGCGGGCAACGCTTATCCCGATTTTTCAACCCGCGCGAAAAACGCCGCGGATTATAACGGAATTTTCGCGAACAAAAACCTCTACGTTTACCTCGCAAAGTACGACTGGTTCAATGAGATGGTTTCCGAAGTTTACCGCGACCATTACGAATTTATCGAGAATATCTCCGCCGACGGAGGTTTCCTCGATACAACCTACGAGCAGTACAAGGATGTTTTTGAACGCAACTACAATGAGGCAGGCTGGAATATTTCCAAGTGGTGGGTTAACAACTACAAAAAGCCTCTGCCTACTTACGCCGCTAACTATGAATATCTGAAGGACTGGTGCGATGTTCGCAACGACTGGATGACGGTTCATTTCAATCCGTTCGGGGCAAATTATAAAATCGGAGATGTCAACGGCGATAAGTCGATTGACATTTTAGACGCGACGTTGATTCAAAAATACATCGTGGAAAAAACCAAACTCACAGGCGAGCAAAAGATAATCGCCGACGTTAATAACGACAACACGGTTGACGCGCTCGACGCGACCAATATCCAAAAATATTCGACTGCTATTTTAAGTGAATTCAAAAGAGATATATAAAATTAAGCTCTCCCAAACCGCTTCTGCGACGGGAGAGCTTTTTATGATTTTTACAATTTTATTCCGAATAATCGTTGAGCGTTTTTGTACATCAAATCGTCGTATTCCCCGGGCGTTACCATATCCCTGAATTCATTAAAATACTCCTGATAAATCGAGCGGTCACCGGTTTTGTTAGTAAGCAGGGTGTCCTTGCCGTCAATCGGGTTGTCGGTGCCGAAGAGCATTTTTTTACTGCCGTAGCGGCGTATTGCTTCGAGTGTCGTCTTTGTGGGTACCCACGTTGTGTCGCCGTAAAGGTTCGGGAGCATTCCGAGGTATTCAAGCGCGTCGCGGTTGTCCGTCGCCAAGTCCATGTGAACCATAACGAAGTTTATCTCCGGGTGCTTTTTGGCGGCGTTGTAAACGTGCTCGGACATCGCTTCCTCACAGCCTCCGGTGTGCGATACAACCGGAAGATTAAACTCCTCGGCAATTTCATAAAACGGCTCTGCCTTTTCGCTGTCGGGGGCGGTAAAGGAGTGGAACGGGTGAAACTTTAAGCCGTAAATAATATCGCGGTTGTCCTTTATTAGCTGTCTGAACTCGTCGTCGGGAGTTTCGCCGTGAAGCTTGCACCAAACCAAAACGCCGAGCCTGTCCGGGGCTTTGCGCGCCTCGGCAATCGAATTTTTGAGCAGCTTGTTCTGCTTCTTTGTCAAAAAGAACGGAACCTTCATTCCGCTGTGGCTGAACTCCACGCCCTCAATGTTGCTGAACAGCGAAAAATCAACGCCGTACTTATCCATCGAGTACAGGAGCTCCTCGGTTTTCATGTTAAAATTCAAAATTTTTCCAATATGCGCGTGAGAATCAATAATCATAATTTTACTCCGTTCTGTTTTGTAATCAGCGCCACGCACTCAATGTGATTTGTGTGCGGGAACATATCGACGGGCTGGATTTTCTTCACTCTGTATTTGCTTTTTTTCTCCAGATACCGCAAATCCCTCGCGAGGGTTTCGGGGTTGCAGGAGACATACACGACGGTTTTCGGCGACATTTTTATCAGCGAGTTCAGGAACACCTCGCTGCTGCCCGCTCTTGGCGGATCCATAAACACAACGTCGGGCTTTTCACTTTCCTCTGCGGCGGCGCGCATAAAATCTCCGGCGTCGCCCTTGTAAAAGCGAATGTTATCAAGCCCGTTTGTTTTGGCGTTGACAATCGCGTCGCGCACGGCGTTGCCGTTAAGCTCAACGCCGATAACCCTTCCCGCGCCGTTTTTGGCGGCGATAATGCCGATTGTGCCGATTCCGCAGTAGGCGTCAAGCACGGTTTCGTCGCCCTTTAGTCCCGCGTACTCAATCGCCTTTGAATACAAAACCTCGGTCTGGACAGGGTTAATCTGGTAAAAGCTCGCGGGCGAAATCCTAAAGCGGCAGCCGCAGAGAACATCCTCAATGTACCCCTTGCCGTAAAGAACGTTCTCCCTGTCGCCGAGCACAAGGTTGGTTTGATAGGGGTTGATGTTCTGCACGATTGTGGTAATCTCGGGGAATTTTTCGCGGATTGCCCTTACAAAGTTGTTTTTGGAGGGGAACATCGGCTTGCCCGTGACAAGCACAAGCATAACCTGATTAGTCGCGAAGCCGCGCTTTACAAGAATATGGCGCAAAAATCCCCTGCGCGTGTCCTCGTTGTAGGTCGTCATCTTGAAGGACGGCATAAACTTTCGCACGGCGACGATTATTTTGTCGGCGAGCTCGTCCTCAATTTGGCAGCTGTCGATTCCGACTACGTTGTGGCTGCCTGACTGGTAAACGCCCGAGATTATCTTGCCGTTTCTGCTTGTGTAAAACGCCGCCTGAACCTTGTTGCGGTAGTGGTAAGGGTTCTCCATTCCGATAATCGGCTGAACCTTTCCAAAACGCTTCAGGTACCTTTCGGCTTTGTTTTGCTTGTAGCCAAGCTGCTCGGGGTAGCTCATATTTTGAAGCTGACATCCGCCGCATTTTTTGTAAACCGGGCAGATGTTTTTGTTTGTAATAACAGTTTTGCTCATATAAATCACACCATTTACTTTATTTTAACATTTTAAGAGATATAATTCAACTGAAAAAGACATTTTTTATAACCCGGCTTCCGAGCCCGCAGCAGATGAGCAAATCCCAACGGACGTCGGCTCCGAATACCCGGAAATTATGCGCGGAAAGGTCAGGCGTTTGCGGCGCGCCCGACGCCGCGGCAATACAAAAAGCGCTCGCCGCGGGCTGATTTTTACAAAGTACATAAAAAATCGGCAAATAAGCCGAAAAAGACCGTTCAAAAAAGCATTGACATTTTTACAAAAAAAGAATATACTATCAACAAACACAGCAAAGGCGCTGTAAGCATAGGCTTGCAGTGCCTCATTTTGCATATAATACCAATCTCAAACAGACAATATAAGTAATTGAGATTAGGAAAAAACCATAATTTAATAGGAGAGTAATTATGTCTAAGGTTCCCGAGATGTTCGGATGCAAGGTTTTCAACGACCAAAAAATGCAGGAAAGACTTCCAAAATCAACCTACAAGGCGCTCAAAAAGACCGTTCAGGACGGCGAGCCGCTCGACCTCAGCGTGGCGAACGTTGTGGCAAGCGCGATGAAGGACTGGGCGATTGAGCTTGGCTGTACCCACTACACCCACTGGTTCCAGCCGATGACAGGCGTTACCGCCGAAAAGCACGACAGCTTTATCACGCCCAACGGCGACGGTCAGGTAATTATGGAATTTTCGGGCAAGGAGCTTATCAAGGGCGAGCCCGACGCTTCGTCGTTCCCGAGCGGCGGAATCCGCGCGACCTTTGAGGCGAGAGGCTACACAACATGGGATCCCACGTCACCCGCTTTTGTCAAGGACGGCTCGCTGTATATTCCCACGGCGTTCTGCTCCTACACAGGCGAGGTTCTCGATAAAAAAACACCGCTTCTCCGCTCAATGGAAAGACTCAGCACCGAGGCGGTCAGGATTTTGAACCTTATGGGCAAAACCGACGTTACAAGGGTTGTCACCACCGTCGGTCCCGAGCAGGAATACTTTTTGATTGACCGCGAGCTGTACAATCAGCGAGAGGATTTGAAGCTGACAGGCAGAACCCTTTTCGGCGCCAAGGCTCCCAAGGGTCAGGAGCTTGACGACCACTACTTCGGCGCTATCAAAACAAGGGTAGCCGCCTTTATGAAGGATTTGGACGAGGAGCTTTGGCAGCTCGGCGTGCTCGCAAAGACAAAGCACAACGAGGTCGCGCCTTCTCAGCACGAGCTGGCTCCGATTTTTACAACATCAAATATAGCGACCGACCACAACGAGCTTACAATGGAGATTATGGAAAAGATTGCCGAAAAGCACGGTCTTGTATGCCTTCTTCACGAAAAGCCCTTTGCCGGCGTCAACGGCTCGGGCAAGCACAACAACTGGTCGATTTCTACCAACACAGGCGAAAACCTGCTCAACCCCGGCAAGCACCCCGAGGACAATTTGCAGTTCCAGCTTTTCCTCGCGGCTGTTGTCAAGGCGGTTGACGAGTATCAGGATTTGCTGAGAATTACCGTAGCTTCCGCGGGCAACGACCACCGTCTGGGCGCGAACGAAGCGCCTCCCGCGATTATCTCGATGTACCTCGGCGACGACCTCGGCGCGATGGTTGAGGCGATTATCAGGGGCGAGGAGTACATCAGCCAGGGCAAAGAGAGGGTTCAGACCGGCGTTGACGTTCTTGCCGACTTCAAAAAGGACACCTCCGACCGCAACCGCACATCTCCGTTCGCGTTTACCGGAAACAAGTTTGAGTTCCGCGCGCTCGGTTCTTCGCTCAACATCGGCTGTCCCAACTATATGCTTAACACAATGGTTGCCGAGGAGCTTTCGCAGTTCTATGACGAGCTCAAAAGCGCCTCCGATATTGACGCCGCAATCAGAGGACTTGTTAAAAAGGTATTCACCGAGCATCAGAGGATTATCTTCAACGGCGACAATTACGCCGATGAATGGGTTGACGAAGCGAAAGCGAGAGGACTTCTTAACCTCAAATCGCTTCCCGAGGCGTTCGCTCACTTTATGGATCAAAAGAACGTTGACCTCTTTGTCAAGAACAATATATGCACCGAGTCGGAGCTCAGAGCAAGGTATGAGATTGAGCTTGAAACCTACTCAAAGCAGATTAACATTGAGGCTCTTACAATGATTGATATGGCGAAGAAGAACATCACCCCCGCGGTGTCGGCGTTTGTCAGGGAGCTTACGGAGACCGCGCTCTCCAAAAAGGCGCTGTCCGACGCTATTCCCACCACTGTTGAGGAGGATTTGATTAAGAGCCTTTCAAACAAGCTTGTCTGCTTTGTGAAGAAAACCAATGAGCTTGAGGAGGCCGTTATGGGAGCGGGAGACTACAGCGACGACGCTTTGGCTTACGCGACCTATTACCGCGAGTCGGTATTCTCAAAAATGCAGGAGCTCAGGGCAATCGGCGACAGTATGGAGACGGAAACCGCCGCGGATTTCTGGCCTTATCCGTCGTACAGCGAGCTTTTGTTCGGAGTTTGATTCAGTCTAAAATTATTTATTTTCAGCGTGCCGTGTAAAACCGGCGCGCTGTTTTACTGCCCGCAAAACCGCGCGGCTTTGACTTTGCCGTTTTTTCGCGCTGTAAAATAAAGGCAGTCCCGCGCACCTGAATTTTGCGGCGATACCTAAACAAAATTCAAAACGGTTCAAAAAATTTTCTTTAATTCCATAAAGTAAATTATAAAACGTCTAAATCTTGTACAATAATAAGTTGAAAAAGACAATTCGGTGGTGATAGCGTGAAAAAGGCATTGCTTGTATCAAGTCCCGGTCAGGGAGCCGAATCGCTGTCACAGCTTCTCAGGTCAGAGGGCTACGCAAAGGTGAAAACCTCGTTTGCCGCCTGCAACGCGAGAGAGCTTGCGGAGGAAACGGCGGACGAGTTCGACCTGATTTGCGTTAATGCGCCCTTGCCGGACGAAAACGGCATTGAGCTGTCGCGCGAATTTGCCGATTCAACGCGCTCGAGCGTGGTGATTATTGTTCCGCAAAAAAGCGCGGACGACGTCAACGAGCTTTTGTCGCGGCACGGCGTGCTTGTAATCTCAAAGCCGATAAACAAGCCCCTGTTCCGCCACTATTTGCAATTCACAGACTGCTTCCGTGCCAGAATGCTCAGGGTTGAGCAGGAAAACGAGCGGCTGAGGAATATGGTTGAGGATTTGAAAATCATCGACCGGGCGAAGCTTTTGCTTGTCACCTGCCTTAATATGAGCGAGAGCCAGGCGCACAAATACCTTGAAAAACAGGCGATGGATTTGCGTACAAGCAAGCTTGATGTGGCAAAGCAGGTAATTTCAACGTATGAAAACTGACTTAGAATTGATAACGGAAAATTGACAGCTAATGGTTAGCGGCGCCGCGGATTGTGCGGTATTGCCTTAATCATCAATTACCAAAAAGAAAGGATGTTTATATGAGTCGTGCTGCGTACTTGGTGCTCGAAAACGGAACTGTTTTTGAGGGCAAGGCATTCGGTGCCGAAAAGGAAACAACGGGAGAGCTTGTTTTTACAACCGCTATGACAGGCTATCTTGAAACACTTACTGACCCCAGCTATTTCGGTCAGGTGGTTATTCAAACTTTTCCGCTTATAGGCAACTACGGGGTGATTCCCGCTGATTTTGAGAGCAATTCTCCCGCCTTAAAAGGATATATCGTAAGAGAATGGTGTCAAGCTCCTTCCAATTTCCGCTGCGAGGGTGATCTTGACGCTTTTTTAAAAAAATCCCAAATTCCCGGTATCTACGGGCTTGATACCCGCGCGCTGACAAGAATAGTGCGCGAGTACGGCGTGCTCAACTGCAAAATTCAGTACACGCCCGAGGTTACCGACAAGGACCTTGAGGAGCTGAAAGGATATGCTGTAACCGGCGCGGTTGAGAGCACAACAATCACCGAGCCCGAAAGCTTTGAGCCCGAAAAGGAAGAGCTGAACGTTGTGCTGATGGACTTCGGCGCAAAGCACAATATCGGCAGAGAGCTTGTTAAGCGCGGCTGCAGACTCACGGTTGTTCCCGCCGGTACCAAGGCTGAGGAAATTATCGCGATGAACCCCGACGGAGTTATGCTATCGAACGGTCCCGGAGATCCGTCGGAGAATAAAGAGATTATCGCGGAGCTGAAAAAGCTGACAGACCGAAAAATCCCGATGTTCGGAATCTGCCTCGGTCACCAGCTTTTAGCGCTTTCTCAGGGCGCGAGAACGGAAAAGCTCAAATACGGTCACCGCGGAGCAAACCAGCCCGCCAAGGAGCTTGCGACAGGCAGGGTGTACATCACCTCGCAAAACCACGGCTACGCGGTTGTTTCCGACAGTATGCCGCAAAACGGCGTTGTAAGCTTTGTGAACGGAAACGACAACACCTGCGAGGGCGTAAACTACACCGATATGCCCGCGTTTTCGGTACAGTTCCACCCCGAGGCGTGCGGCGGTCCTCACGACACGGCGTTTTTGTTTGACCGTTTTATCAAGCTGATGAAGGATAATAAATAATTCAAAGCATAACCGAAATCTAAAGGTAAGGATGATAATATGCCACTAAAAAAGGATATAAAAAGAGTTATGGTAATCGGCTCGGGTCCGATTGTAATCGGTCAGGCTGCCGAGTTTGACTACGCCGGAACCCAGGCGTGCCGCGCGCTGAAGGAGGAAGGACTGGAGGTTATCTTAGTCAATTCCAACCCCGCGACAATTATGACCGACAACGCTATGGCGGACAAGGTGTATATCGAGCCGCTGACGCTCGAAACAGTAAAGAGAATCATCAAAAAGGAACGCCCCGACAGCCTGCTTTCCACCCTCGGCGGTCAGACAGGACTTACGCTTTCAATGCAGCTTGCCAAGGAGGGCTTCCTTGATAAATACAACGTAAAGCTGCTCGGCGCTAATCCCGAGACGATTGACAAGGCTGAGGACAGACAGCTCTTTAAGGACACAATGCTCGAAATCAACCAGCCTGTAATTCCCTCGCTTGTTGTAAACGACGTTCAGTCGGCTGTTGATTTTGCCGACGAAATCGGCTATCCCGTAATCATCCGCCCCGCGTTCACCCTCGGCGGCACTGGCGGCGGAATCGTCAACAACGAGGACGAGCTAAGGGAAATCACTTCAAACGGACTTGAGCTTTCTCCGATTACCCAGGTGCTTGTGGAAAAGTGCATCGCGGGCTGGAAGGAGATTGAGTACGAGGTAATGCGCGACGGCGACGGCAACGTAATCACCGTCTGCTCAATGGAAAACTTCGATCCCGTCGGCGTTCACACCGGCGACTCAATCGTAATCGCTCCGACCGTTACCCTTGCCGACAAGGAGTACCAAATGCTCCGCTCGGCGGCGCTCGACATAATCTCGGCTTTGAAGGTCGAGGGCGGCTGCAACTGCCAGTTTGCGCTCAATCCCGAGACCTTTGAGTACGCGGTAATCGAGGTCAACCCGCGTGTGTCGCGTTCTTCGGCGCTCGCTTCAAAGGCGACAGGTTACCCAATCGCTAAGGTAGCGGCGAAAATCGCAATCGGCTACACCCTCAACGAGATTAAAAACGCCGTAACAGGCACAACCTACGCTTGCTTTGAACCTGCGCTTGACTATGTTGTAGTCAAGTTCCCCAAGTGGCCGTTTGACAAGTTCGTTTACGCTAAGCGCACGCTCGGAACCCAGATGAAGGCGACAGGCGAGGTAATGGCAATCGCGCCCACCTTTGAACAGGCGATTATGAAAGCGGTAAGAGGCGCCGAAATCTCCCACAACACACTTGACGACAAGGAGTACGGCAAGCTTTCAAACGCTTCAATAGTCGATCAGCTAAGCGTTTGCGACGACAGGCGAATCTTCTGCGTGTACGAAGCGCTAAAGCGCGGCGTAAGCGTTGAACAAATCCACGAGATTACTTTGATTGACGAATGGTTCCTTGAAAAGCTCAAAAACATTATCGCCGTCGGCGAGGAGCTGAAAAGCGGAAAGCTTACCGACGAGCTTTACGCAAGGGCGAAAAACATAGGTTATCTTGACAAAACGATTGAGGAATTCAGCGGCTGCAAGGTAGAAAATCCGCTTGTTCCCGTATATAAAATGGTAGACACCTGCGCGGCGGAGTTCGAGGCTCAAACACCGTACTTCTACTCCACCTTTGACAAGGAGAACGAGGCGGAGCAGTTTTTCGAAAGCCGCAAAAGCGATAAAAAGACGGTAATAGTTTTCGGTTCGGGTCCTATCCGCATAGGTCAGGGTATTGAATTTGACTACGCGTCTGTTCACTGCGTATGGGCGCTCAAAAAAGCGGGCTATGACGTTGTTATCGTAAACAACAACCCCGAAACGGTTTCAACCGACTTCGACACCGCCGACAGGCTTTACTTTGAGCCGCTCACCAACGAGGACGTAATGGGCATTATCAAAACAGAAAAGCCCTACGGCGTTGTTGTGGCGTTCGGCGGACAGACCGCTATCAAGCTCACAAAGTTTATGAGCGACAACGGCGTAAATATCCTCGGCACATCCTACGACGCTATTGATATGGCGGAGGACAGGGAGCGCTTTGACGAGCTGCTTGAAAAGTACAGCATCAAGCGCCCGAAGGGCGTTACCGTTATGACTACCGAGGAGGCGCTGGAGGTTGCCGAGACAATCGGCTATCCCGTGCTGCTCCGTCCGTCCTACGTGCTCGGCGGTCAGAATATGATTATCGCCTTTAACGAGGAGGACGTTAAGGAATATATGGCGATTATCCTCGCCCAAAATATTGAGAACCCGATTCTTATCGACAAATATTTGCAGGGCACCGAGATTGAGGTTGACGCTATCTGCGACGGAGAGGATATTCTTATTCCCGGTATTATGGAGCACATTGAGCGCGCGGGAGTTCACTCGGGCGACTCAATCGCGGTTTATCCCGCGTGGAATATCAGCGACGATATGACGCGTATAATAGTAGAGAGCTCGCGCAACCTCGCTATCGAGCTAAAGACCAAGGGACTGGTAAATATTCAGTACCTGATTTATAATAACGAGCTTTACGTAATCGAGGTTAACCCGCGTTCGTCGCGTACAATTCCGTACATAAGCAAGGTTACGGGCGTGCCGATGGTAGATTTGGCAACCCGCGCTATGCTCGGCGAAAAGCTCAGGGATATGGGCTACGGCACAGGACTTTACCGCAAGAGCCCGTACATTGCGGTCAAGGTTCCCGTATTCAGCTTTGAAAAGCTGATTAACGTCGATAACCACCTCGGACCCGAGATGAAGTCAACCGGCGAGGTCCTCGGAATCGCGGGCACGCTTGAGGAAGCCTTGTACAAGGGACTTATCGCGGCGGGCTACAAGATGAAGAAGGACGGCGGAGTGTTTATTACCGTCCGCAATTCCGACAAGGCGGAAATCGGCGAAATCGCAAAGAAATACTACGACCTCGGCTTTAACATCTACGCCACCGAGGGCACTGCCAAGGTGCTCGAAAAGTACGGCATTGACGCGGTAAGCGTAAAGAAAATTCATGAATCGGAGGTAAACAACACGCTCTCGCTGATTGAGTCGGGCAAGATTCAGTATGTTATCTCAACCTCGGCAAAGGGCAGGATTCCGTCAAGGGATTCGGTAAAAATCCGCCGCAAAACAGTTGAGCGCAACATTCCCTGCCTCACTTCTCTTGACACCGCGAACGCTCTCGCGGACTGCCTAAAGAGCCGATTCTCACAGAGCAGCACAGAGCTTGTTGACATCAACAATATGAGAGAAACAAAACAGAAGCTCCGCTTTACAAAAATGCAGGGCATTGGCAACGACTACATTTACTTTTCTACATTTAAGCAGTGGATCAACAATCCCGAGGCGCTGGCGGTTCGCCTTTCGGACCGTCACTTCGGAATCGGCGGCGACGGCGTAATTTTGGTCGCTCCGTCAAAGGTCGCCGACGCTCAGATGAAGATGTACAACCGCGACGGTTCGGAGGGAAAGATGTGCGGCAACGGAATCCGCTGCGTCGGCAAGTTCCTCTATGACCACGGAATGATTGACATTAAAGAAAAGGATGAAATCACCGTAGAAACCCTCAGCGGAATTAAAAAGCTAAAGGCCTACACTCAGGACGGCGAGGTTACAAGGCTCAGGGTTGATATGGGCAAGGCGATTCTTGATCCCAAGGAAATCCCCGTAGCGCTCGACGGCGACAAGGTTGTTAACCGCACCGTGGAAATCGAGGGCAAGCAGTACAACATCACCTGCGTTTCAATGGGCAATCCGCATTGCGTTGTCTTTGTTGACGGAGATATTGACCACCTTGACCTTGAAAAAATCGGACCTCAGTTTGAGCTTAACCCGCTCTTCCCCGAGAGGGTAAACACCGAGTTTGTCACAGTGCTTGACAACAACACAGTCAAAATGAGAGTATGGGAGCGCGGCTCGGGCGAAACCTGGGCTTGCGGAACAGGCGCGTGCGCAGTTGCCGTAGCCGCCTGCGAAAACGGCTACTGCGAAAAAGGCGAGGATATCAAAATCAAGCTTATCGGCGGCGACCTCATTATCAATTACACCGACGAGACAGTCTATATGACAGGTAACGCCGAAAAGGTATTTGAGGGCGAAATCGAGGTATAAACAAACCCCGGGGAGCCAAAGGGCTGAGAATTCAGAGTTGAAAGTTAAGAGCTTTTCTTGCTTTCAACTCTTTTTCTTTTTTGGCTCGCGCCCGTTTGGGGTTGTTGAAATATACGGAAAAATAGTGTATAATGATATGGTATGAACATTTGGAGGTGCTTTTCTTGAACGTCGGCGCGGGAGACAGGGTAGAGATGAAAAAGCCTCACCCCTGCGGCGGCAGAACTTTTTTGGTTCTGCGCGTCGGAATGGATTTTAAAATCCGCTGTGAAAAATGCGGGCGCGAGGTTATGGCTCCGCGCGGAAAAATCGAGAAAAACATCAAAAAGGTAATATCGGAGTAAAATTATAATGTTTGAGAAAATAGAGATTTTTGACAAAAGGTATTCCGAGCTCAATTCGCGGCTTTATGAGCCGTCGGTTGCGTCAAATCCCGAGGAATACCAAAAAATAATGAAGGAAATCAAGTCAATCGAGGAGCTTGTACTCACCTACCGGGAGTACAAGGCGGCTTTGGAGTCCGAAAAAGAGAGCCTTGAAATCCTCGGCGAATCCTCCGACGCCGAGTTGAAGGAGCTCGCGCGAACAGAGCTTGACGAGGCAAAGGAAAATATCGACAGGCTTTCCGAACAGCTCAAAATTTTGCTTTTGCCGAAGGATCCCAATGACGAGCGCAACGTTATCATAGAAATACGCGGCGGCGCGGGCGGAGAGGAGAGCGCGTTGTTTTCGGCGGTTTTGTTCAGAATGTACTCAATGTACGCCGAAAAACGCGGTTACCGCGTGGAGGTCATCAACGCCAACGAAACCGAGCTCGGCGGCTACAAGGAAATTTCCTTTATGATTGAGGGCGAAGGAGCTTACTCGCGCTTTAAGTACGAAAGCGGCGTTCACCGCGTTCAGCGCGTGCCCGAAACCGAAAGCCAGGGGCGCGTTCACACCTCAACCACAACCGTCGCGGTTCTGCCTGAGGCTGAGGACGTCGAGCTTGAAATTGACCCGAACGACTTGAAAATAGACACCTTCCGTTCCAGCGGCGCGGGCGGTCAGCACATCAACAAAACAAGCTCCGCAATCCGCATAACCCATCTGCCGACAGGCACAGTGGTTGAGTGCCAGGACGAGCGCAGCCAGTACAAAAACAAGGATAAGGCGCTAAAGGTGCTCAAAAGCCGCCTGCTCAAGGAAAAGCAGGACAAACAGGCGAGCGAGATTGCCGAAAACAGAAAATCCCAGGTCGGCACAGGCGACAGAAGCGAGCGAATCCGCACCTACAATTACCCGCAGGGCAGGCTGACCGACCACAGAATCGGGCTGACGCTCTATAAGCTGGAGGATATTCTGAACGGAAACCTCGACGAGGTTATCGACGCGCTGGTTGCCGCCGACCGCGCCGAAAAGCTCAGGGAGAGTATAGATACTGATTTACGGTGATAAAATGGAAACACAGATACTCGGCAACACACCGGAAAATATAAAAAAAGCCGCGGAAATTCTGAGCGGCGGCGGACTTGTTGCGATTCCGACCGAAACGGTCTACGGACTTGCAGCCGACGCGCTCAACGGGGAAGCGGTAAAAAAAATCTTTGAGGCAAAGGGCAGACCCGCCGACAATCCGCTGATTGTTCACGTGGCGGAGTTTGAGGACATCGAACGCTTCAATCTTGTCAGGGAAATTCCCGGGGCGGCAGTAAAGCTCGCTAAAAGCTTTTGGCCCGGACCTCTGACGATTATTATGAAAAAGGGTAGCGCGGTTCCCGACGAGGTATCCGCGGGACTTGACACCGTTGCCGTCCGGCTTCCCGGGCACCCTGCGGCGCGCGATATTATCAGAGCGGCGAACACACCGCTCGCGGCGCCGTCCGCCAACCTTTCGGGCTCGCCCAGCCCTACAACCGCAAGGCACGTAATCAACGATATGGACGGCAAAATCGACGCTGTTTTTGACGGCGGAAGCTGCGCGGTAGGCGTGGAAAGCACTGTCGTTACGCTCGCCGAGGGCACGCCGAGGCTTTTGCGCCCGGGCGGAATTACCCTTGAACAGCTGCGGAGCGTTTTGGGCACCGTTGAGCTTGACAGCGCCGTGCTCAGTCAGCTAAAGGAAGGGCAAAGGGCTTCAAGCCCCGGAATGAAATACAAGCACTACGCGCCAAAGGCTAACGTTGTGCTGCTCAAATGCGGCGACGAGGAGTTTATTGACTACGTAAACGCCAACAAAGGCGTCGGAGTAGCGGCGCTGTGCTGCGACGGCGACGAGGAAAAGCTGGACGTCAAGTGTATTTCTCTCGGAAGCCGCGGCGACTACGCTGCGCAGGCTCAAAGACTTTTTGACAGCCTCCGCAGGATTGACGGCTACGGCGATATTGTCACGGTTTATTCGCGGCTGCCCTCCACCGACGGCGTTGGGCTCGCGGTTTATAACCGCCTTATCCGCGCCGCGAGCGACATCTCCCGTATCCGCCGCTACTCCTCCCTGCCTCCCGAGGCCGTGGAAAAGGAAGGCGGGGTGTACGAATGGACCATAGCCATGATTATTCCTTTCGACCTCATAGGCATAGCGCCGGGCAGCGTTCCGGTAAGCCTCAAGGCCAATTTCTATAAATGCGGAGACCTGACCGCCCACCCCCATTTCCTAAGCTGGAATCTCGTGGGATGCCCTTCTCCTGATTTTCACCGTCCCGAATATTTCGGGGAACTCCTGATTGAAAGATGACCCTCCGCCAAAAAATATTTTTCCGTATCCTGCTGGCCGTCTATCTGGTGGTTCTGGCCGTGCTGTGCCTGGGCAAATTCTCCAGTACCGGCAGCCTGCCCAAGGCGCTTCTGGGCATTCCCATGGACAAGATCGTGCATTTCTGCATGTTCCTGCCCTTCCCCGTCCTGGTGTATC
>CAJOLF010000006.1 GCA_905235295.1 uncultured Ruminococcus sp. | reverse complement strand
TTAAATTTCAAAGCTTATTATGCTGTTTCTTCTTTCTTCTTTTTGCTTGTTACTCTGAGCAGAAGAAGTGTAACCGCGCTTCCGGCGAGAAGTCCTGCTACCGCGCCGATCGCGATAGAGCCGCTTGAGAAGGTTGAGCCTGCGGCTGTTAAATCCTTAACGGTTGATGTATCGTTCTTAAAGTAAATGTATGTGCCATTGTAAGGATCGTTGTAGCAATACAAGGGATATGTAAGGTTAAATGCTGCTTTTTCGCCGAATTTGTGGATACCTGTTTCGTAGCCCTCGGGAGCGCCGCCCTCGCCCATTTTGAGTTTGAGCGAATCCGCGAGAATCGGAGTGCCGTTCTCGTACTTTACGCTGTAGAGAGCCAGCCATTGAGTGCCGACATCACCGTTGAGGTCGTTTCGGTCTTGCAGTATTTCATAGTTTTTCTTTTCAACGCTGCTGTCGCCTGCTGTTCTGTTGCAGAGAACTACCTTGTAGTACGCGGTCTGGTTTTTAATCATAACCTCTTGACCCTTTGCGTTGGTGGCTGTGATGTCGGATCTTTCAACAATATATTTGGGAACAGGCGCGAAGGTAACCTTGTAGAAATCAATATATTCCTTGATGGTGGTGTAGATTGATAAGCCTGCCAAAATCGCGCCGATAAGTGAAAAGCCCGCGGCGAGGTATTTACAAACGTTTGATTTGACAGAGAACTGTCTTTCAACTTCCGCGAATTGGTCTTGATATTCTTCAAGAGCTTTATCCGCTTTATCAAACTTTGCATTTAGTTCATCTATTCTTACATCATCTAAAATTCTATATCCTTCGGGGGTCATCTCTCCGGTTTTGCCGTAAGTATTAAGTTCATTTAATGCTGATTTTTGAGCTGCTCTCAATTCTTCCAAATGTGTCCTGTCGGGAAGGTTCGACGCAACTTTTCTCCACGCGAGCGCCGAGCCTGCTGCCGCAAGTCCCGCGGCTGCCGTGCAGCTCCAGAGCACAATACCGGTTTTGCTGAGCTCAAAGGTTTTTTTTGCTTCCTGAGCGGTCGCCTTCGCGCGCATTGCCGCGTCTGTAAGGGCAACTCCGCCTTTTTCGTAAATTTCGCGGTTAACATCCTGATAAATTGAGGCAGACTGAACGTCTTTAAGGTCTACTTCTTTAAAGCCGTTTTCGTCAGTAACAGCCATCAAAATCATATCCTTGATAGAAAGGAAGTCAAGACCCGCAAGCTGTCCGCCCGTGAGAGAGTCTACGATAGGATAAAGCTGACGAATGTTATTCTTATCATCAAACTCGGATTTATCTTTTTCGAAGAATTCGAGCATTGTGCCGTCGCCGTAATTTTCGTTTTCAAGGTAGGTGTGAACAGCAATGTCCTCTGCAGCCATACCGCCCTTGACCATAGTTGCCTCAGCCTTGTACGTCTGACCGACAAATTCCACAACTTCTTCTTCAGTTGAATTTTTATCAATTTTGATATCTTTTTTGGTTTCGGAAGCACTCTTTTTAACCTCTTCCACGCTGTCAACAGCTGTGTCGTAGTTCAGGAGAATGTCGTTGAACTCAGTCCACTTGTCGAGGATTTTCCTTGCGTCGTCGTTATACTGCTTGTCGAGCTCCTGATTGATTTCGGAAGGAGTCATATTGGGATTTTCATCTTTAACGGCTTGCGTAAGCTTGTCAAGACCGGTTTCTTTAAATCTGTCGAGCCATGTGCTGTCTGATGAATCCGCGGACTTTGTAAGCTCGGTTTCCATAAGCTGAACCGCCTGACCGTTGCCCTGCATTAAGAGGGTGAGAATATCGCAGTGGTTCTTCTTTTCCTCATCGGAAAGAGCATTATAGGCTTCGTCGCTCATCTCATACTTTGTCTGATTTACAAGCAAATCGCCCAGCGGCTGTCCGCCCGTATCGTCGTCGGTCAGCTTGTTAAGCAGTGTTTTGTAGTAATTCGCGCGCTTGAAGTTTGCGGTGTTCTGCGGCTTTTGCAGGTTTTCACGGTATTCCTTAAGCGTTGCAATAAATCTGTTGACAAACGGCTTGATCTGCGTGTCCATATGGTCGTTCATCAGCTTTTCGTATTCCTCGTAGCTGAAGCCGCCGTTCATATTCATAACCGCAAGGTCGGTGATCGCGTCGTCAGCGTCCGCGGTGGTCTTATAGCCGAGGTAGACAATCTTCTGATTGGGACCTTCCTTAAAGGCACTCTTTGAGCCGGCGTTCTTGTTGAGGTCGGCGTAATTGCCGTTGTCGTCTTTAAGGATGGTGTAGCCCTCGTCCAAAAGCGATTTGGACGCTGTTTCCGAGTCTTCACCCATTCCGACCTTTACCTCGCTGATGTACTTTTTCTCGTCCCCCGCCGCCGAGGCAACGACCTGAGCAGGAGCGAGTACCAGCATTGTCATACACAACAACGCCGATGTGAGTATTGTCGCAATTTTTTTCATAATACATTCTCCTATTTACCTTATAGAATTGTAATTTTACTGACCACACAGATATTATAGCACAAGAAAGGGGACAAAAGGGGGACAAATTTTCGTATTTTAGAAATTTTTTAAAAATTTTTGTTGTTTTGTCTAATTTTATATAGTATAATAAGCATTAAGGTTGTAGATTAGCAACACATCAATACCGAGGTGTATGCGCAATCCGCTATAATAAGGTCGTGATAGCAAAATGGAAAAAAACAAATTCGGCAAAAGCCTTGCGTTCAAAACAATGCTTCGGCTTTTTATCATTGTAATTGCTTTATCGCTGATTTGCGCGGCGGTTATAGGCGTTATAAGCTATAACAATTTAGCGGCAGAGGTGCGCAACTACACCTATGAAGCCGCAATTAAGGGAACAGTGGTTATGTCGTCAAGCAACCCGGCAGATGATAACATCATTGAAAAATACTTAAAAACAGGAGAGACTGATAAAAACTATGAAAATATTTTTCTTAATCTTCTCCTGATTAATGACGATTACGGCTTGCAGTGCTGTGATGTTTTTGTCCCCCACGAGGATTATATCACCTATCTGACTTCAACAGACGATAAAGAATTGGGCGAATCTCTTAATAAAGAAGCCAAATATTACGGAAACGAAAAGGATTATGTATCAAGGGCGATGAACGCTTCGCTTGATACCGAGTTGAATCCCGATAATTCAAAAAGAGAGAATATCTACACCGAAAATGAAAAGAACGGCGTTAAGATTGTAACATACTACACACCGGTGCTTGACAGCAAAGGAAATGCCGTTGCCGTTTTTGCGGCAAGCTATTCTACCGACAAAGTGCTCGGCACAATTTTCGGCTTTATTTGGGAATTGATAGGAGTATCGCTCGGCGTGATGCTTTTATCGGTAATTATCTTCTACTTCTCAATACGCAAGCATATTATTAAGCCCGTTACAAAGCTGACAAAATCTGTACGCACAATTAACGAGAGCGTTAAAAACAAAGAGGTTATTAACACGGGTATCCGCACCGGGGACGAGATTGAGGAGCTTGCGGTTTCCTTTGAGGATATGAACAGGGATTTAATCGGCTACATTGATGAAAATACAAAAATTACCGCCGAAAAGCAGCGCATTGATACCGAGCTGAGTTTGGCAACAGGTATTCAGGCGGGTATGCTCCCCGACAAGTTCCCTGCCTTCCCCGACAGAAAGGATTTTGATATTTACGCTTCCATGACGCCCGCAAAGGAAGTCGGCGGAGACTTCTACGACTTCTTTATGATTGACGAAAACAGGCTTGGAATCGTAATAGCTGACGTTTCGGGCAAGGGAATTCCTGCCGCGCTGTTTATGATGCACTCCAAAATCCTGCTGAAGAGCTACATTATGATGAAGCAGACCCCTAAGGCTGCGCTTGAGGAGGTTAACCGCCAAATTTGCGAAAATAACCCCGAGGAAATGTTCGTCACGGTTTGGCTTGGCGTGCTCGATTTAAGAACAGGTGTGTTTACCGCCGCCAACGCCGGTCACGAAAAGCCCGCCGTTAAGCAGGCAGACGGTCACTTTGAGCTTTTGAAGGACAAGCACGGAATTATGGTCGGCTATATGGAAGGCGTTCGCTTTAAGGAATACGAGCTGCAGCTTACCAAGGGCGCAAAGCTGTTCCTCTATACCGACGGCGTTGCCGAAGCTACAAACGCCAACGACGAGCTGTTCGGCACCGACCGTATGATTGAGGCTCTGAGAACTGCCGAGGACAAATCTCCCAAAGAGATTCTTGCGGCTGTTGACGCGGCTGTCGATGTATTTGTCGGCGAAGCTCCGCAGTTTGATGATTTGACTATGCTGTGCATAGAATATAACGGAGAAATCGAGGAATAATCCTCTTTTTAACCAAAACAAATAAAACAAACAAATAAAGGAGAAAACAAAATGGAAATTGCAGTAAACAAAAACGGAACAGAATTAACATTAAGCCCTGCCGGACGGATTGATACCTCGACAGCTCCGCAGGTGAAAGAGGCTGTTAACAAAAACATCAGCGGAGTTACCTCTTTAACCTTTGATTTTAAAAAGCTGAATTATCTTTCATCTGCCGGGCTGAGAGTTCTTTTGAGTACCCAGAAGATTATGAACAAGCAGGGAGATATGAAGATTATCAATATCAACGAGGATATTATGGAGATTTTTGAAATGACAGGTCTGTGCGACGTGTTCCATTTCGAATAAAAATACTTTATAATACTATTATCATATAATAGTATAAAAGCAAAAAACTGCCGCAGGCGATTTGCCGGCGGCAGTTTTTTTGCTTTATTATAGTTTAATTTCAATTAAAACAGATGTTAAAGAATAGTATCAAGATGATAAATATAAATTTCCGCCCAACTGTACTGTTTGACAAATTCACCTCTGTACAGCTTTTTGGCTTCCGGATTTCTATCGAGATAATCATAGTAATCGCATTTGATTAGATTTGTGTTGACGGAGTAAGCGTTGCGGCTGTGTACAAGGACATCCTCAAAATGATATGTTGAGAGGTCTTTTTTGAGAGATTGAACGGCTTTTTTCAAATGCTCAAAGCTTTTTTTCTCGTTGCTCTCTTCAAATAGATTAGCGCATATTTCTCCTCTGGTGGCGGAAGCTCCTTTAAGGCAAACGAGGTAAGCGAACAGCTCCTTTCCCTTTTGCCGTGAAAAATTTATCGCCTTGTCATCTACAAACACTTCAAAATTACCGAAGCATTTTACATTGAGTTTTTTTGTACCGTCCTGCGCTCCGCCGATCGGCTTTCTGAGGTTTAAAAGGGCTTCTCTAAGCTCGTTATCGTTAACCGGCTTCAGAAGATACGCGCTGACATAAAGCCGCAGAGCGTCCAGAGCGTACTCCTCGTGCGCTGTGACCATAATAATATTGATATCGGAATCATAGCCTTTAATCGCCTGCGCAAGCTCCAGCCCGGTTTTGCCCGGCATATTTATGTCGAGAAACGCAACGTTTATCTTGTTGCTTTTTATCTGCTCAACGGCGCTGTCGTAGTCCTGAGCAAAAAAGAATACGTTATCCTCTGACGGCGCTACTCTTTCTATGGCAAATTTCAAATCGCAGCGCATAATCATTTCATCGTCTGCTATAAGTATGTTCATATTAATCAACTCCGGATTTTTTATTCAGGTATTATAATAGCTGCCTTTGTGCCTTTTCCCGGCTCGCTTTCAATTTTGAGCTCGCCCTTGCACATTATCTCTACTCTGTTTCTTGTATTCGTGATACCTACAGAGCCTTTCTCATTATTTTTAAGCTCGTTTGTATCAAAGCCCACGCCGTTATCCTCAACGATAACTATGCGGTTTTCTCCGTCTTTTTTTGTGGATATTCTGATTATACCGTTATCCTTCTGACCGCTCTTTAAGCCGTGTTGAACGGCGTTTTCAACTAAGGTCTGAACAGAAAACGGCGGAACGTCAAAGTCTGTTTCTTCAATGTCGTATTCAAGCTTTATTCCCTCGCCAAAGCGCTTTGACTGTATTTGCAAATAGTTTTTTATAATATCAAGCTCGGCTTCAACCGAAATGCAATCCTTCTCAGTCAGATAATCGGTGATACTTCTGAGGTAGTTTGAAAACTCGGAAACCGTTTCTGCCGCGTCGTTAGGAGCCGTCAGGCACTGATACCTTATGAGCGTAAGTGTGTTAAAAATAAAATGCGGCTTCATCTGTTGATTGACAAGCTTTAGCTTCTCTTCACTTAATTTCTTTTCCTTTTCGACAAGGAACTGAACATAGCTCGCTTCATAGGAAACAAACAGAATGATAACTGAAATAACAATGGCGATTGTTACAAAGGGAGTTTCGGGATTAAACAGCTTGATAACAATACCAATCAATGGCAAGGTCAAAAAGGATATAACAGCCACTCTTTCAATCGCCAGCATATATTTGCTGTATACCAAAGCAACTGCCAGCGTTGTTAAAATTCCCGTGAATCCGATAAAACTCAGCAGCCAGAAAAAGTACGGAATCCGTACATACCTGCCCATATCGTCTATATCGTAAATAAACGGATGAATCTGATTAATAATCAACAAAATCGCACTGAAAATAAAAATGCCCCATTCAATAAGCTCCCAATAAAGCCTTAAACCGTCGGAGCGTTTATAGATAATTTGGGAAACATACTGTGCCGAGAGCGGAATTATCAGAAAGCTTAAAAAATATACCGCAAAAGTCGACCACTTTTCAATTAAAGGCGCATTTCCCGCGGGATTTCCGCGAAAAAAGATTGAGACAGCGTCGCAAATCATCAAAGCAGCCGAACAAATCATGGTAAACATCAGCTTGCGTGAACCTGACCTGTCGAAGTGCCTTGTAAGCAGAATCGTCAAGGTGGCAATCAAGCTGAAAAGCGCTCCCCATAATTCAATAGAAAAATATATAGATTGGCTGTTACTCATATACTTTACCCCTTCCGCTTACCGCGCGCTGCTGCCTATAGTAGATTGTTGTGAAAACGGCGCAGTCATACTGACGTATTTCAAGGAGTTTTGGCAAAAATATGCTTAATACTATTTGTGCTTGCGTGCGGCAAGAGATTATTTAGATATTCCCTTAATTTTATTTTACTATATTTCACGATTTTTAACTATAGGGTGTTCCATTATGGAACATTAAATTTTAAAAAATTTTCTAATATTTTTCTGATTTGCAACCTTTATTGCCATAACCCATATAATTGTAGGTAACAAATAGCATTCATTCGTCGATTATACTATGCCTATAAATGGTCATTAGCTATGAAAATAATAAGCAATCAATAGAAAGCACCCAAAGTTAAGGTGGGACGCGGAAAAAACAAGGCAGGAAGCGGTGAAATTCCTGCCTTATGCTTAACGAACAAACCACCTATCAATCTTGCTGTTAAAATTCGTATAAGCGTAGAAAAAGACAAATCCGAACCCGTCTCCAATATGGAGAAGGTTCGGATTTGTCTTCGCTTGGTGCTGGTAATAGGACTTGAACCTGCACGGAGTATTCCGCAAGAACCTAATGGTAACGTCACCTCGGTATAAAAACTGTTATTGCACAACTACAAAGTAAAAACAATTAAAAATGTAATTTCTAAAAACGGAACAATGAAAACTGAAAATAGTACCCAAAGTGAGGTGTATATTTATTATCTGCATCCCACTTTATTAACATTTGGTGACACCTGCGGGATTTGAACCCGCGTTACCGGATTGAGAGCCCGGCGTCCTAACCACTAGACGAAGGTGCCATATTTGGCGGCTCGGACGGGACTTAAACCCGCAACCTCCCGATAGACAGTCGGGTATTCTGCTCATTTGAATTACCGAGCCGTATTTGGCGAAACGGGTGAGATTCGAACTCACACGCCGGGAATCCCGGTTACTCAGGGATTAGCAATCCCCTATCTTACCAATTAGGCTTACCGCTCCGTATTTGGTGACACCTGCGGGATTTGAACCCAGCGTTACCGGATTGAAAGTCCGGTGTCCTAACCATTAGACTAAGGTGCCGTACATGGTAGCTCCTGCGGGAATTGAACCCGCGTTTCCGGATTGAGAATCCGGCGTCTTAACCACTTGACTAAGGAGCCTTATATGGTACTCCGGGATGGACTTGAACCAACCATCAAGCGATTATAAGTCGCCCGTTTTGCCTTTAAACTACCGGAGCATACGCTCGTCTGTCCGAGCTGTCAACCGTCTTTCCGATTTGCCGCAATATGATAAACACTTTATGAGTAAACTAAAATGTTGTTGATATTTGTATTGAACAATACTGATAGGATTACCATATTGTCCAAAGTCGGCAATGCCGTGCCGCGCTGCCATTTGTAAATCGCCTGCGGTGTTGAAAAGCCGAAAATCTGCTGAAGATTACTGACTGTTAAACCCGCGTTTACTCTAAGCCGCTGGATATTTTGACCTGTCGCGACCATATTGATTACAGGATAGGCAGACATTTCTTTCACCTCCGAAAATTCATATTTGTCTGTTTTTAAGCATACAAAAACCGCCTGCCCCACATATGAGAGGCAGGCGGTGAATTTTCGCGCATAAAGGTTATTCAAGCGTGTTCAACCGTTTTAATTTACCATTCTCATATGGGCGCACTTCACTAATGCCCTCACGTTCTGCGTAGGACACGAAATCTCGCTCATATTCTGCTATGGCAAATGTGAAACGAATGTTGAACATTTGAATTTCCTTTCCGAGGTCTTGCCTCTCTGTTTTCTGTCATTATTTTATCGCATTATTATCAGTTTGTCAATAAACCTGTGGTATAATTTAAACAAAATTAAAAACCTGAATATAATCATTCATACTGATAAACTTCTGATAATATAGCCTGTTTGTTCGCAGTGTAATATCAAAGTGATTTTTATTTAACTCATGTACAGCAGTTTTAAGATTATCCGCTGATTTTTCGTCAAAACCGTTATAGTTAAAATACGCAAGTGTGATATGGGGCGTTAAAAACGGATACTGACAGACCTTGACCTTGTTGATTAACTCATACAATTCCTGCAGCTTGTTCCATTCTGCTTCATCTGCAGGGATAAGCGTGAGCACCAGGCTTGTGCTTACCATATTTATGATAAAATTAGTTTTCATTTTTATTGAGTTCAATTGCTGCGGGTTTTCTTTGAGCACACGCAGCAGCTCAATTTCATTGCCGAACACCTCTGACGCAATGCTCTCAAGATTTTCGGACGCGCTCAAATCGTGGAGCGTCATGTGAATCGTATCCTCTTTGATATGTTCGCAAAAGCACTCCGGAGCAATTTTGTAAAGCCTGTCGATTATTCCTGCGATTTTATTCTTTATGCGGCTGTCAAGATCAAAAACCACCGTATCACCGTAAAAAGGCTTAAAGCTGTTGTCTTGATTAACCTTTTCATAAACTCTGCTATCAGGCGTAAAAAAACCGTCTCCAAGCTGAAGCTCAGCCTGCTGATAGCTGATTCTTTCTATAAAATCGTTGTATTTTTCCACTGAACCAACTCCGAGTAAATCTATTTTGTTAAAATCCACGTTTTGACTCAAACTTTATTTCATAAATCTTTCATCACGCTCATCCGCGTCGTCCGACAGTTCCATTATCTTCTCTGTAAATTCATCTATCTGCTCGTCGGAAAATTTAAGGAATTCAAGCGTTTCCTCGTTAGTTCCCTTGAAAATCATAGTTGTGATTTTATACGCAGAATCAACGCGTCTTACGCCGAGGCTCAGTCTGCGTGTGCTGCCGTCGCCTAAAACGTCATTTATATACATAAGAAAAGCGATGTTTTCCGTTTCATTTAGCAAAAAAGATACGGATATTCCCGTAAACTTTCCTCTTGGCGGTACCTCGTTAGTTATTCTATCCGCCATCATCTCGCTTGCTTCTTTCAAAAGAGGTTTTATACAGTTTATAAGCTCTGTTCTTGTCATAACCCTTATTCTCCTTTTTAGTGTAATACTCGTCCGCTTTATCGGACATCGTTATAATTCTATCATAAAACTCATTATAATCATACACAGGCTTTCTGACATACTCGATGAATTCCTCGTTTGTGCCGACAAAATCAAACTGAGTAAAATCCCTGTCTTTGTGTCTTTTGCGGACGGTTATCGTTAGGGTAAAAACATCTGCGGAATCGCCGTTTACATGCGTATAAGCGATACGGCAGCCGTTGTCGGTTGAGCACAGCTCCAAATACGCAGCTAAATCAATACCTTCCGGTTTATTCCCTGCTTCAACACCATCCGCCAAAACCGACATAGCGTTTTGGATATATCCTTTAATTTTTTCTCGTCTTTTTTTGAAATTTTACTCATAACATCATCTCCGATAAAGTCATCTCTGAATGAAGATAAAACATAAAAATTGTTATAAGCTCATCCATTTCATCAAAAACGTCCGCGTCAGTGCCGAGCATTTCACGCAGTTCTTCCGCAAACGCAAAATATTTGATTTTTTGAATTTATCTCCACCGAAAACAACTACATCAATATCAGAACCGTGAGTTTCCTCACCACGGGCATAAGAACCGAAAAGGAGAGCGTATTCAGCGTTATAGCGAACAAGCAACGATATTTTATTGTATTTTCTATATCCAATCTTGTTGGCATAACAGAAGCTCCTTTCCGATAGTGTCTGCCAAAATGACGTAAAAATCCGATTCAAAGAAGAATCGGATTTTTACGAATTGGTGCGGGTAACGTCAAAGTCAGCATATTCGCGATAGATTCTTTCGTCTTCATCGAGTATAGAGTTAGCAAGGTCATTTGTATTTATGCCAAAGTACAGCTGTGCTGCCGCGCCGTAGTTGAGCATATCGGTGACAAGCGGAGCCGCCTTTTCATATTCCCTGTTATTCTCTGTATTATTGAGCAGATATTCCGCGTAATCGCGAACGGAGTATGAGTACATATTATAGGCGTCATTACCGTCAATGATCTGAGCGGTGATCTCAGACGCCATATCCTTTGCGGCTACCTTGCATTTGAATACATAGTAGGTTTTGCCGCCTACTTTCTTTACTTCCGCATCACTGACAAACATACGCTGCTGACTGTAGCTGTCTCCGCTCGGAACCCTGAACTGCATATAGGCGACGTTTTTGTGTAAGAGCAGCTTGTCGGAAAGCTCCATATAGAAGTTTACGCCGATATCTCCGTCAAGACTTATGGAGTAACCTGCAAGATCCTCGACGCCTTCATCAATTTTAACGTATTTCCGGTCTGTAAATTCACGGTCGCAAAGCGTTGCATTGGCATTGTAATATACACTGCCTTCCGAGTCCTCCGCGGGAGCGTATTAGGAGGTGATATCCGCGTCTATCGTCACCGTAAACGGTACGTTAAACGCAAAGAAATGTCCGTGCAGATCATCATTATATTCGTTTCCGTTGTAATAATACCAGTTGCTGTTTACAACGGCTTCCGCTTGGAGATTATCCTCGCTCCATATCCAGCTGACGCCGGGAGAGCTGTAATGAGAATAATGATAAATCGGTATCATCGTATAGCGTCCGGGAACGTCATCCTCTCTTGCGTAGAAATAACCGGAAAAGACGTGAAGCTCGGTGCTGTCATTATGTATTTCGGCGACGGCATCTGATGAATAATGTTTATCATTTACTTTGGAAAGGAACAGTTTTTCTCTATTCTTATCATATTTAATGCTCAAAACATCACCGGGCGAGTAAAGATAGTAGTTGTCATCATTGGTACATTTGATTGAGATCGGCTCGTTGACGTCGAATTCATCCCCAATCTTGTAGAACTTGCCGGGCTCAATCTTATTCTTCGCCGGTGAATTCCTTGCCGTCGTAACTGTTAACTTTATTAAGTTGAACGCCGTTTAGGGTGAGTGAAGCGGAAGAAGAACAGAACCCCTAATTGTAAAGTTTTATTATAATATTTGAATTGAAATTTAATTTGGAATAATATCCTCATACGGATCAGGGTCAGGACTTGATGTGGTAATTACGTCTTCCGATTTGAAGATGATAATTTCCAGCTCGGTGCGCTCGTATTTTTCTTTATTCATTCTCCTTATCCTTTCTATCCATTATTTAAAAAACTCGTTTGCCGCCTGATTATACCAGTATAGCGCCATTGCCAAATTTTTGCTGTCTTCCGACGCTTTTTCGCTTTCTATCATCGCGCCGGCAAAATTAAGCGCTGAATAATAATATTCCTCTCCGCCTAATGTAAAAGTTTGCAGCTTGTCGAGCTCAGCCGCGGGAATATCGGTTTTCTCGACATAATAATAAGGGGCTTTGCTGCTGTTAAAATCGTCCTTTACGGCTTCATACGCTTCGGGATAAGTGTTAAAGGTGAAATAATGCCTGAGCGTACATTTTGAAAGATAAATAAGGCTCGTGGAATAATACTCCGCGTTGATTGCCTCCGCAACGTCATTCATATTATCTCCCTGAGACATTTCGTTAGCTTCTCTTACGGCGTTAAGGCACATATCTTTTGTAACGCTGCCCATATTGTAATTGGTGATAATACTGTTAGCAAGGTCATCGGTATTGATACCGAATACCTTTTGCGCCTTTGCGCCGTAATCGAGCATTTTTGTAACAAGGTCAACAAGCTGATTATATTTTGTTTCACCGTATTTACTCTTATAATTTATGCTGAAATCGGAATCAGGATTTAAAACAGTGCTTCCGTATTCACGGACGCTGTATGTTTTTTCGGCATTGATGTTATTGATCCAAGCACCTGCCTTGATATTGCAGGACATTTCCGCTACGGCTATATCACAGCTCACCTTGAAATAACCGTAAGCATCATCAAAATAGGTATCATAATTATCCTTGTTGATAATGATGTCGAAATCTGACAAATCAGTCAACGGAGCAGGAGTGGTTGCCCAGGTGAAGTATACAGAGATTTCTTTATCTCCGTTTTGGATGTCGCTGACCTTTACTCCCGCAGGAGTCGGATCAATATAGAAATTCACCGATATATTTCCGTTGAGACTCAGTGTCTCGCCTGCGAATACTCCTTGTGAGGTGTTCTTTACAAGCTCGGTTTCATTATTGCCGTTGAGAACAACATGGAGACCGCTGTTGTCACTGAAGAAGCTGTCGGCTGAGCTGCTGTCCTGAAGGCCGGAGGTGATAACGCCGCCGTTGCCGCCTTCTATTGTGACGCCGAGGCTCGCGTTTTCATCAAGCGTACCGGTGATATTGATAACGTGGTCCGGGCGCAGATAAATGTTATCAACCTTGCCGGTGGAGTTACCGTTAACGATTGGAGAACCGGAAACATTCAAAACGCTGTTATTCAGTATACCGCCGCCCTGCGAGTTATTGTTTGTCGCTCTGTTGTATATTACGGAGCCGCCGGTCAGGTTAACAACCGCGTTACCTCCGATATATATACCGCCGCCGTGAGAGTATTGCGCATGATTATTTCTGATCTCGCCGCCGCTGATATTGATAGTTCCGTTATGCGCTGAGATTGCTCCGCCGCTGTCGTGGGCAGTATTTCCGTAAAGCGAACCGCCTGTTATGTTTAGTGTTCCGCTGTTGTATATCGCGCCGCCGTCCTTGGAGGATTGATTGCCGCTGACCGTTATGCCTGAAACCGTAAGAGTTCCGTTGTTGACGATCGCGCCGCCGTTAGCGCTGTTATTGCCGCCTTTGATTACACCGCTGCCGGTTACTGTAAGGCTGCCGTTGTTAGTGATAACATTGCCGTTTGATACGGCGCTTTTATCCGTAAGTCCGCGGTCGAGCGTGAACTCGCCGAGGTCGAGATTGATTATTTTATTCTCGGGAACAACCAACGCATAATCGTTTGTATCCGCTGTGTAGTTCTTTGTAAGCGCGATCGTAGTTTCGGTATTATCGGGAGCTCTGTCGATATACGACTGCAGCATTCCCCAGTCCGATTTTTCGCTCGAGGTAAATGTCGCTGTGTATTCAGCGTCGCCTGTTACGGCTGAGGGTTCGGGAATCCATCCGGTAAAGGTGTATACGATATTGCCGTCATCGGGCTTTACCGCGTCGGCGTGTGCCGGGATGTCGCCGTAAGCGACGTCTGTTGTGTCGATAACTGTTCCGTTTTCGCTTTTCCAAGTAATGGTATACTCGCGTTTTGTTTCGGTGAACTGAGCCGTGTAATCAGTATCCTGAGTTACAACACCCGGTTCGGGAGACCATCCGCTGAACGTGAAATGATATTCGTCAGTGTCGGGCTTGACGGGAGTATCTCCGGAATAAGAAGCAGCAGCTCCCTTGTCTATCCTTTCGGTTTTCAGAAGGCTGCCGTCGTAATTTTTCCATCTGACAGTGACCTTATCAAGTCTTGTAAGATAGCCCGGGTTGCTTTCTCCGCCGTCTATATGCGCGTATTTTATTCCCACAGTTTCATACGGATTTTGAGAGTCATAATAATATACGGTACCTTGTCCGCCTTTAATACCAAAACAATTTCTGAACATAAATTCGCCGGAGGCGTAGCTGCCGTCACTATACTGAACATTCCATTTGTCTCCGACATAAATGGTTGTCAGCTGGTAATTATTGCCTTCGGTACTGTTTTGGAACATATAATCAAAGGAACCGACCATTGAAGTATCAAAGCTGCTGAGGTCAAGCGTTTTTATGCGTGGACAATCAGAAAACATAGACTCCATATTGGTGACCTTTTTAGTATCAAAGGTGCTTAGATCCACATTCCCCAGAGCATAGCAATCATAAAACATCTTCTGCATATTTTTAACTGAGGCTGTGTTAAAGCCGGTGAGATCGAGATTTTTAATACTTCTGCAATGACTGAACATTTCAGACATACTTAAGACTTTTGATGTATCGCATCCGCTGAGGTCGAGTTCTTCCAAAGCATTGCAGTTGTAAAACATTCCGGCCGCAGAGGTACCAAATGAAACGTTGCTCTTCGGCAATTCTATGGTTTTACACTGATAGCATTGTTCAAAAATCTTTTCTACCGACGTAACACCGGACATATCAGCGTTGCTTAGATCAATGCTTTTGATGTTTAGACCCCAGCTGAACATTTCAGAACAGTCACCGCTCAGGACAACACCGGGTTCAGCATATACAGATGTGATGTCGTTATTCTCCTTAAAATCACAAAAAGGATCATTGATTGTTCCTGCGTGAAGCGTAAGCTTACCGTCATCATCTATGTCATAATATGTTCCTTCCGCCGCAAACGCGGTTACGGGAACAATGGAAAACAGACTTGCAACCATAACAATTGATAACAGAAAACTCACAGGTTTTTTTAGCTTTTTCATAAATGTTCCTCCCTTTATATAAATACCCAATTTTATTTTATCATGCCAAAAATCATTAGTCAAGGCAAAAAAAGCATATTATTTCATAGATTTACTTGCAAACATCAAATAAAAATGATATAATTCGATTAAAAACTACAAAGGAGTTTTTGGCTATGAAAAACTTATTCAGCGCAATAGCTGTTATTGCGGTCATCGCGGCTTGCGGTATGGTTATGACCGCCTGCACAGGCAGCGGACAAACAAGCGGAGAAGCTTCCGATGTACAATCCACCTCCGCCGTTCAGGAAACGACCGTTTCTGCCGAAACAACTACCGCTTCTGCTGAGGCATCGACCGTTCAGCAGACTACCGCTGTTCAAAAAAACGAGGACGATAAAAAATCATCCGAAACGGAAAGCAAGGCTGCGGAAAACAGCGGCGGTACATTCGCCGGTATTTCCGAGGAAGACGCTAAGGTAATGGCGCTTCTTGACCTTGTGACAGAGGACCCGTCTGTTGAGTCCTGCAAACAGGGCAAAGACAAAAACGGCGCGGATTGCTGGGTCATCATACTGAAAGACGCGGATAACGACCGCTACATCAGCTATGTAAACGCCGGCGGCTCTACAACTCTGCCGTATTCCGAATAAATAAATCAACATATAGACAACGCCGGGATGAGTATTTCCCGGCGTTTCTTATTAGTTACTTGATCGGAAAAAGTATGCGAAATCACTTTGACTGCCCGGTAGCTTTGCCGCGCTCAAAGAAGAAGTATGTGCCTCCCTCTTTGTCGTTATACGACCAACCGTTGTCGCCGTCGGCAAAGGTGAGGTTCTGAGGAGCGTTAGGCTTGCCGAAGAAGTGGAGCGGCGAGTAACCGTTGGGCGTAGCGCTCTTTCCCCGCTGAGTAATACCCTTGTGCAGATCTCCGTCGGGAGCTAAGATAGGATCTCCCGCGTCCTCGTCGTAGCTTGCGTAGATTATTTGAGCAACTGAGTAATACTTTTGCTTTAACAGCTTGTCAGCCTTATTTGCGTCGTTGTTGCACGCCTTGACCGCCTGTTTTCTGAGGTTATCATAACTGTTGATTTGAGACATACGGTCGAGCCAAGTGTTCTTGCCGGTGTCGCAGGCATACGCCAGTTGCTCCTGCATCATTAAAACCGCCTGACCGTTCGCCTGTAAAAGCACCTCGGTAAAATCCTCGTCGCTGACGGTGAGCATAAAGTCGCCGAACGGTTTACCGGAATCGTCCTCTATATAGGTGTTCATAAAGTCATGCGCCTGAACAGCGGTGGTGAGTCCGTTTTGGAAGTTTGTACGGTATTCCTCGATCATATTCTTGGAATCGTTCACCATATCGGCGTACATATCGCGCTGTTCTTTAAGAATTTGCTCATAAGCGGCTTCGCTGTAGTTGCCCTTTCATCTAAGTAATCGCAAATCAAATACCCGTGTCACACTTTTCAAAAATATTCTTAAGGGAATTGTTAGAGATTCCCTTAAAAAAATTGAGCCGGAATATCTTTTCCCGGCTCAGATTTAAGTTATTCTGTTGTTTTGCGTTTTCTTCTGATATAAAGAGTAAACCCTATCGTCGCAATCGCTAAACCGAGCAGCAACCCGATGCCTCCGATCAAAGCAACCATTCCGAAGGACATAGCCGTAGCGGCGTTTTCGGCGTTTGCGGTATTCCAATTTTTATCACGTTCAAAGAAGAAGTATGTGCCGCCCTCATCGTCGTTGTACGACCAGCCGTTGTCGCCGTCGGCAAAAGTCAGATTTTGCGGAGCGTTGGGCTTTCCGAAGAAGTGAAGCGGCGAATAGCCGTCGGGTGTGCCGGATTTTCCGCGCTGAGTGATACCATTGTGCAGATTGCCGTCGGGAGCAAGTATCGGATCTCCTGCGTCCTCATCGTAGCTTGCGTACAAAGCCAGCCATTGCTTGCCGCTGCCGCCGTTGAGGTCGCCCTGATCGCCGTCCTGATCAAGCACTCCCCTATAAGAAACAAAGGACGTTTCCAAATTCTCATTATAAGACAGGTCTACCATATATTTAGGGATCGGGAGATGGTCGCGGTTATAATATTTGTACAGCTCTATGACAGTCATGGTGATGTCAGCGACAGCGAGGAGAATAGTCGCTACAGCCATACCGATTTCCAAGTAGTGGTACATTCTGTATCTTGCCATGATCGGCGGGATATCAACGGCATCGGTCACGTCAGAGCTGCCCTCCAGCATCTTATTGAAAATCTCCTTGCGTGTTACGTTTATGTCGTGGACCTCTTGCGCCCACTTATCAGCGCTCCAATTATCCCTTAATGCTTGCTCTTTGAGGGCGCTCGCTCCCTGCTTTACGTGCAACGCGCAGTATTTATCCATTGTACGGGTGATTTCCGGGACGCACAACGTAGGCCCGTCTACCATGGACGCTCCTCCAAAGCCATATCCTCTTTTAAGAACCAGATACTCAAAACCTCTATAAATCGCATCATTCTTTGCGGCAGAGGCTAATTTAAAGAACTTGGCACAAGCGATGGCAGCCGCCAGAGATCCGACGCCGAGAGCAATTGATGTACCCAAAAGTCCGCCGCTCTCAACAAATGAATCCGTCCAGCTCGCGCCGTTGCTCTTGGCAAATGTTTCCGCGGTCGACGTAACGGCTACTCCGCCTTTGTAAACGCCGCGGTCAACTCCGGCGTATATGGAAATGGGCTGGTTATCCTTCCATTCGTCCAGCGATGACTTCTCATCATTCTGCATTTCTTCAACTTCTTTTTTTGTTTCGTCGTCAACGTCTTCCAGACTGACAGCCAATCCCTTCTTGTAGGGGTTCTTGACCGTTGCCGACTGTGCGTCTATCAGCAGCGAAAACAGACTTACTGTTTCGTTGATAGCCGATAACTGTCCCTTGGAAAGACTTGCCGCAAGCGGATAAAGCTCCTTGATATTATCGCCGGAAACCGCGGCTTTTTCACGGTTGAAGTAATCAAACAGCGTTCCGTCGCCGTAATTGTATAACGCGAGGGCTCCCAGCGAGCTCTGCTCCTGCACAAAGACGTAATCCTCGGGGTCGAGATCGCCATCCTGTGACTTCTGCGCCAGCTCCTTGTAATAAGCTTCATACTGTTCACCGGACATTTCTTCCAGACCGTGGTTCTTGACGTAGGTTTGGAGGCTTTCAAAATGCAGATAGATATCGTTCCAGTTGTCCGCGATAATCTTCGCGGTCTCGTTGTACTTCTGCTTTAATGCCTTGTCAGCCTTATTCGCGTCGTTGTTGCACGCTTTGAGCGCTTGCTTTCTGAGCGTATCGTAACTGCCGAGCTGTGCCATACGGTCAAGCCATGTGCTCTTGCCGGTGTCGCAGGCATAGGCGAGCTGTTCCTGCATCATCATGACTGACTGACCGTTCGCCTGCAACAGCACCTCGGTCAGATCGTCATCGTTGACAGTGAGCATAAAGTCACCGAACAGCTTGCCGGAATCGTCCTCTTTGTAGGTGTTCATAAAGTCGTGCGCCTGAACAGCCGTGGGAAGACCGATTTTGTAATTTGCCCGGTATTCCTCAATCATATTCTTGGAATCGTTCACCATATCGGCGTACATATCGCGCTGTTCCTTCAAAATCCGCTCGTAAGCGCTTTCGCTGTAGTTGCCCTTTTCATTCATAACGGCGAGGTCGCGGACGGCTTCCTTGGGATTGGTTGTCGTCTGATAGCAAAGGTACACGCCGACGCTCTTTTTCAGCGCGCCGTCAGCGCCCTTGTCAAGATTGTCTGAAAATACCGCCCAGTCGTTGTCGGGATCCTTATCCTTGTTCTCGGGCTGATCGTTGCACCAATCCTCAGCGTCGTCCTTATCGGCGTGAGTATCGGCATACACGCGTATCTCTTTGATATACTTAGTCTGTGCCGACGCCGCAAACACCTTGTTTTGTCCGATAAATACAGTCGGAGTCAAAACCGCGGTAAGCACTGCAAGCGTTGCCGCTATCATTTTTGTGGATTTTTTTAATTTTGACTTCATAAAATTCACCCTTTCGTTTTTGGTCCCTTCATCTAAGTAATCGCAATTAATTCATCTTCGTCACAATTTTTTCTATATTTTTATAATAACACAACAAAGCATAGATTGCAATACAAAAAGAGCAAGAAATGCAATTATTCCCTGCTCTTTTTTTAGTTTTTAGTTGTTTTGCGTTTCTCTATATTCCGATTTTTGTCACACATTTCGGAAAAATTACGGAGACCAGTACAATTCTACTGTTTTGACCCTGTTATTCATCACTCCGCGATGAATATTCGCGTTTTTCTTGACGTCGGATTTGTAGCGGTTGATAAACAAATACAGCCTGCAGTCCGTTCCGAGAGTGGAATCGTTTTTATCTGTGCCGATAACGCCTTCGTTGAGGTTTACTTCGTTCAGGCGAGTATCGAGCAGCTTCTCCCAAACGCCGAATCTCGCGGAAAACAGGTCGTAGAACGGCACGGAGTCGCCGGAGCAAAGGCAAATATCCCTGATAGGCGAAAGTCCGTCTACCCTCTCGGTGGTGTAGTACATCCAAATGCTCTCTCCGTAGCTGCCCTTGTTTATCGGGAGCTTGCCCTGAACCGCTTTGTATGTCCTTCCGCCGTATTTGTAGGTATCTCCGGGATAGCTTCCGTCAGAGCGAACGCATATGATGTCGCGAACTGTGATGTCGTCCTCGATATTTTCGACGTCAAAATCAAAGTCGAAATCCTCCCAGAACTCATCATCAAAGTCGAAATCGTCCTCCTCGCCGTTCCAGTTTTGCTCATAGTCCTCGTGCGCGTAGGCGAAGGTGTCCTCATCACATTCGAGTATCTTTTCCGAGCACATTCTGAAGAACAGATATAAGTCCTTCTCATTTGTGCCGCGATTGAGGCTTTCGTCCACCATATTGTGGTAGCCTTCCTTCATCGCGTTTATACCGGCGGTCGTCTTGTCGCCTTCAAACAGCTTCATTCCGTCTGTAATGATTACGTTTTCTGCCGGCGCGGAGAGGTGGAAATAACCGTTCCAGCCCTTGAAATCGTTTGTGAATTTCGCGTTGCCGTCCTCTTCCGCTCCGGTCACGCATACTACGGTCGACTCGCCGTTTATTATCGGGATATCGCTGAAGCTGAGCTCTTCGACCGGAACGCCGGGATTAGCGCCGGGGTTCTTTGTATAGTAGAAGTAGTACGTTCCCGCCTTTTTGCCGGTACGGCGGTACTCGACTCCGTTCACCTTGATACGCGCCGGCGGCTGCTTGTCTCCTGCCTTGTACATCATAGCGCCGGTGATAGCGCAGTTTACGTCGTCCGTCCTTGAAACGCTGAGGTACGACGCCTCGGTAACTTCGGTTTTAGGATCGTTGTACCACGCGTTTTTCTGATTAACGGCAAAGTTGCAGTTGTACACCTCGCCCTCAATCTTGCTGATAAGACCAAGCGCGCAGCTGTCGTCGCAGGTCTGCGCATAAGTGAACAGCTCATCCTTGGTGAACTTCCGCTTTTCGGTATCGGGCGGACGTTCATAGCTGATTACCTCAAAGCCGCTTATATATTTGCCTCTCTTCTGCTCCTCTCCCGTGATATAAATATAACAGGAAACATTCTTTCCGGAATCGTCGCAAATACTCAAATTTACCGGCTCTTCCTGATAAGGAGCTGTGAAGCGGTGAACGGAGTGCATACCCTCGGGCGTATTGCCGTCGCGGCTGACGAAGATATCTCCTTTTTTCAGCGGCGCTGATCCGGAAACCGGACCGAGCTGATAAAGCCCCTGCAATCTCAATTTACCGAAATCATAGGAAATATTGCCCTCGGGGTTATTTCTGTTGACAAAATACTGTAGATTAAGCTCCGGAGTCTGGTAATCATCTTGGAAGTATACGGGTGAATTCCCGGCTTTTTTTACCTTCTCCTCTACCGTGCTCCAATGACGCTTCTCAAGTCTGCCGTAATAATCAGCAAGCACCTCGCTGTCAAGTATCTTATCGTTGTATGCTTTTGATGAAACGGTGTGGATAAATTCCTTTTGAGCGCCCTTTGCCATATCGGTGTTCATATCGACGTAATCGATCAAATTTCCGGCGTCGTTTGCCGTTACAAAGGTCTCGTTGGTGATAAGCGTGGTATACGCCGCGGCGTAGCTGCCCTTGCTTCCCACAATGGAATGCGGAAGGGTTTCAAGCCTCGGAGTCGCAGTATAAACGGAAACGTCGTATATCGCGCGATAGGGATTATAGGTGGTAGTATAAGCCAAATATGTTTCCCTGCCCTGATAATACGAATAGAACCAGCTGTTTTTATAACGGTTCGTTCGCATTTTTCTGGTGAGCACGTCAAGATAATTGATTTTTTCAATGTATTCCTCGCCTGCGGCGAAATCCACGTCAAAAAATTCCAGACCTGTATCGTTCATATAATCTATCGCGTTTCTTATTTCCACCTTGTGCTTTTTAAGATTTGCGCTGTCATGAGATATGGACTCATAATAAGAAGGCTGATAGTCCGTTACAAACTGAAGTCCGCCGATATATTCATCACCGGAGGTAAAGCTGACCGACGGCTTGAAATAGAGATACAGAGCTTTTTCATCGGTATCAAAGTACTGTCCTTCGAAATCCCTTATTTCATCCTTTTTATTTTGAGAAACACTGTAGGGCTCGGCACTGTAAAACGTACATACCGGCTCTAAGGGGTTATCTTTACCGAGCGGCTCGTTAGTAAATGAGAAGCTGTCGATTATAGCAGGTCCTGCCTCCTTAAAACGGGTGTACATAAGTCCGGAGCCGTCGGGCAGTGTTCCTGCGCAGCCGTAGCTTGCCGCGCCGAAGGTAATGCTTTCCGAGCCGTTATAACTCGGAACGATACGGATATCGGTGATAGCGCCGTCCGCCACGTTTGTGGAGGAATAGCCTAAATATGTAAAGCCTTCTCCCGGCGTAAGGTTTTGGTCAAGCACCCTGAATCCGGGATTTTTATTGATAAACGACTTGGCTTCCATCTCGGATTCAGCATTTGATATCATCAAGCCGTTCAGGTACTGCTCGCCTTTTTCAAGCGGAACCTTAGTTCCCTTGTTGACATTTGACGCCTGGCGGAAATCCGCGTCGTCAACCGCGCCGTCGTCGCGGTAAACCGTGTGGTCGACCTGATCCTTGGTTACAAAGTGAAGATACAAGGACTTTGAATTTTGCTTTCTGACATAAGAATTCAGGTTGGCGGCGTCCTTGCCGCCGAACAAGGTTACGGGTTCATAGCCCTCGGGAGAGGTCGCGTTGCTGACCGTTCTCGCAAAGGCCTTGCCCAACTCATTTAGACAAAGCGGAGAACCGAAGCGGCTGTCCTTAGACATATAAAGCAAATTCCAGCGCTTTCCGTCGTCGGCGTTGATGTCCTGAGGCTCTGCTTTGGAATTACACAGGACGTCGTATTTTACAAAGGAGTTGCCCTTTTTGCCGTTTACGATGACGTCCTCGCGCCAGTCGTAGATCTCCGTGGGCATTTTCAGATAATCTTCCTTGTCCGCGTCGTCGTTACGGTGAATAAGCCAGTGGACAAAATAGATGATCGCCACAACTATCATAGCGGCAAGTGAAGCGTAACCGGCGATAACCGCGATACAGCCGATAATGCCGCCTATGCTTGCCAAAACGCCCGTTCCGATAGCGCCCGCGCAAGCCGCCCATACGGTCAAGCCGCTGCCTGCGATTGCGAGCATAGCTATTCCGGTTATAAGCATCGATGCCGAGCCGACAAGTCCGATAATCGTCATCGCAAAGTTCATATCCTCGTAAAATGTACCCATTCGGGTCAAATCCTCATAAACCTTGCTGGCGTTGCTCTCGCGGTAAGCCTTTGAGGTCAGCGCGACCTTTCTCTCGTAGAATTCGGTGTTCACGCCTGCCCATACGCAAATGGTTTCTTCGCCGCCCGAAGCCTTTTTGACCGCCTCGATCACGTCGGCTTTTTTGCGCTCCATCTCCTCGAAAACATCATCGGAATGGTTGAGAGCCATTGCCATCTGCGAAACGCCGACGATCTTCATCATCGCGAACTGACCGTCCGTAAGCGCGTCGACAAGCGGGTAAAGCCTGCGCATATCCTCTCTTGTTTCATAACTGCCCTCCGCTAAGGAAAGCAGATAATCGCCGGCGCCGATTTTGCCGACTTGAAATCTGTTAAGCATTTCATACGCGGCTATGTACATCAAATCGCCCGATTCAGCGTCCTTTGACGCTTCAACAACGTCCTTTGCGTTTTCCGCGTTGATATCTCCGCCGGGAAGCTCGGGGGTATAGATCTCGCCGTCATTGCGGTTTCTTCGTGCCTCGGCGCTTCGGTACGCTTTAGCGAATTCCGTTAGCTTCGGTAAAAGCTCATTAGCATAACCGTAGTACATCTTGTCATAGGCTTCCAAGGTCGAAGTCTTTATGCTTTGGGCGTTAAGCTCGTTATAGACCTCGCTTTTGCTTATTCTTTCCGCCCACGTCTCACCGGTGTCTGAAACACCGATCGCAAGCTGTGAATACATAGCAGTCAGCGAGCCGCCGTTAGCCATAATCAGAATCTTTTTTATCATATCGCGGTTGATATCCGTGCTCATAAGCCAGTCGCCGAGCTTATGGCGCACAACCGCCTTTGGTACTTTTGCGTTGAGGTTATCCTTATCCATATACATTAAATACATTTCTATATCTTCAGTGAAATAAAGATAATTGAGATAATCCCGCGCCATTTTCGCAGCTTGAGAGCCGCTGTTAAGCTTTGCATTCATTTCGTTAGCCGCGACGATCACGTCCGCAGCCTGGGGCTCGAGCTTTTCGGTCTGTCCCTCAATGACCTTAATGTAGTCGTACCACTCGTAGCCGTTGCCCATTTCGAGCATTTTGATATCGCGAATCGCGTCCTTTTCATCCTTTGAGGTCTTGTAGCCGAGAGTTATATAATCCCTGCCGGTGTACTGGTTCAAATCCACAGGAGTATCTCCCGATGAAAAAAGCGTAAAGCCCTCCTGCTCCGCCTGAGCCTTAGCCTTGGCGACGTCGCTTGATTTATACAAACGCAGGTCGGAGATAAAATCCTCCGCCTTTGAGGCTGCTTCTCCGTCCTCGGCGGCATAAACCTCGGCAATTAACTGACCGTCGTCGGTAATCGCCTTGAAAAGGGCAGGCTCAGCCAAAATACACAAGGTGAGCATTATTGCCGTAATGCGTATTATTTTTTTCAGCATCAGCCTTCATCCCCTTTCTCTGTGTTGCTTTCCGCTTTGACTTTTTCCTTTTTTCTGATACGTGCTCTTGTAAGTATCGCCGCCGCGGCGACAAGCTCCGCCGCGATCAGCGGATAAACCGCGTATCCGAACGGACGGACGGAGGTAGCCATGAACACCTCGAATTTATCGCCCGTTTCTCTGAAATTGATCTTGCCGCTGTCTGCGAAAAAATATCCCCTTTGAAAAGAGGTACAGTTTTTTACAACAAGCTTCTGATCTGAGCCGACGTTCTTTCCCTGTGAATGGACGCGCTCCAGACCTATCCGCGAGCCCTCCGAAAGACCTGCGTTCTGAATAAACGCCTGGTTTTTGTCGCTGTCATAAGCCAGCGCGACATTCGTTACCGACGGCCTTGAATCTGTCAGTTCAAGGTTTCCGGAAATAACCATTTTACCCTGAACGCTTATATGTCTGCCCTTCTGAACAAAGATACCGCCGCCCTTCTTATTGGGAGCAAAATTATTTTGTATCTCACAGTCCGAAAGGAACAGCTGATTTGAGTTGACGTAAATCGCGCCGCCGCTCGACCGCGCGGTATTATCGCTCATTTTTGTATTTACGAACACGGTTTTCTTAGCGCCGCCCCTGATTTCTACAGCGCCGCCGTCGCCGCCGACGCTGTTGCCGGTGAGCTCGCAGCCCGAAAGCGTCAGAGTACCGCCGATGTTTTCTACCGCGCCGCCGTGACTGGCTGTGTTTTTGGAAAACGCGGAGCTTTTGACGGTAGCGATGCCGCCCTCGTCAACATAAATTCCGCCGCCTATATTGACGGTGGTGTTTTCCGTTACCGCTGTACCCTGCATATTCAGCGTACCCTTAACGTATACAGCTCCGCCGGAGCTTTGGGAATTGTTCTTGTACAGCGTGCAGCCATTTATATTCAGAGTTGCCTTTTCGCTTATCACTATAGCGCCGCCGCTGTCCTTACTGCTGCCGCCGGTGATCATTCCGCCCTTGGGCTCTCCCTTGGATCGTCCTTCGGGGCTGCGCTTGGGAGAAGAATCCCTGATTGAAAATACCGCGCCGGATTTTACCGTTATGACTTCGCCCGAGGAAGCTTTGTTCGCACCGGTTCTTTTCAGCGTATAGCCGTTCAAATCGAGGATCACGCCGCTTGCGTCCGCGATAAGCGGCGCCTTTGTCTCACAGCTGCCGTTAAGCGTTATAACGCAACTTTCGGCGTTCCTGACCTCTGTAAACGCCGCGTCCCAAACGGAAGGCAGGTCGTAATAATACGATTTGGTTTTGCGGATATCGCCGCCTGACACCTTGGTTTCCTTTACCAGCGTGAACAAATATGTGCCGAGGTGCAGCTCGGTCGCACCGGACTCTGCTTCCGGATCTACAAAGACCTCCTTGATCTCCTCTTTGTTTTCGCCGTGGAACACTTCCTTTGAGTCTGTCTTGTTGTAATCAACAGTGAAAACACCGTTTACATTTTGCAGGCTGAGATACACAGAAGCGTCTGAGGTGAGCTTTCCCGAAATACGTATCTTTTTAGAGCCTTCAAGATAAAGGTTGTGGTGAGAAGCTTGGTAATCTCTGTTGCCCTTGATAACGGGCGTATCCTGAATAAGCAGATCTCCCTTGCTCGCGGCATCGACATATATACCTGCGCAGCCGCCCCAGCCGGTGTTTTCGGTGATTGTGTTTTTACCGTTCAGGCTGAAATTTCTGCCGTTGGTATAGCTGTTGAAGTACACTCCGGCGCCCTTTCCGGCTGCCTCGTTATTGTAAACGGAGCTATCCTTCATAATAACGGAGCCGTGATTCGCGATACCGCCGCCGTTACGCGCGTAACCTCCCGTGATGTTCGCGTTTGTAAGGTTTGCAATACCGTCGTTCCAGAGGTTGCCGCCGCCTCCGCCGTCTGCGGCTCCGCCTTCAAGGCTGATATCCTTTGCGGATAGTATGCCGTGGTTTAGGATGCTGCCGCCGTCGAGCGCTTCGTTGTTCTTTACGATAACATTATTAAGCGAAATGCCGCCCCTATTGAATATTCCGCCGCCGTATTTTGCGCTGCCGCGGCTGACGGAAACGCCTGTAAGGCTTGCCTTGTTTTCCGTCCAAAGGTTTCCGCCTTCGCCGTCCTCCGATTGATTGCTTTCAAACTTGACATTATTCAGCTCAAGCACGCCGTCGCTGAATATACCGCCGCCGTTTTGCGCTTTGTTGTCCGAAATTTTAATATTTTCTATCTTCAGCGTTCCGTTATTCAGTATGCCGCCGCCCTGAGTCGCATAGCCGCCGGATATGACCGCCTCGTCCTCTACTCTGTTTTTGAGCGTAAGATTGCCGCCGCTTTTGACCTCTATAACGTGGCCGTCGTCGGCGCGCGAACTAAGCTCGCGGTAAAGCTTCTTGCCCTCCAGCAAGACAGTCGCCCTTCCGCTGATAACAAGGCTGCTTGTCAGCTTAATATCTTTTGTCAGCTTCGGCTGAGAGTTGCGCGACAAGGCAAACCGAAGCTCCTGCTCAGTCGATACCTTCTCTGTGCCGTCCGCTTCGGGCACGGCTGCTATAACTGCCGGAGCTGTTGATATGAGTAATGAAATAATAACAAATACAGGCAGAAGTCTTTTGATCACATTATTTTTTGTCATTGCTTCCACCCCGCGTTGTCAGTATTCTTTTTCTTATGATGATTGTGGCGATGGGAATCGCGATCACGATTATAAGCGGTATCACAACAGCCGGCCAAGGCGGAAGACTGTTTCCCGGGTCGGAATACGAAGTTCCCGTGCCGCTGCCTACCGTTTCATTTTCCGCTTTCTGTTCGTCTTCATCCTCGTTCTTATCGGTAACTACCGTCGTTTCCTCCTCAGCCGCGGCAGTTTCCGCGGCGCTGCCGAGCTTAGTCAGCGAATCGCTGTTTTCATTTGCTCCGTCTATGGTTTTTAAGTCCAATAAACGGTTTCTTTCCTTTTTCTTTTCCGTAAGACCGTCTTTTGCCGACACGGCGCTCAGACCTGTCGCCGAGCCGTCGTTTACCTTGATATCGCTCATTATAAATCTGTCCTTACTCTGAGCGAATTTTTGATACTCCGCGTTTTCAAGAATATACGGCTTGGTAACGTGATCGTCTCCGCCTGCGGAGGTCATCACCGAAATCTCTTTAGCGCCGAGCTCGGTCTCATTTTCGCTTTCAAGCGGCTCGAGATCAACTATCGGATTACCGAGCTTTGCGTTTCTGGTGAAGTAATAGGTCTTTCCGCCTATAGCTTCCCTGCCTGCCGCCTCGTAACCCTCGGGTACGTCGCTTTCACCCTGAAAAGCGATGATATCAGTGACTGCCTTTGAAGCGTCGTTTGTTTTTGAATATCCGATATATGCTGCCGACGAATCGCTGCCCGACAGGTTTTTATCTATATAGTATTCGCAGCCGTTTTTATACAGCTGCGTTATCGCGTCCTTTTTTGTGTCCGACGTGACAGAAACAACATTCGCTATGTAGTTTTTCCACACATCCTTATGAACCACGGCAAGATATCCCTTTCCGCTGTCAGTGTTAAACACCGCCGGTTCTCCGTCCGTTCCGCGCATAGCTGCGGCGCCGTTGTTCGCGATCGGCATAACGTTATTGAAATCCTGCTCTCCGCTCAGGTTCGCAGATATGAAGTACACAGAGAGGACAGGCGCTTTATCTCCGCCTGTTTTCCACGTAAAGCTTCCGTCAGCCTCCGCTTGAAGCTCGGTTATCGCGGACGAGCTGTCCGCGGTAGTCTGATATCCAAGCCAAAGCCCCTCGCCGTTCTTGCCGCTCAGCATTGGATGAAATACCGTAAAGCCGCGGCCGAGCAGGTCGCTCTCACCGTTTTCTCCCGTTGCAGTGCCGATTGAGGAAATATATTTTTGGTCAGCCGCCGCGGCGGAGACCGGAACGGAAGCAATCAGTGCTGCTGCCATGAGCAGGCTGACGCAAAGTCCGGATAATTTATTTAAATGCTTCTTTCTCATACAAATAGCCCTTCTTAAACCCAAATACCGTCGTCCTCAAGTTGCGACTTGAGCTTTTTCCTTATCCTGTAAAGCTCGGTTGTGACACGGGTCTCCGAACAGCCGTGTCTTTTGGCTATTGCGGGGACGTCGTCCATATACCAGTAACGCCTGACGAACATATCGCGCTTTTCCTCAGATAAACCGCCGAGAAAGCTGTTGATAGAGTCTCCGAAGTGCATTTCGTCGACTCTCTGATTAATCGGATCTCCGCCGCCGACGCACTGCTCCAGCTCGTCGGAGAGCGCGGTCACATTCGCCGAACGCTTTTTTGCGGTCATTTTTCTGCAAACAGACAGAGAAAGTGACCGCGTGATTTTTGCAATGAACGCGAAGAAATAATCCCTCGGTTCGTGCGGAGGAATACTTTCCCAAGTTTTAAGCCATGTGTCGTTCACACATTCCTCGGCTGAGCCCTCGTCGGCAACTATCTGCCACGAGAGCTTATACAGTCTTTTTCCGTATTTGTCCGAGGTCTCCATAATTGCTTTTTCGTTTCGCGCCAAGTAAAGATCAATAATTCCGTCGTCAGTCACGTTTTTTCCTCCTGATGATCAGGAACGCGAACAAGCCGATCACCGCAACCGAAAGTACCAGCAGGAATATCGGCATGCCGGCGTTTCCGCCAAACGCGGTAGCCGCCCATTCGTTGTTCGTTCCTGTTTCCGTTGTGAGTATATTTCCGTTTAACAAAAGCATAGACGCGGATATGAACAGCATAACAAAGCCTGCCGCCATACCAACCGCGTAAAGCATAATGATTTTTCCGCGCGAAGATCTTTTCGCCTTTTGAAACGGCTTATCCGCCTCCTGCACATACTCGGAAGCGATCATTTCCATTTTTTCAAGCATTTCCATTCCGTTCATAACAGTTACCTCTTTTTTGAAAATTAGACCGGGATAATGTCCCTGCTGTAAATGTAATCGCAATTTGAACGGCTCACATCACACTTCATTTGAATTTTTTTGATTTTTCAGCTTTGAAAGGTAAAGCTTTATTTTCCTTCCTCTTGTATAGGAAATGATTATCGGCAGATACGTCGCCAAGGGAAGCACAAAACCGAAATACCTGTATTTCGACATAACGATCGTGTTGTAGATCGCATGGTAGGTTATCGACGTCATCAGCAGGGCAAGTGTTCCGCAGATCCAAAGCTTGCGTTTTTTCTTTACATACGATATGCCGAGTCCGACGCAGACCGTGCATATACTGTGCATCAGTCCGGCTCCGAAGCCCCTTAAGACCGCCCAAAGCAGCGTAGTGTTCTCAAAATTCTGCGCGAGCATATTCATATTTTCCATAATAGCAAAGCCGAGTCCCAGCGCAAATGAAGCCTGAACAAGCTCCTTTCTATTACCCGAGAAGAAAAACGCGAAGAAAAGCACGGGCATCGCCTTTAAAACCTCCTCCGTCACCGGAGAGACCATCGTACAGAAGTACAGCATATCTTTTTTCAGAAGCTGGTACAAAAGTCCGTTGAGCTCAGACACAAACAGACAAATCGTACATCCCGTCAGGATAAAGCAAATCAGCATCCTCGCCTTTTTTTCCATTATAAAAAGCGAAAGAAGCATCGGGATCATTATGCAGCTGTACTGGATATATCCTACATTATCCATTTATCCACACCCCGTTTCAGTAAAGGGAGAATCGTTGCCGCGATCAAGCCGATTCCTATGCAGGAAACAATATACAACGGCACAATATCTGCGTACAAACCAATAAAATCAAGCATTGTCAGGACAGCGTAAGCAAAAGCAAGAATATTGTACGGCCTTAGCTGTCTGATAATACCGAGCTTAACATCATAGATGATGATATGCTTGAAGTTGTAATAGGAGCAGGGAATGATGAACGC
>CAJOLF010000005.1 GCA_905235295.1 uncultured Ruminococcus sp. | reverse complement strand
CCGTGCTCCACGGCGAGACGGACGACGCTTCGGCGATGAGCTACGGATTCATTCCCGGCGTTTCGCGCTGGAGTCCGTTCCACGGCTCCGCCTACGCGGTCGTTGAGTCAACCTCAAAGCTTCTTGCAATCGGCGCGGATCCGCTCACGGCAAGGCTCACCTTCCAGGAATATTTTGAGCGCTTAAAGGACGTTCCCTCGCGCTGGGGCAAGCCCGCGGCGGCACTTTTGGGAGCTATGCAGGCGCAGTTAAAGCTGGGACTGCCCTCAATCGGCGGCAAGGACAGTATGTCCGGCTCGTTTGAGGATATCGACGTTCCGCCCACGCTTGTAAGCTTCGCGGTCGCGATGACAAAGGCGAGCAAGACAATTTCCTCAGAATTTAAAAAGGCGGGTTCAAAGGTAATCTATGTTCCCGTTCCCGAAAATAAAGAGACGCTGATGCCCGAGTGGGACAAGCTTGTCGAGATGTACAAGGCGGTTTACGCGCTGACGCAGAGCGGCAAGGTTCTCTCCGCCTCGGTAGTAAAAGAGGGCGGCGCAGCGGCGAGCGTCTGCAAGGCGGCGTTTGGCAACGGCTTTGGCTTTAGCTTCACAAAGGAGCTGACAAATACAGAGCTTTTCGCTCCGCTGTCCGGCTCGCTCGTGCTCGAGCTTGAGGACGGCGCAGAGCTCGACGGCAGCGTTTTGAGCTACGACCTCGGTACCGTAACCGACGACGGAAAAATCACCATGGGCGGCAGGAGCGTTTCGCTCGACGCTGTGCTTGAAAAGTGGACCGCTCCGCTCGAAAAGGTATTCCCGACTCAGGCTGACTGCCCCGAAATCGAGGTTGAGGCGGAGCTTTACAACGCGAGGAACATAAAAACTCCCGCGATTAAGACCGCAAAGCCTAAGGTATTTATTCCCGTATTCCCGGGCACAAACTGCGAGGTAGACACCGCGCGCGCCTTTGAAAAGGCAGGAGCCGAGGCAGAGCTGCTGATTGTTAAAAACCTCACCCAAAGCGGCATTGAGGAGACAATCGACAGGATGGAAAAGCTGATTAAGGAGTCGCAGATGATTATGATTCCCGGCGGATTTTCGGGCGGCGACGAGCCCGACGGTTCGGGCAAGTTTATCGCGACGACCTTCCGCAATCCGAGAATTTCCGAGGCGGTTAACGACCTGCTCAAAAACCGCGACGGACTTATGCTCGGTATCTGCAACGGCTTCCAGGCGCTGATTAAGCTCGGACTTGTTCCCTACGGAGAAATCCGCGAGCTCAAGCCGAGCGATCCAACCCTTACCTTCAACACCGTCGGCAGGCATATCTCTCACATGGCGTACACAAGGGTGACCTCGGTTAAGTCTCCGTGGTTCTCAAGTGTTAACGCGGGCGACGTTTTCGCCGTTCCCGTGTCGCACGGCGAGGGCAGATTTATGGCTGACCTTGATACCGTCAGACAGCTTGCCGCGAACGGTCAGATTGCTACTCAGTATGTTGACCTCAGCGGAAACCCGAGCAGCGACATCGCCTATAACATCAACGGTTCAATCTGCGCGATTGAGGGTATCACTTCTCCCGATGGCAGAGTTTTGGGCAAGATGGGACACAGCGAGCGCAAGGGCGAGAACATCTGCAAGAACGTTCCGTTTGAAAAGGATCAAAAAATCTTCGAGAGCGGCGTCGCTTATTTTAAGTAATATGATAAAAAGGATTGGTTCAAAAATGAGCCAATCCTTTTTTAAGTAATGAGTAATAAATAATAAGAAAATACGGAAGCGGTGCTCTTTGCGCGGGCGGCAATGGGCAGCGCGGGCATAGCCGCGTTAACCTAAGAATTTTGTTAATTCCCCGAGCTTTTCTTCGGCGGCTTCGCGTCCGAGCCGATATACCTTTCGCATAACCTCGGGGTCGTGCTCGATTCTGCCGATTGGCAGCTTTTCCTTTGGGCAGATTACAAACGCGCCGCCTTGCTTTTCTTCCTCAAAAACCCTGTCGCGGCTGCGGTTGTAAACCTCGTGCCTGTGCAGGATAGTTTCGTAGGTGTTCGGATATTTTATGAGCGAGAGCTTCATCAGCGGCAGCATAGAAGCCTTTTCCTTTGTAAAATCTCTCGGCTGTGTCAGGACGACGACGTTTTTTTCGAAGCCCTTTTTAATCATAAAATCAATAGGTATCGAGTCGCTCATACCGCCGTCAAGGTATCGCTTGCCGCCTATCTTAACGGGCTTTGACACAAGCGGCATTGAAGCCGAAGCCCTGATCCACTCATACGCTATGTCGTCCGCGTGCCTGAGCAGGGTATAAATCGGCTTGCCCGATTCAACCTCGGTAGCTACGACGTAAAACTCGGTCGGGTTTTTGTCATACGCTTCCCTGTCAAAAACATCAAGCTCATTCGGCACTGTGTGGTAGCAAAATTTTGCGCCGAACAAATCGCCTGTTTTTATCAGCGAGCCGACTGAGCAATATTCTTTGTCATTCGCGAACCGCGTGTTATAGCGGATAACCCTGCCGATTTGGCGGGATTTATAGTTGCAGCCGAACGCCGCGCCCGCCGAAACGCCGACAATCGCATCAAATTCAATTTTGTTTTCCATAAGAACGTCGATGACGCCAGCGGAAAAAAGTCCGCGCATCGCGCCGCCTTCAAGTACCAGACCGTGTTTCATTTTTATCCCTTCTTCTATAAGGCAGTACCTCGCAATCCGCAATCCGAATGAGGTATTGCCATAACCAATCATAAACCTCTTGAGGTGATTGCCTCGTCGCAGCCGATGTCAAGCGAGCTTGCGCCGGGCTTTGCTTTAAACTAAAAAAAGAATACCATAATCGCGCGTATTTGTAAAGTCGAAAACATCGGCGAATACCAGCCGGCTCAGCGGTGCGAATTTTTTGCTTGACAGGGTTAATACATTTCTTTATAATAAAAATAAACAAAGCAAAAAAATATTCATCATAAAGGGGTAAATTTATGGCTTTTTGTAAAAATTGCGGAAATCAAATTCCCGATGGCGCTGCTTTTTGCGCTAACTGCGGCACGCCGGCGGACAACACTCAGCAGACTCCTCAGCAGCCGATACAGCCCGATGTTATGAACAGCGACGGTACGGTTCTCGGCTCGGACAGAGGTCTCGCGTGGCTCGCTTACGTTCCGTGGGCTCCGTTGTTCCTCATTCCTCTTTTCGTAAGAAAGAGATCGGACTACTGTCAGTTCCATGTTAAGCAGGGCGCTACCCTCTGGGCGGTACAGGTCGCTTATGAAATTATAAAGGTAATCCTCCTCGCGATTATCAGAACAATTCCGCTCGTCGGACGCAGCATGGTTTACGGTATTACCGGCTTTGTTCTTTGGAGCGGCTCAGTATTCCTGTTCGTCCTCGCAATCATCGGTATTGTCAACGCCGCGACAGGTAAAAAGAAAGAGCTTCCGCTCATAGGTATGATACCGTGGGTATCAATGCTTTTCGACAAAATCTACGCGTCTCTTAATAAATAATCACCGGTTAAATCGAGCTGCTGGTTCCGCGCTCGGTGATTGATTCGGCGGTTTACGCTGTTGATGTAAAAATAATGCGGCTTCCGAAAGGAAGCCGTGCTTTATTTTAAAATTACCTTCCACTTCTCCGCCAGCCTATCCAGCGAAAACGCGGCGTTTGCGGGGCTTGTGGACGGAAGCTTTACCGCCTCGATTTTGGTGGTAGGGAAGATGTACTTCATATACATTTTGTGAGACAGCGCACCGTTGCAAAAGATTTGGCTGACCCTGCTGCCGCGTAGTATCATGCTCAAATCGTTAGGCACAACGTCCTTAATCGAGCTGTCCGACGAGCCGGTAACCGTGCAGGAATGGATTGAGTCCCACAAGGCGAGGTTGTGTGACAGTATCAGCTCGGATTTCTCCGCAATGATTTTCGGTTCGTTTTCGCCGTAAAGCAGGGCGATAAGCTTCCAAAAACGGTTCTGCGGATGACCGTAAAAGAACATCGCTTCTCTGGATTTTACCGACGGAAAGCTGCCCAAAATCAGCTTTTCCGAATTTTCGTCAAACAGCGGGGGAATGGGGTGGATTATTTTTTGCGCGTCCATTATTTTCTATCCTTTTTATTCAGCGCCCTGATGTGGGCGAAGGTTTTTTCCTCGCCTTCGTCGCGGAGCATCTCAAGCCACGAGCACAGCAGAGCCTCGGTGTTCGGGTGCATACGGTTTTTGCCCTTGATTTTTAGGAAATATTCGTAGGGATGGGCGTCGGTGTAATTTCCCTTGTTATATATCTTGCTCGCCGCCACGCGGTCGCAGAACATCTCAACCACATAGCGAATCGGCATTTCAACATTTTCTATTTGCTTTGTCTTTGGGTTGTAGTCGTTCCAGTATTCGTAGTGATGGCGGTTTCTGCCCTTGTGGTGCAGCCACGCGCTCGAGTAGCCGTAAAGCTCGCGCTCCTTTTCGTTGGGGCTGCGGTTGCCCTGATAAAACCGCGCTCCGGGAATAAACTCGGTCGGGCTGTACTTTGACAGGTCGTGGAACAACCCCTGCCATAAAATTCCCGCCCTGACGCAGTTGGCAATAACCTTGTGCCTGTGGTTTGTAATTATCTTGAAATGCTTTATCGGATGTGCCATAAAAATCACCGTCTGTCTGATGTTGAAATTATTTTATCATACTTTTTCGGATTTTTAAATATCTCTCTTGCGTTATTCGCAAAATAATGTTAGAATAGAATAAACGGTTAAAATTTTGTAATATTTGAGGTTGCTTATGAAAAGACCTTTTGCGATAACAGTTTACCTGACGGCGCTGATTATTTGTGTGGCCATGGCGGTAAGTTCTGCCGCGGTCAAAATTCCGAGCGCGCCGCAGCAGTCCGCCGCCTCGGTTTCCGCGCCGTTTCGCGCGACAATCGACGAGGCGGAGCTGAAAACTGAATATTTAAGTATTCCTCTCGGAAATACACAAATTATCTCTGTTCCCAAGGCTTACGAAACTCTTGTGACGGGCTGGACAAGCAGCAACAAAAGGATTGTCAGCGTGGACAGCGGCGGCAGGGCAGACGCTCTTGCCGAGGGAACCGCAACGCTCACAGCTAAGCTGGACACAGACCAAAGCATGGACTTTGAGGTCACTGTTACAAAGGAGGAGGAACAGCCGCAGCAGGATAAATTTTCAACCGCGATTACCGCGAATCAAAGCGTTCTTGAGAAAAACTACGACGAGACCGACGAGGAAGATTTAGACGAGCTCTATGAAGTCCACGTCAACCGTACCCAGAGCTGCGTCACAGTCTATACTTACGACGATCACGGCGATTACACCGTTCCCGTAAGGGCGATGCTTTGCTCCTGCGGCAAGAATAATTCCACAGTTACGGGCGAGTTTGAGATTTACTTTAAGTCAGAGTGGCATGCGCTGTACAATGAAGTTTACGGTCAGTATATCAGCGGAATCACAGGCGACTTTCTGTTCCACAGCGTGCCCTACGCCAAAATGAGCGACAATGCTTCTCTTGAGATTGAGGAGTTCAACAAGCTCGGCTCGGAGGCTTCCCTCGGCTGCGTAAGAATGACGGTTGAGGACACAAGGTGGATTTATGAAAACTGCCCGATCGGAACGACTGTAAAAATTTATGACAGCAACACTCCCGAGCCTCTCGGCAAGCCCGCTGCAATCAAAATCAACGGTTCGGGGCTGGGCTGGGATCCTACCGACAGGCAAAGCGGCAATCCGTACAACAGCCGTTTGCCGCAAATTACAGGCGCGAAGGATATGACGATAACCCAAGGCTCCGAATACTTGCCTAAGGACGGAATAACCGCCGCGGACACCTGCGGAAGCGATATTACCGAAAGCATAGAGGTTACCGGCAACGTTGTAACAACGCGCAAGGGCAAGTACAAGGTGACATACAGCGTAACCGACGTACTGCACAGGACAAATTCGGTTGACGTTTGGATTACCGTAAGCTGAGGAAATTATAAATATTAGTATAAACCAAAAAAGACCGCTTGTCAGCGGTCTTTTTTGGATTTAGAAGTTTTGAAATTAACGTGAAAAACGTGGATTGTTGTAATTATATGCTTTATAAAGCGTCAAATCATTTCAATATACTTTCCATTAAAATCAGTGTTCTTAACCAACGTTGGCGCAAGATTTGTCGCCAAAGCAGTTGAATCTGAACAGCTTGCTCTCGTCACGAACATTTTCGCAGAAGACGCTCGCTTCGGCAATTTTGCCGCCCTCAATCAGTCTTGTGAGACCGACAAGCTGGCAAAGCTTGCTTTTGAGGTTAAGCCTGTCTCCCTCGTTTGTTACGAGATAAACGTTGCCCTCGCAGGTATCAAGCACGGCGAGGAAATCTGCAACATCAATGTTGTGCAAGTTGAGAATTGGTGTCATATTCCTTCCTCCTTCTTTTGATTAACTCAAATCGGAGTCAATCGATATGTGCGCCATTTACCATTTGGCAATAAATGATCATTACTATCGACTTTATTATTCAATTTTACTCGAGCAGCATTTGAAATGCCGATAATCAAGCGGACTATTTACTTGACATTTATTATTATACTCTAAAATCTGAAAAAGTCAACAAAAATCATATTTGATATTTGGGCGAATTGCTATTTGAGTGTCAATAATACACAAATATAATAAAGGTAAATTGTGAATATTGCTGTAAAACAGGTTTCTCAAAAATTACAATGCGACAAATTTGTTACACCTGCTTGGACATTTTGAACAACTTAATTTTACAAAATAATAAAACAAAGTAGTGTTTTCACAAACTTAAAGAAATTCCGAAAAATTCGGTTGCGCGTATTGCGCTAATATATTGAGATTTCCTGCTTTTTATGGTAAAATAAGCTTATATCAACGGTACGGAAAGGAAATTTGTATGCTTAACGATTTATATAAACAGTTCAAGAGCGGAACCGACATCCGCGGAGTGGCGACAGAGGGGGTTGAGGGACAAAGCGTTAACCTCACCGACGGCGTAGTCGCGGATATGGCGGACGGTTTTGTGCTCTGGCTTTCAAAAAAGGTGAATAAACCCGCGAATCAGCTCAAAATCTCAGTCGGACGTGACAGCCGGATTTCGGGACCGCGAATTTCCGCGGTTGTCACAAAGCGGTTTGTCCGCGCTGGAGCGGAGGTTATTTGCTGCGGACTTGCCTCAACTCCGTCAATGTTTATGACAACGGTTGATTTGGGCTGCGACGGCGCGCTGCAGATTACCGCGAGCCACCACCCGTTTAACCGCAACGGACTGAAGTTTTTTACGCGCTCGGGCGGACTCGAGGGCAGCGATATAGAGGAGATTTTGCAATATGCTCAGGACGGTGAGCACCCCGAGGAAAGCGGCGGCGGCTCGCAAAGGGATTACGACTATATGACCGACTACGCGAACGGTCTTTGCGAAAAAATCAAAAAAGAGGTAAACGCCGACGACTACGACCACCCGCTCAGGGGCTTCAAAATCGTGGTTGACGCGGGCAACGGCGCCGGCGGCTTTTATGCCGACAGGGTACTCGCTGTTTTGGGAGCGGACACAAACGGCAGCCGCTATCTTGAACCCGACGGAATGTTCCCGAACCACGTTCCGAATCCCGAGGACAGCGCGGCTATGGCTTCTATTCGCGAGGCTGTGCTCGAATCGGGCGCCGATTTGGGCGTGATTTTTGACACGGATGTTGACCGCGGCGGCGCTGTGGACAGCAAGGGCAACGAGATTAACCGCAATCGCCTTGTCGCAGTTGCCTCGGCAATCGCGCTTGAAGGCAACGACGGCGGAACAATCGTCACCGACTCAATAACCTCAAGCGGACTAAAGGATTTTATCGAAAACACGCTCGGCGGCAAGCACTACCGCTACCGCAGAGGCTATAAAAATGTTATCGACAAAGCGGTTGAGCTGAACGCCCTGGGAATTAACTGTCCGCTGGCGATTGAAACCTCCGGGCACGCCGCGATGAGGGAGAATTATTTTCTTGACGACGGCGCGTACCTCTGCACAAAAATCATCATCAAGGCGGCTCAAATGCGTAAGCAGGGAAAGGAGCTCGACGAGCTTACAAAGGAGCTGAGAGAGCCGCTCGAAAGCCGCGAGATAAGATACAAAATTCTTGATAAGGATTTCAGAGCCTGCGGCGAAAGGATTATCGCCGACCTCACGGCATACGCCGAGCAAAAGGACGGCTGGAACGTTGCCGACGACAACCGCGAGGGAATCAGGGTGTCGTTTGATAAGCAGAATGGCGACGGCTGGTTCCTGCTCAGACTGTCGGTTCACGACCCGATAATGCCGCTCAATATCGAGAGCGACAGCGTGGGCGGAGTTGATAAAATTCTCGGTGCGCTGAATGAATTTCTAAAAACAACAACAGGGTTGGATATATAACTATTCACCGATGTCAAGCGAGCTTGCGTCGGGCTTTGCTCCGGGTTAAAGAAAAAGCTCAGCTCAAACACATCAAATACATAAAAATATGCCGAAGCGGGAATTTCCTGCCTCGGCACTTTTTATTTCTACTTATTTTTTTCAAATTATATTATTATTCGTGATGACCGTGATGATGGTGCTCGTGGCTTTTCATTTTTTCCATCACCTTAATCTCGCGCAGCGCGTAGATGTAGTCAAGCAAAATTTGCTTAAAGTCGGCGGTGTCAAGAACAAGCTCGCCGCCGTTTATATTGCTGATAATTTTGCAGGTGCTTTTGTTTGTTTCAAGCGTAAAGGCGTTGCCCGTGAAGCACTCTTTTTCGGATAAATTCAAATCAACCTCGTTAATTTGTGACAGAATTTCGCGCCTGAAGCTCCTCTCCGCGAGCAAAAACTCTCCCAGCAAATCGTACCCCTCGTCATCAAAAACCACAACGGGAACAGGGTGTTCGCCGCTTGTTGCCTTAATCTCATATTTAATCATACTCAATCTCCCTCATATACCGGAAACGCGGTAGTAATCTGCTTGCTGCCGTTCATATACATATCAATTTCAAGCTCGCCGCAAAAGCCTATCCATAGCGAGCCCTGCGGGTTGTCGGGGTTGCTCAGCGCGTCGTCATAGGCGGTGTTGATCGCGTCAACAACCTGCTGCGGCGACCAGCTTTCGGGGTAAAAGGAGCTAAAGCCGTTTTTCTTTACTCCGTCAACCTCAACCTTGCCTGTGAAAACTCCGTTTTCGTCCGTGCCGCTGCGCGTGTCGTCAATTATTTTTCCCTTGCTGTCGCTGACCATCGAGTAGTGGTAGCCGGTCGCGTTGCCCTTGCCGTTGATTGTGCCGTCAAAAATATGCTCAAGCGTGTTTTTGGCAAAGTGCTCGGTGTTTTGAAGCTTTTTGATGTCCGCCATTGTGTAGGTTTGGGCGGAGCTTTGTGTTTGGTTTTCCGTTGAATTTGAATTACCGGAGGCTTGCGGCGCAGAAGAAAAGCTATAGCTTTCGCCCGAAAGCCCGGTGATTTTCTGCATTGAGCCGCCGCAGCCCGAGCTCAGCGCGATAATCAGCGCGAGCAGCGACGCGGAAATTATTTTCCGTAAATTCTTCAAATATATCAACTCCTAAATGCTATAATAGTATTGTACCACAATCAAAAACGGTTGTCTATTATTTTAGTAAAAGGTTTGCTTGGGAAGATAGATTTCCTTTATTAAAACTTTTCCTTATCATTGTAGGGGCGGACCTGTGTGTCCGACCGCAAGATTACCGCAAATGTAATTGTAAAACTGATTATTCTTTTTTCGCTGTCGGGAAATTAACGTTAATTACACGCTAACGTATCTCCTCGAGAAGACAGCGGGGGCACCCCCGCCTCGAGAAGACCGCGGGGGCACCCCGCCGCGCCGCCGCGACCACGACTTGACAAATATAATTCGATTTGATACAATTAAATTGACATCAATACAAATAAAACCGCAAAGGAGAATAGTTATGTATGATATTATAATAATCGGCGCGGGACCTGCAGGGCTTACAGCGGCAATTTACGCGAGGCGAGCCTCAAAAAGCGTTCTGGTGCTTGAAGCCTCGGCGTACGGCGGACAGATTATCAACACTCCCGATATAGAGAATTATCCTGTCGCGGCTCACATTTCGGGCTTTGATTTTGCCACTAAGGTTTATAATCAGGCGGTCGAGCTCGGCGCGGAATTTAAATTTGAAAAGGCAACCGGGATTGAAGACGGCGGAGAGGTAAAAACCGTCAGAACTCCTCGCGGCGAGTACAGCGCGAAGGCTGTGATAATCGCGACAGGCTCGGAAAACCGCAAGCTCGGAGCCGAAAATGAGGACAAGCTGGTTGGCAGGGGAGTCTCCTACTGCGCGACCTGTGACGGAGCGTTTTTCAGGAATAAAGACGTCGCGGTAGTCGGCGGCGGAAATACCGCGCTCGAGGACGCGCTGTACCTTTCCGACATAGCAAAAACCGTGTATTTGATTCACCGCCGCGGCAGCTTTAGGGGAGACGCGGCGACCGCCGAAAAGCTAAAGGAAAAGGACAACGTAAGGTTCGTGTTCAACAGCGTCGTCAAAAAGCTGAACGCCGACGCAAGGCTCAGGAGCGTTGAGGTGGAAAACAAGCAGGGAGAAACCTCTGAGCTTGAAGTCAGCGGTCTGTTCGTAGCGGTCGGCAGAATCCCCGAAACGGAAAATTTTGAAGCCCTTGCCGAAACCGACTCATCGGGCTACTTCGCCTCGGGAGAAAACTGCAAAACCAAAACCCCGGGAATATTCGCAGCGGGTGACGCGCGTGCCAAAGAGGTCAGGCAGCTTGTTACCGCCACAGCCGACGGAGCCGTCGCGGCTACCGAGGCGATTAAGTATATTACCAATCGCTGATCTTAGTCGGCGCAGCCTTAACAAATTTCAACTATCAAAAAGCGCCGCGGCAATTTTTGCTGCGGCGCTTTTTGTATCAGTAATTCATACTTTGCTTTAGAATTTCAATAACCTCGTCCTTTGTCAGCTTTTTGTAGCCGCCGTCCAAAATAAAGCTCGCGCCGGCAATGCCGTCGAGCATTTCCTCGGTAACTCCGAGCTTTCGGGCGTTGAGTACAAGGTCAAGCTCCTTCATCCAGCCTTCCATAGCGGCAAGTCCCTCAAGAGCCGTCTGCTCGTCGGTTTTGCCGTCGGAGCATACGCCCCAGACGTTTTCCGCAAAGCGCTTGAACTTAGGAATTCCGTAGGGCATAATCATTTTGTAATAGGGAAGCGACACGGCGGATAAGGTCATACCGTGGGTGGCGTCGGTGTACGCGCCGATTGCCTGACCTATCATGTGAACCTCCCAGTCGGTGGTTTTGCCGCAGGCAATCAGGGTGTTGAGCGCCCAGGTCGCCGTCCACATAACGTTGCTTCTCGCCTCGTAATCCTCGGGGTTTTTGACAGCGGCGCGTGAGCTGTTAATCAGTGATTTCATCAGCGCCTCAGCGATGTAATCGCTCGTGTTGTCGTCCTCGCCTGAGAAATACTGCTCCATAATGTGCGACATTATGTCAAAAAATCCCGCCGTCATCTGGTACTTTGGAACCGTAAAGGTGTATTTGGGGTTGAGCACAGCGAATTTAGGCATTACCTCGTCGCCGAAAACATGACCGATTTTCAGCTTTTGCTCGTGATTTGTAATGACAGAGCCACCGTTCATTTCCGAGCCGGTGCCCACCATTGTGAGCACGCAGCCGACAGGGATAATCTTGTTGTCGGGCTCGCGCATTTCAAGGTAATACTTTTTCCACGGATCCTCGTCGCTCCAGGCGGAAACCGAAACGCCCTTGGCGTAGTCGATTGTTGAACCGCCGCCGACGGCGAGAATTAAATCGACGTTGTTTTCCTTTGCGATTTTGCAGCCCTCATAAAGCTTTTCCACCGTGGGGTTTGACATTACGCCGGGATCCTCAAAAACCTCTTTTCCGGTTTTTTTAAGAGCGCCGATAACATCGTCGTAAACGCCGTTTTTCTTGATTGAGCCTCCGCCGTAGCAGAGCATTACCTTTTTGCCGAAGCGCTCAAGTTCAAGGGCAAGGCTTTCCGCCGATTGGCAGCCAAAGTGAAGTCTGGTCGGGTTTGAATAAGTAAAATTTCCTAACATAAAATTCTCCTTTTGCGTTATGCTGTAAATTCTAAAATATCTTTTATTACTTTTTTGCGGCACTTGTCGTTAAGAATCTCGTGCCTGCAGCCTGCGTAAAGCTTGAACTTGACGTCCGCGCCGTTTGCCTTGAGCTTGTCGTAAACCGTTTTAACTCCTTTGCCGTAGTTGCCCACGGGATCGTCGGAGCCGGATAAAAGCAAAATCGGCTTTTTGGTAACGCGGGAGCCAAACCATCTGCCGGTGTTGCACTCCTTGCTAAGACGAACCAGGTCGCACATCGCGGAAATGGTAAACCTATAGCTGCACAGCGGGTCCGAGACGAATTTTTTGCGAATCTCCTCATTCGTTGTCAGCCAACTGTACGTATCGTTTTCGTCGAACCTTTTGTTGTACGCGCGGAACGCGAGGTTCAGTATGAAATTTGAAATATATTTTTCGCCTTTAAGCTTTTTGATTGCGCCGATTGCCGCCAGCCCGGGATCTGCCGCCGCGTGGGGACCGCCTGTGCTCATAATAATCAGCTTGTCCTGAATGTCGTATTGTTCTGCGGCAAGCCTTACGATAAACGAGCCCATACTAAAGCCGAGCAGGCAGTACGGAAGCTCGGAACCGTATTCCTGTTTAACCTCGTTGCCGAAAAGGGCTACGTCGTCAACAAGTCTTTTCCAGCCGTTTTCGTGAGCGAAAAATCCAAGCTCGGATTCGTCCGCGGCTGTATGACCGTGACCGAGTTGGTCGTAGGCGAAGGCAACGTATCCGTTTTCCGCAAGTTCAAGCAAAAATTCGTGATAACGGGCGATGTGCTCGCACATTCCGTGAACAACATGGAACAGTCCCCTGAGCTCTCCGTCGGGGACGTAAACCTTGCCGTAAAGCTCGTGTGTTCCGTCGGAGGACAAGACCTTTTTTTCTGTAATCTGTACCATTGCAATCCCCTTTTAGTATTACCGGTTTTTGCCAAATAAAGGTGGTTTCGCGCAGTTGGTAATGCCGGTTCCGCTTTTTTGCCGCGTATTCAGTCATAGCGGCGTTTTGGTTGGCATAAATTTCCATTGAATCGCACTCAACGTAACCGGCTGAGGATAAATCGGTGCTGAGCCGAGCATACCGCGTTGGTGTTTTGCCAAACAAAACCGCCTTTACGCTTGTTGTGCCCTTGTCAAGGGCGGTTATGTATTTTTTCATAACTGCCTCACGTATTTTCAATTTAATTATATAACATCCGCCGCCGTTTTGTAAACAAAAATCCGTAAGCTTTCACCGATTTTTCAGATTTTACTAAAGTACAATATTCCAAAGAACTTGAAAAATGCTGCAAGATGTGATAGAATAAAGTCCAAATTGAAAGAAAAACGCTCCGTTTACCGCGACAATTTAATTCGGAGCGGATTTTAATTCCGAACATCTGATTTCAACTTTCAATTAAACAAGCGCCCTACGGCGCTTATATACGGATAGGTATGATTTGTTATGAAAATTAAAGCTTTAGCGTTGATTTCAGCGCTTCTCCTTGTGCTTGGCTGTTTTGCGGGCTGCGAAGACGAAGAAAAGGCAACGCCCGACGAAGCTCCCGCTGTTACCGCCACCCCGGACGAGGTTGTGACAACAGCGGAAACCACAGCGGCTTCTTCCGCGGCGGAAACCCAGCCGACAACCGCGCAAAATCAAAAATCAAGCGTTCCGGCGAATACCCAGCCCACAACCGTCAAGCCTGTTCAGGACAACATTCCCGAGGACAACATCACCTCGGAGAACATCAACCCGAACCTGCTTTTGATTCAGGACTTGGTTATTGCCGAAATGAACGAAAGTATGCTCAGGTCGGTTACGCTCAGCCAGGATAAGTTAACAATTAAAAAGGGCGAAACAGCGAGCGTTAAAATCTACTATGAACCCGAGGACGCGGTGCCGAAAACCTGCACGGTAAAGGTTGACGGCAAAAGCGCGCAGGCGAGCATTAAAAACGGTACATTAACCGTTGTAGGCAAAAGCGCGGGCTCGGCAATGGTTACCGTTACCGCATACAGCGGCGCTTACGCTCAGTGCGCGGTTACTGTAACCGACAGCTCGGGCTCGAAGGAACCCGCCGAGATTACCGACGATACGGTGATTGCTCACTCAAAGGTTTGCACGCGCGAAAACGCTCAAAGATGGTATGAAGCGGTTGACAGCTACTGCGCGGATTTGGGACTGAACAAAAACGAATCCCTCAGCGGAAACAGCGTTGTAGTCAAGACCTCAGACTACAGCTCTGACGGCTCGTATAATAGCTACAAAAACCAAATTTTGGGCGACATAACCCTGCAAATTGACGCCTATACTGGCAAAAATTACGGTGATTACGACTACAACTGCGCGCTCGATACTGTCGGCAGCGAGTTTAGAATTTCCGTAACGCTGTACAGAATCAGCGCGGAATAAAGCGCCGAGTAACGCGGAATAATATGATAAAAATTAAGGCTCAAAACCTCACCCGGGTTTTGAGCCGAATTTTTAGTTGAAAGTTGAAAATTTTGGTCGGGGATATAGGTTTGCTTGTTTCAAGCCTTTTGTTCCCGACCGTTTTAATATGGTGCGGAATTTATTATTTGGGAAAAGTTATTTCCTGTATTAAAACTTTTCCTTTACTGTGTACTACGGTGTTGATTATGCGTTTTCGCTGTCGGGACACCGACGATTAAAATATCGCCGGCTTTTATCCTGGAGAAGACCGCGGGGCACCCCGCTGTGATTACTCTTTTGTTATGCTGTGACCTTCAAATACCTTTACGGCGGAAGCTTCCTTTTTCCTTTGTTTCTCCCGCCTGTCCTTAATCATCGCTTCCATTTTGTTTTTAACCTTAAAGACGGAATGAATCAGGTACGCCGTCAAAACGCAGAATATCAGCGCGATTACCGAAAAAATAATTGTGAGCGTGAAAAACAGCGGATACTCGCCGGCACTTTGCCCGGAGGAAATCATCGGGATTATAAAGAGCGTGACAAGCTCGGCGATAATCGCGATTGTCAGTGCGAGACACACCGCGCTCATTATGAAAAAACGCCTGAACATAATATGATACGCGCGCAGCAGCGAGTGCTCGTCGGCGTAAAAAACAGGCGAAACCTCGTCCCGCCTTCCCGTGAGGTACAGCACACAGTCCATACCGTCTGAGGAGTGCGGTATTGTTTCATACCCGCAGCGCCTCGCGAGTGCGGAGGTTTCCTCAAGCCTGCTCTTTTTTTCGGCGTACATCAGTGTTGTGTACTCCTCGGGTTCGGTTTTTATAAAGCTGTAAAAGCAGCCGAGCTTAACGCGTTCGAGCTTCCAGCCCAAACGGTTCATTTCATTAATATATTCAAGCTCTTTTTCGTAATCAAAAAACAGCTTAAATTTGCTCTTTTTGCCGTTGCTCATATACTGCCCTCAAATCAATGGAATTGTCGGAAATTTTCGGCGGAGTACGCCGCTGCCGACTTTTATTCTTGCTGAAAATATAGCATACATAACAATTTTTGTCAAGCTTGGCAAAATGCGGACAGGCTTGCTTTTCCGCGCGTAAAAAAACAGGTTGTACTTTATAATTGACTCAAAAAAATTCTCGGATTTTTGCATATTTTGCACAAATTAACGCAAATGATATTGCTTTATCTCTTATAAAATGCTATACTATCTAAGAAATTATAAAATGGCGGAGAATTGGATTTTTCCGCGCTTCGGAGATAAAGAATGGACAATCATACGCTTGGCGGATACAAAACCATAAACTCGTTTGTCGAGGCGAAACTGAATAGATACAACAACTCGAAAAGGGATTTTGCGGCGTTGTTTGAATGTATGTTTTCCGAGAGCGAAAACATAATGTTTGAGGAAAGCCGCGGCTACAGAATAGTCAAAACAACCTACGGCGAGGCAAAAACAGCGGTTCTGCGCAGGGCAAAAACCCTTAAAGGAATCCTGCCGGAGCTTGATTACAACGCCGTTGTGGGAATATATATGGAAAACAGCCTTGATTGGATTGAGCTTTTTTGGGCGGTGCTCTGCTGCGGTTTCAGACCGCTTCTGCTCAATATGCGGCTTGACGACCAAACGCTTGATTACGCGCTGAATACCTGCGGCGCGAAGGCGGTTATTTCCGACGAAAAGGAATTTCCGCAAAAAACGGTTTTGGCAGGGGACGTCGCTCCCGCCAAAAGCGAGATTGACTTAAAAGAGTTCGGAACCGAGATTTTTGTGATGTCCTCCGGAACCTCGGCGAACGTAAAAATATGCGCCTATTCCGCCGAAGAATTTTATTACCAGATTCAGGGCAGCTTCGGTATGATTAAAAAGTGCAGAAAGGCAAAACAGCACTATCAGGGAGAGCTGAAGCTGCTGACGTTTTTGCCGTTTTACCATATTTTCGGCTTGGTGGCGGTGTATATTTGGTTCGCGTTTTTCTCGCGCACCTTTGTAAAGCTCAACGATATGCAGCCGAGCACAATCACAAACACCATCAAAAGGCACAAGGTAACCCACGTTTTCGCGGTTCCGTTGTTTTGGGAAGAGGTTTACGCCCAGGCGATAAGAACGATAAAGGAACGCGGAGAGGATACATACAAAAAGTTTGAAAAGGGAATCGCGCTCAGCCGAAAAACAGGCAAAATCCCCGTGGTTGGTCAGCTTTTTTCGCGGCTTGCCTTCCGCGAAGTCCGGGAAAATATGTTCGGCGAGAGCATAAGCTTTATGATTACCGGCGGAAGCTACATCAGCCCTGAGATTATGGAGTTTTTCAACGCCGTCGGCTACCGTCTCGCGGACGGCTACGGAATGACAGAAATCGGAATTACCTCCGTGGAGCTGAGCGGTAACAGAAAGCTTCTCAATTCCTGCTCGGTGGGAATGCCTATGGCAGGCGTCAAGTACAAAATCAACGATGAAGGCGAGCTGCTTGTCAAGGGCAGGGCGATGGCAAAATACATCATTGAGGACGGAAAGCAAAAGGAGAACAGCGATTGGTTCAACACCCGTGACCTCGCTGAATTTGACGGAAAATGTTACCGGATCCTCGGCAGACGCGACGACCTGATTGTCGCCCAAAACGGCGAAAACCTCAATCCGAACCTAATTGAGCAAAAGCTTATTTGCGACGGAACGCGCGGCGTTTGCCTTATCGGCTGCGAGGAAAACGGAAAAACCGTGCCAACGCTGATTGTTTCCGTAAACAAATATATTTCCGAGGAAAGGCTCGGAGAGGTCAAAGCCGAAGTCAAGCAGCGGCTTGCGGATTTAAGACTCGCGGGACAGATTCAGAGGGTAATCTTTGTTGAGGACAGCCTGCTTCAGGGCGAAGAATTCAAGCTTAACCGAATAAGGCTGAAAAACGAATGTGAGCAAAAGCTGCTCACCGAGGTCAAGCCCGGAAAGGAAGCCGAGCAGCGCGAGGACGATGAAATTTCAAGAACCGTCACACGGATGTTCGCAATCGCGCTCAACAAGCCCGAGAGTGAAATCGGCTACACCGCGGACTTTTTCCTTGACGAGGGCGGCACAAGCCTTGACTACCTCGCGATAATTTCTCAGCTCAGGGACGAGTACAAAATCCCCTTCCCGACAGGAGACAGCGAGCTGAACAGCGTAAAGGGGCTTCATTTGTATATAAAGGAAAAGCTTGGCAATGCTGATTAAATTATTTAACTGGTTTGTAAAAATAACCGCCTGGCCGGCGCAAAAGCTTGTGTTTCGGACAAAGGTATATTACGAGGACAAAAGCGTTCAGGGCAGGCATATCCGCGGCGCGGCGATAATCGCATCCAACCACACCTCGGTGTTTGATTACGCGGCGTATCTGTTCGTGTTTTTTACGCGCACGCTGAGGGTTCAAATGGCGGAGGTGCTGTTTGAGAAAAAGGTTCTCGGGCTGTTTTTGAGGGCGCTCGGCGGAATCTACGTTGATCGCGGCGCGCACAATTTTGATTTTATAAACAAGTCCGAGGAAATTCTCGAAAAGGGCGGCGTTGTGGGAGCCTTTCCCGAAAGCCGTCTCCCGAAAAAGGGAGAAAAAACCCCTCTGGAGTTCAAACCGAGCACGGCGTATCTGGCGCTTTCCGCGGACGTTCCCGTAATCCCTGTTTTTACAAACGGAAGGTACTTTTGCCATGAGCGCGCGAGGGTGATTATCGGCAAGCCGATGTACCCGGGCGATTACGCCGACGAAGCGCTCGATGATAAGGAAAACATCAGGCTGTTTACGGACGCGATGAGGAACAGGATTATTGAATTGGGGAATGAGCTGGATGAAAAAACAAAAAGTTAAAAAAGCCGCGCTTTTCAGCCCCAAAAATTTTGTTATTGATTTTATCAGGGTTACAGGAGCGGTTCCTACCCTGCTGTGGCTCAGACCAAAGAAAAAGTACGCCTCACAAAGGGCTAAAGAAAAAATCCGCGGAGGAGCTCTGATAATAGCAAATCACACCGACTTTTTGGATCCGATTTATTTGATGGCGGCGGTGTGGTACAGGCGTCATCACTTCATCAGCAGCGAGGAAATTATGGACAGCAGGGCAGGCGGTTTTTTGCGCGCCTGCGGCTGTATTAAAATAGACAGAAATAACGTAACAATCAACACGCTGCGCGAGATAACCGACAGGCTGAAAAACGGCGAGGTTGTGTCCATGTTCCCGCAGGGCAGAATCAGCGCGGGAAAGGACGAGGACGCAAAGTTCAAGTCGGGTATGGTGCTGATGGCAATCAGGAGCGGCGCGCCGATTGTGCCTATATATGTAAAGCCGAAAAAGAGCTTTTGGAGCAGGCTGAACGTCGTAATCGGCGAACCGGTCAGCGTGACCGAGCTGTACGGCGAACGCCCGGGCTTTGCGGAGATTGACGCTGCCGCTAAGCTGCTTTATGAAAGAGAAAAAGAGCTGAAGGGCTTATCTGACTGAAACAGAATTTAAACAAAGGAGTATTTATGTTAGACGGTGCAAGAGAAAAATTCAGACCTTATACAAATCCCGGGGATTTTGAGAAAATCGTCGATATGGATACAGTAAGCGAGATGTGGGAAAGGTGCGTAAGTGATTACGCCGACAGAGTCGCGATTGAAAGCGCCGACGGCAAGCACACCTACGCTGAGCTTGAGCGTGACGCCGCGGATTTTCGCACGCTGATTCTTGAAAAAACAAAGGGGAAAAACGCGAGGGTCGCAATCCTCGCCGCAAATTCGTACGAGCTTGTAAAGGCGTTTATCGCTGTTACAACCCTTGGGCTGACGGCGGTAATTATGCCTGTTCACCTTGACAAAAACGCTGTTTTGGGCTGCTGTATGAAGTTCGGGGTAAACATGCTGGTTTATCAGGAATCGCTTGAGGAAAGCGTCAGCGCGGCAAGGGAAAAGCTTGAGCAGGTTGAATTTATCGGAATTTCCGAGACCTCAAACGTTCCTTCCCCGATGACCTCCTGCACCGCGGAAACTCCGTGCCTGATGATGTTCACCGGGGGAACAACCGGCAAAAGCAAGTGCGCGCTGCTTTCCAACGGTGCGGTTATGCAGGGCACGGTCAACGGCTGCTACGGCGTTTGGGACGTGTTTGGTCAAAGATACCTGCTTGTGCTTCCCCTTTCTCACGTGTTCGGTATTATCCGCAACCTTATGACCTCGCTTTACACGGGAAGCACGCTTTATATCTGCAAAAACAACAAGGATATGTTCCGTGACGCAGCTTATTTCAGACCGACCGTTATGGTGATGGTACCCGCGCTTGCCGAAATGTCGCTAACGCTGTCAAAGCAGTTCGGCAAAAATATGCTCGGTCCCGACTTAAAATACATAATTGCGGGCGCTGCGGCGGTGCCTCCGTACCTGATTAAGGAATATGACAAAATGGGAATTACCCTTTTGCAGGGCTACGGACTGACCGAATCCGCGAACCTTGTGTCCGGCAACCCCGAAAGCCTGAAATACCCGGAGTCAGTCGGCTATCCGTACCCCAATCAGGAGCTGAAATTTGTTGACGGCGAGCTTTGGCTAAAGGGTAAAAATATGATGGACGGCTATGTCGGCGGAGAAGAGGACGGAGTTTATGAGGACGGCTGGTTCAAGACAGGCGACCTTGTACGCATTGACGAAAACGGAATGTTATACATCACCGGAAGAATCAAGGAGATTATCGTCCTTCCCGGCGGCGAGAATATCTCTCCCGCCGAGGTTGAGGCAAGGTTCAACGCCCTGCCGTTTGTTCAGGATTCCCAGGTGTTTGAAGATATTGACGCGGGCGGAAAGCATATTTTGGCCCTTGAGGTTGTGCCCAGAAAAACCGTAACCGCGAAAATGGAGCTTGAAAACGAGAATGAATATATCATCTCTGAGCTCGAAAAGGTCAACGCCTCGCTGCCGAGCTTTGAGCGCGTGAACAGAATAGAAATCAGGGACAGGGACTTTGAGAGAAGCCCGAGTATGAAGATTGTGAGATATAAAAAATGCTGATGACAAAACCGGAGATTGTAGAAAAGCTTAAAGAAATTTTGACTGCCGCCGACAGCGGCAACGCGGAAAAAATCAAAGCCGCCGACGAAAGCACCCGCCTTGCCGAGGATTTGGGACTTAATTCGGTAAACGTGCTCTACCTTGTAATCGCGATTGAGGAAGTATTCAAAATCCGTTTTGACGACGACACCGGAGTAGATACCTTTTCCACCGTGGGCGACGTCGCCGACTACATCGGGGGTAAGCTCTGATGAAGTGGGCGCCGAACGACTGCCAAAGCGGAGATATGATAAGGATTCGCCTCGGCTCGATTTACCATTACGGCATTTTTGTCAGCGAGGACGAGGTAATTCAGTTTGGCTACCCTCCGCTGCCCGAATATAAGGAAAAAAACCAAAATATCACGGTCGGAGCGGTGAGCATAGACGAATTTTCGAGCGGCAAAATCGTCGAGGCGGCGGTGCTTGACCGCAAGGAAAAAAGACGGCGTATTCCGCCCGATGAGACCGTGAAAATCGCGCGGTCAAAAATCGGCACGGGCGGCTACAATATTCTGCACAATAACTGCGAGCACTTTGCCTATGAATGCGTGTTTGGAATCAAAAAGAGCACGCAGGAGGATTATATCCGCTCGCTGTGGCAAAGCAAGCTTTTTGATAACGCCGAAAACTCATAAACAGAGATGATTTGATGATAATTTTATACGCAGTCCTTGTGCTGCTCGTGCTGTATATCATTTTTGCCGTCGGACCCGCGGCGGTGATATACCACAAGATTTTTTCGCGGAAAAGCCTGAGCGAGGAGCTCGGCAGGCGCGAGCTTATCGGTACACGCTACGAGCCGTATATGGACGAGCTGCTTGACGCCGAACGGTATGTTAAAAGCCTCAGCCGTCGGCAAATCAGCATTACCGCGCGCGACGGAGTTGTTTTGCGCGGAGAATACGCGGATAATAATTCCTGCAAAACCGTAATATTCTGCCACGGCTATCGCGGCTACCCAATCGGCAATTTCTGCGCTCAGGCGCGTGATTTGTACCGTGCGGGCTTCAACCTTTTGTTCATCACCCAGCGCGGACACGGCGACAGCGGAGGAAAAAGAGTCGGCTTGGGAATAATCGAGCAGTACGATATTCTAAGCTGGATTGACTATGAGGGCAAAAAGGAAAATATAGAAGAAATCCTGCTTTTCGGCTCGTCAATGGGCTCTTCCGCAATCGCCTACTCCTCGGACAAGATAAAGTCCGAAAAGGTCAAGGGAATGGTGATTGACTGCGGATTTTCCTGCACAGGGAAGCAGTTGGTTTATGAAAGCGCGAACCGCAAAATACCGCCGTTTTTGGTTATGCCGATAATCAGGCTGATTGCCAAAATCGAGCTGGGGGAGGATATTTATGTTTCCGCTTGCGAATCGCTAAAAAAAACAAAAATTCCCGCGCTGTTCTTTCACGGAACAACCGACAAAACCGTGCCGATAGAATCGGGGATTGAAAATTACAACGCCTGCGCTTCCGACAAAAAATTCGTCAGCGTGGACGGCGCCGAACACCTCACCGCTTATGTTGCGGGCGGTACGGAAGCTAAAAACGAACTTAAAGAATTTATAAATAAAAACTTTAAATAAAGAGAGGATTAAAAATGAAAAAATTTGCCATTATCGCGGACGCGTCCTGCGACGTAAACGAAGAATCCCAAAAGGAGCTTGACATCAAGATTGTCAAGGGGCACATTACCCTGCCCGACAAAACAGAGGTATTAACCGAATTGAATTGGGGCAACTCTACGCGCGAGCAGTTCTATAAGGATCTGAGCAAGAACCCCGACGGCTACACAACTGCTCCGCCGAACATCAGCGAATTTGCCGCAGCCTTTGAGGAAAGCGCGAAAAAGGGCGAGGACGTTCTTTGCATTACAATTTCGGGCGGCATCAGCGGCGCGTTTAACTTTGCTACTCAGGCAAAGGAGCAGGTAAAAAAGGCTTATCCCAACACGGAAATCATAATCATTGACTCGCTCAGGTTCAGCATCGGTCACGGCCTGCTTGTAATTTTAGCGTCAAAGCTCAGAGAAAAAGGTCATTCTGTAGACGAGGTTGCCGCGTATATTGAGGAAAACAAAAACCGCGTTCACCAGTGCGGCTGGCTCGACGACCTCAGCTTTGTCGCGAAAAAGGGCAGACTTACCCACTCCAAGGCGTTCTTCGGCAAGCTTGCGGGAATCAAGCCTATCGGCGAATTTGACTACAACGGACTCACAACCGTAATCGGCAAGGCAAAGGGCGCGAAAAAAGCCTACGCCGTATTCCTCGATTACATCGAAAATACAATAGAAAATCCGTCTGAGCAGACAATCTTTATCGCCCAGACCAGCAGATACAACCAGGCGGTAAAGTACAGAGAAATGATTATTGAGCGCTTTAAGCCCAAGGACGTTGTAATTGTCGACGTTTATCCGTTCTGCGGAATCAACATCGGTCCCGGACTTATGGCGGCGTATTACGTCGGCAAGCCGATTTCCAAGGGACTTGAGGAGGAAAGGGAGCTTGTCAAAAAGCTGATTGAAGCCCAGGGCTAAGAGCGGCTATAGGCGGGAAATGAATTTTCAAAGAGTGAAATTTGTATGAGGAACAGAAAAATCAACGGCGTTCAGTTTGAAAATATGCTTAAAAACGGACTGCAAAATCTCAGAAAGCACGAAGCAGATGTCAACAAGCTGAATGTTTTTCCCGTGCCGGACGGCGACACGGGAACAAATATGTGCCTTACCCTCGGAAACGGGATAAAGCACGCCAAGACCAACGCCTCAATAGGGCTGTACGCGAAAACTCTCAGCGAGGGTATGCTGCTCGGCGCAAGGGGAAATTCGGGAGTAATCCTCTCCCAGTTTTTCAAGGGAGTGTACACCGAGCTCGCAAGGTGCGCCTTCGCGGGTCCCGGCGAACTCAGAAACGCGCTGATAAGAGGCTACCGAACCGCGTACAGTTCGGTTGTGAAGCCTGTTGAGGGAACAATTTTGACCGTAATGCGCGAGGGAATCGAGCATATCCGCGGGCAGATTACGAGGAATTCGAGCATAGAGGAAATTTTGGCGATGTACATTGCCGAGATGAAAAAGACGCTGTCCTACACGCCCGAGATGCTCGACGTGCTAAAGGAAGCCGGGGTTGTGGACAGCGGCGGTCAGGGATATATCTATATTGTTGAGGGTATGCTCAAGTACCTTTACGGCGACGTTTACCGCAGCAACGAAAAGACAGCCGCCGGGGAACCGGTTAATCAGGGCAGCGGAGAAATTGACTTTTCTATTTTCAACGAAAATTCCGTTTTTGAGGACGGCTACTGTATGGAGTTCATTTTGCAGCTCCTCAAAAACAGCAGATATACCCAGCGCTTTAAGCTCGAAACATATATCGAGGATATCGGCGTTTACGGCAATTCGCTTGTGGTTGTTCAGGACGGCAGGCGCGTCAAGGTGCATATCCACACGCTGAAGCCTTCAAAGGTAATCGCGCTCAGCCAGGAGTACGGCGAGTTTTTGACCTTTAAGATGGAAAATATGCAGCTGCAGCACAACGAGGTTCTTAAAAAGAAAATCGAACCCCAAAAGCTGCCGCACAAGGAGCTTGCGACGGTGTCGGTTGTAAACGGCGCCGGACTTAAAAATTTGTTTGAGGAGCTCGGCTGCGACGTTGTAATTAACTGCGAGGAAACCATGAACGCCTCAGCGCAGGAATTTATCGACGCGTTTGAAAGGATTGACGCCGACGCGATTGTGGTTGCTCCAAACAATAAAAACGTGATTTTGGCGGCGCAGCAGGCGGTTGAGCTGAGCGGTAAAAAGAATATCAGCATTCTGCCGACCAAAAGCGTTGCCGAGGGCTACTTCGCGCTCGCGATGGACGTGCCCGACAACAGCCTTGAATACAGAATCAACTCTATGAAAAACGGCTTGAAGGATGTTTCCACGCTGGCGGAAACCACCGCTACCCGCGATTACACCTATCACGAGCTGACCTGCAAAGCAGGCGAGGAGATTGTGCTGCTGGGCGAAGAGCTTGTGTGCGTTTCCCGTGATTGGTGCGAGGGAATTTTGGACGCAATGAAGCTTGTGCCGGAAATTGACGACAAGGAAACCTGCGTGATTTTCTGCGGAGAGGGCGTTGACGGGGAGCAGGCAGAAGCCCTTTGCGAAAAAATCGAGGACGAATTTCCGATGCTCGACGTTGAGCTTATTGACGGCGGACAAAAGCACTACCGGTTTATAATTGGGCTTTGCTGAGCCGCGCCGAAAAACAGAAGGGCTGAGTTTATGATTTGGATTTGGATTGTTTTAATTGTGATAATGTTCGGGCTTGTCATTCCCGAATTTGTCGTTGCGGGCGTAATCTACACCGTTTTGCTTGTGAGAACCTCAAAGAAAAAATGGGGCAGAGACGTCACGCTCCCGGAAAACGACGACGAGTACCGCGGAATGTACTACGAGGGGCTTGACTGGGGCGAGCTTTACGCCGACTACAAGCGGGAGGTCGAGATAAAAAGCGGAAAATACCGCCTTGTCGGCGAATACTTTGACTTTGGCGGAGAGAAGGCGGCGATTATCATAGCCGGCAGAATGGAGTCGCTCAAATACTCCTACTACTTTGCCGAGCCTTACCGCAGAGCGGGCTACAACGTGCTTGTTGTGGACAACCGCGCCCACGGACACTCCGACGGAGTTTTCTGCTGCCTCGGCTACAGGGAGTACGCTGACATTCAATGCTGGAGCAGGCTGCTTGTTGAGGAGCTTCACAACAAGGCGGTGTTCCTGCACGGAATCTGCATTGGTTCGTCGGTCGCACTGTTTGCGCTTTGCGACGATAACTGCCCAGATTACATTGAGGGAATGTGCGCCGACGGAATGTATGTCAACTTCGGTGAGTCGTTTAAAAACCACATGGTGGAGGACAAGCGCCCAAAGATTATTTTTAAGGGAATTGTGTATTTATATATGAGGATTTTTTCTCACGCCGACGTTGTTAACGACGGACCGATAAATCGGATTGACAGGCTTAAAAAGCCGATTTTGTTCATTCACAGCAAGGAGGACAAATACTCGACTCCCGACCAGGCGGAAAAGCTCTATGAAAAATGCCAGTCGCCGAACAAGCGCCTTGTCTGGTTTGAAAAGGGCGCTCACTCCCGCGTGAGGGTTAACGCGCCCGAAAAATACGACAGGACAATAAATGAGTTCTTAAAAGAGTTAAATTAAGGCAATCCGCGTTATTAATGTGCGCGGTGTTGCCTGAAAAATAATAATATCTGTTTTAAAGCTATTAGTTTAACAAGCCAATGACTGATGCCGTTGGCTTGTTTTGCATAAAAAATATAATACAGTCAATAATAGGAGGGATAGCCGTGAAAAAATCAAGCGCACATAAAACAGTCAAGAGGGTGATCGGCTTTTTCCTGCTATTTGTTTTTATTTTTACTGCCCTTTCAATGATAACCTCGGTCGCGGTGTTCGGAGTGATTTTTCAGCGCACCGATTCTCTCGTCGGATTTGTAGAGATTCCTTACGCGCTCTCGGGCTCGGGGTACAAGCGAAGCCAGGTGTATTTTGACTCCGGCGGCAACACGCTCAGCGGGTATCTTTACGCGGCGGATAACCCAAAGGGCTTGGTGATTGTCGCTCCCGGGATTAACAGCGACAGCGACTCGCACCTTGCCGAGATTATGTTTTTTGCGGATAACGGCTACTGCGTGCTCGCCTATGACGCCACGGGAGTTTGCAAAAGCGAGGGCAGCAGTACCGTAGGGCTTCAGCAGTCAAAGAGGGATTTGCTTGCCGCGATTGATTACGCGAAGCAAAATCCGCTGATTTCGAGCCTGCCTGTTTACCTTTACGGTCACAGTTTGGGCGGCTACGCGGTTGCGGCGGTGCTCGGAGAAGCGGACGTTGAGGCGGCGGTCTGCCTTTCTGGATTTGACTCGCCGGTCAAAACAATGCACGGCAAGGCAAAGGAATACATCGGGATAATCGCCGATATTCAGTATCCGTTTTTGTACCTGCAAAACTGGTTCACCTTCGGCGACGACGCCGACGCCACGGCGGTTGAGGCGATAAATTCCGTTGACACGCCGATTTTGATTTGCTACGGCGACAACGACCAAACCATTCCGTACGACCTCAGCGTTTATTCGCGCGAGGACGAGATTACAAACGCTAACGCAAGCTTCCTTGAGGTTGACGGCGAGTACCGCGACGGTCACATGAATATGTGGCTCAGCGAGGAGTCGGCAAAGTATATGTCCGAGCTCCAGGATGAGCTCAACGACCTAAGCTACGTGTATGACGGTGATATTCCGCAGGACGTGCTGGACGATTTTTACAGCGGAATTGACGCGAAAAAGGCAATGGAGCTGGACAAGGATTTTATGGGTAAGGTGCTGGATTTCATGGAATGATTTATACGCTCAGCTTCATTCGGATAAGAGTCAAAATTTTCTTTTCGCGGCGGCTTACCTGAACCTGCGTCATATTTAATATTTTTGCGGTTTGAACCTGCGTTTTACTTTTGTAGTAGCGCAGGTTTATTATTTTTTTATCGTTTTCCTCAAGCTCCTCAATCGCCGAGATAAGCGAAAGTCTGTCCGAGATTTCATCCTGAATGTCGGGCGTCGGAACCTCAATTCCCGAACCGTTTTCATCGTCCCCGTAATCTATCGAAACCGTCGGCTGAACGCTGCACAGCGCTTCGGAAATTTCCTCGCCGCTTACGCCCAGCCTTTCCGCAAGCTCGGAAACGCTCAACTCTTTGCCGTTTTTCAACACGCTTTCGTTATTCAGGCGGTTGATTTTCATTGCAAGCTCCTTTAACGGACGGCTGACCTTGACCGTTCCGCCGTCCCTGAACAGCCTTTTAAGCTCGCCCATAATCACGGGGAACGCGTAGGTGGAAAACTGCAGTCCGCGGCTCGAATCAAAGTTGTTTATCGCCTTTGAAAGCCCCAGACAGCCCGCGGAATAAAGCTCATCATATTCAATGCCCTTGCCGGCAAAGCGCCTGCAGCAGGATTTTACAAGACCGAGGTATTGCTTTGCGATTTCGTTTTTATCCATCAGCGCCGATTTTCTTGACAAGGGTTACGGTTGTGCCCTTGCCGACGGCGGATTTTACCCTGACCTTGTCGCAAAAGCTCTGCATAACGGCAAAGCCCAGTCCCGCGCGCTCCTCCTCGGGCGAGGTGGTGAACAGCGGCTGCATAGCCCTTTCAATATCCTCAATGCCGACGCCCTTGTCGCGGATTTTGACAGTGACCGTGTTATCCTCTCTGACGGCGGCGTATATGTAAATTGTGCCCGATTTTCGCCTGTAGCCGTGAACAATGCAGTTTGTCACCGCCTCGGACACCGCGGTTTTAAGGTCGCTGAGCTCGCCGACCGTGGGGTCAAGCCCTGTGATAAAGGCGGACACGGCTCCGCGGGCAAAGGCCTCGTTACAGCTTTTTGAAGGAAAGCTAATCCGCGTTTGATTGACAATTTTCATCTTAACACTCCCAGCGATTCAAGCCCCGACAGGGCAAAAATTTTGTAAATCGGGTCGGGCACGTCCGTCACCCTTAGGCTTCCGCCCAAAAGCTGCATTTGGCGGTAACGCCCCATTACAAGCCCCACGCCCGACGAATCCATAAAGCTGACCTTCTCAAAATTCAGGCAGAGCAGCCGCGGCTTCAACGACCTTGCCGCGCTGTCAATCCTTTGGCGGATTTTGCAGGCGGAATCGTGGTCAATCTCGCCGTCTATGTAGGCGGTGAGCGTATTGTTCTTGAATTCCGTTTTAAGCATTTTTACATCTCTTTTCAAAATCAGGTTAAAAAAACACGCTATACCTATCATAAATAGTATAGCGTGAAAAATTTGTTTTATTCTGTAGTTTTGTTAAATTTTTTCAAGAGCGCGAATCGCGTAAGGCCTGATTTCGCCTGCCAGGTACAGCGAGCCGCAGATTAGTACCGCCGAATTTTCCTCTCCTGCCTTTTTCAGCGCCGCGTCAAAGGCGGCTTCGGCGCTGTCAAAGCAGACGACGCTGCCGCAGGCTTTTGTGAATTTTTCCGCGAGCTCCTTAGGAGAAACGGCTCTGGGATTATTGACGGGAACAGTGTAAACGCTGTCAAAAATTCCGTTCAGCAAATCAATCGAGCTGTCGATGTCCTTGTCGGCGAGCATTCCCGCGACGCAGATTATTTTTTGGTTCGGCAAAAATTTTTGAACCGCTTTTTTCAGAGCCTCAATGCCGTTTGGGTTGTGCGCGCCGTCGAGCAGGACAATCGGTTTTTCGCTCAAAAGCTCAAGCCTCGCGGGGTTTTCGGCGTTTTCAAAGCCCTCGGCGACGTCGTCAACGCTTACGCTTATCAGTCCGCTTCGGCAGAGAGCCTCAATCGCGGCGAGCGCGGTTTTGGCGTTTTCAATCTGGTGGTCGCCGGCGAGAGCGAGGTTAAAGCTTTTTGATTTGTATTTAAGCTCATTTCCGCGCAGGGATTGCGAGATTACCTCAAGCTTGGCGCTTTCGCTTTTAACAAGAGGAACGCCGAGCCTGCCGGTTGTCCGCTCAATAACCTTCATCACTTCGCCGCACTGGGCGGATGTCACGGCGATTGAGCCGGGCTTTATTATCCCGCATTTTTGCGCGGCGATTTTTTCAACCGTATCGCCCAGCACGGCGGTATGGTCAAGCCCGATTGTTGTGATAACCGAGCACAGCGGCGGCTTGATTACGTTTGTGCAGTCAAGCAGACCGCCCATACCCGTTTCAAGCACTACAATGTCGCAGCGCTCGTTGGCGTGAATGTAAAACTCAAGCGCGTTGACGTACTCAAATTCCGTGATTACCACGCCGCTTTCCCGCAGCTCAAGCACAATCGGAAAGGTCTTTTCCACCGCGTCGGCAAGAACCTCCTTGCTGACGGAAGCGTTATTAATCTGTATTCTCTCCCTGAAATCCGTGATGTAGGGAGAAATAAAAAGTCCGGTTTTGAAGCCAGCCGCGACCAGCGCAGAAGAGAGCATTGCGCAGACGGAGCCTTTGCCGTTCGTTCCGGCAACATGGATGTATTTAAGTTTGTCCTGCGGATTTCCGAGGCGGTCGAGCAAAGTTTTCATCCTGTCAAGCCCCGGGCGCGAGCCGAAGGTCAGCAGAGAATGTATATTTTTCAGAGCGTTTTCGTAGGTCATTACAGCAGCTCCCTGTAGATTTCATTTTTCTTAAAGCCTGTCATTTCCGCCGCCTGTTTTGCCGCGGCGGTTGCTTTTTCGCCTTTTTCAATCAGCCTTTTCGCAAGCTCAACGGCGTATTCAAGCGTGCAGCTTTCGGCGTTTTCGCTGCCCTTTTTACCCTCGAGCACAAGCACGATTTCTCCCTTAACGCTGCCGTCGGCGTAATTTTCCGCCGCGTATTCGGTGGTGGTGCGTATGACCTCCTCATGGATTTTTGTAAGCTCGCGTACAATGCTGAGCCTGCGGTTCCCAAACGCGTCGTACAGGTCGCGCAGGGTGGAGGGCAGCTTGTGGGGAGCCTCGTAAAAAATCATCGTGCGGCTCTCGTTTTTAAGGCTCTGCAAATGCTCGTTCCTGCTTTTTTTGTTGACGCTTAAAAAGCCCTCAAAGGAAAAGCGTCCGGTTTCAAGCCCCGATACCGCAAGGGCGGAAATTACCGCGCTCGGTCCGGGAATAACAACGGTTTTAATTTTCCGTTCCTCGCAAAGCTTAATCAAATCCTCGCCGGGGTCCGAAATACACGGCATACCAGCGTCGGTGACAATCGCGCAGTTTTCTCCCGCCTCGATTCTGTCGCAGATAAGCTCGCCGCGCTCGCGCTTGTTGTGCTCAAAGTAGCTTACCATCGGCTTTTTTATGCCGAGATGGTTGAGAAGCTTGAGCGTTACGCGCGTGTCCTCGGCGGCAATAAAGTCAACCTCCTCGAGCGTTTGCGCCGCCCTTGGCGAAAGGTCGGAAAGGTTGCCGATCGGCGTGCCCGTTACATATAAAATTCCGCTCAAAAAATCACCGCCTTTAAGATTTGTAGTCGCCGTAAATTTCCATCATTTCGGCGGAAAAGCCGCCGCTTTCATCCTCGATAAAAAGAGTTGGCATAACGTCAAGAAAGCCCTTGTTGCCGCTTTTTCTACCCTCGAGCAAAAACAGCTTGGGCGCTTTGCTTTTGCGCTGCTGGACAAGTCTGAGCCGCTTCGGCTCAATGCCGAATTTACGCATACTCTCCATTACACCATTAGGCGAATACTCACCTTCAATAGTTTCTAATACCATATTCATGATTTCACTTTCAGTATAATGAATAGGATACCCAAAACTATTAACCTTAGGCGTTGTAAATGCAGGTAATTCATTATGCAAACCTATACAAGCTTCTGTTGATTCAATACTTTTGAACTCTGTTTTTATACATTTTCTAAACCTACGTTTTACGCTTGCAGATAATTTATCAGCGAATGATGTTTCAAAATCAGAAACTT
>CAJOLF010000004.1 GCA_905235295.1 uncultured Ruminococcus sp. | reverse complement strand
GGAAGCTCGCAGGTTTCGGTTGTGTACACCCTGACCGGGGTTTCGCCGTTGGTGGCGACAACAGTGCCGGCAGGAATCGCAATCGGGTAAAACAGCGTTTCGTCAACGCTGAAGGTCAGAAACCCCTTAGCCTTTGTCGCGGGTTTCCTCAAAAGTCCCCTTTGCTCGGCAAGGCGGTCAAGGTACTCGCCGCGCGCGGTTTCGGCAAACATCTGCTGCTTTAGCCATTCAAGGTTGCACCGGGCGTTATAAATTTCACCCGCGAGCACCCTGAGCCTGATTGCCACGTCGCCGGCGCTGTCAATTTCAAACCCGCTTTCCTGCTCGTATTTTTCTTTCATTCTTGCGTATATTTCCTCATACGTTTCCAATCACGCGCACCTCCTCTGTTTTGCTTTGTCCGTTAATTGTGATTTTCAGCCTTAATTTTTCTCCTATATTTTCAACCTGAGCGGACGTATCTCCGAACCGCGCGAGGGCTTCGTTGATACTCAGCTCGACCTTCCTCAGGGAAAATTCATCGCCGCTGTCATAGGAATACTCGCAGCCGAGCCCCCTGTCGTAGATAAAGCTTCCCTTCTCGGTCATCGCCGTGATAAACGCGCGCTGAAACCTCGCGTCAATATCGCTCAGGCGAATCATCCTTCCCGCGCTGTCAACGGCAACGTCCCTGTCAGCAATCAAAATATCTGTCAGCATCAGAACTCCCTGCCGTTTATCAGCACAGTGCCGTTATTTTTGAGCACGATTTCAGCGCCGCCGCTTGAGCGGAGCATAAGCTCGCCCTCCTGCAGCCCCTCGGTATCGGCAAGCACACCGAGCGACACCTCGCCGTCGTCGAGCGGCAGTACAACCGCGCACTCGTTTTTCGGCGGAATACTCGCGATTCCGTACGGCATACAGGCGCGCAGGCTTTTGTGCTCGCCCGAGGCGGTAACCGCCGTGCCCTTTTCATAAACATTACCCTTGACCGCGTTTGGCGGTTCAAGGGAATTTTTTGTGATATAACTCATCAGCCACATCAGTATTTCTCCTTTCCCAAATAAACCGTTGTCAGCTCGCCCGAGGGACTTAGCGAATAAATCAGCTTTCGCACCGTCAGCCCGTTCATCCGGCCGAAAACAGCGTCGTCAAGCTCCGCTTCGGCGCCGAGAATATCGGTCACGCAGCCGCCGAAGGTAAGCTTGATGTAATGGCTGTCAAGGTTGCTCTGCTCAATCATCACATCGGCGGTGTTAAGGCTGTTGTCGTCGGCAGCCGCGTTGACATACCTTACGCGCTTCACAAAACCGCACTCCGCGTTCGGATTTTTCAGCGAGGACAAATATCCTCCCGTGTCGCTGACCTTGAGCTTAACCTCGGAGATAAGCTTGCAGCGGCTTTTATTTTCTTTTATAGAATAATACTCAATTCCGCCGCTGCCGAACTTTACCTTTTTATCATTCTTAAAGCCTCTGAGGAACACCTTTCCGCCGCCGGAAATCCTCAGCTTTGAGCGATACTTTGTTTTGCAGAACATCTCGAGCACCTGCCAGTGCGTCATACCCTTGTCAATCCTCATATCGCCGATAATCGGTACGCCGTCCGGCTCAACGTCGGTAATCCCGAAGGGCTGCAGGTGCTTTTTGAGCATAAGCGCGACGCTCGGGTTGCGGTAGCTGAGCGGCTCCGCCTCGTTGTCGAGCAGCGCCGCTGCCGCGCTTCTCGCGCACAGCTTCAGCGCGATTCCGCTGTCCCTGCGGATTCTTATAATCTCGTCAAGCTGACCGTCAAACACAAGCTCGTTTCTGTTGTAAGCGGTGATTCTGTCGGCGTTTTCAAAAATCTCTCCGTCATAAACGCAGTTGAGCGTAAGGCTGTCGGCAGGCACGTCAAGCTCGCTTTTCCACTCCGCCGAAACCGCGCGAAGATTGCTTCGCTTTTCGCCGTTTTTCAGCGTAACCTCATACCTAAGCAAGCCTTATCACCTCTCCATCGGGAACAACGTCGGGGCGTTTTATCTGCGGATTAAGCCGTACAAGCTCGTCGATTACAACGCCGAATTTGTACGATATATCCCACAGGTTCTCGCCGTTTTGCGCGGTGTAAAGCGCCGTTTTCCGGCGCTCCTTTTCCTCCATAACCTCTCTGAAAACAAAGCTGTAGGTCAGGATATTTTCCCTTGGAGCGCCAATCAGCTTTACGCTTTCAAACACGGCGAAAATCGGCTCGAAGTTCTCAATAGACAGAACTCCCGTACCGCCCTTTTTGAACAGCGCGAGTAGGGAAGCGAACTGGTCAAGGCAATCCTCGCCGTACAGCTCGCCGACGCCCCTGACAATCATATTTTTCCTGCCGGAATCCTGAACCTCCGCCGTGTTTTTCGGAACGATAAATTCGTTTACCTTTTTGTCGCACTCAAAGCTGATTTCCCTCGGGTTGTGGTGCCACTCAAAGCCGGAAAATCTCATCGGTATCAGCTTCATCTCAGCCTCGCCTCATCTTCCTCTCCGAGCCTGCGGCTGTAGCGTCTGCTTTCAAGCTCAAGCAGCTCGCTGAGGCTTTCGGTATCAATACCGGCGCTGTCGTCGGCTATTAACGCCAAGCTTTCCTCAGTCATTTTCAACACTCCTTATGTCCGCGCTGATAACAACGCTGTATTCAACAATATTCTCAGGCAAAACCGCCGCGTTTGTTTTCGCGACCGAGCAGGAGGTGTACTCAACCGTTTTTCCTCCTCCGGCAAGCTCAACGCTGCTCACAGCCTGTCCGCCCAAAATTTCATCAGGGCTTCGGCGGGTTTTCAGCTCGATTGTATATTTCGGAGCCTCAACCGAAAAAACGGGCTTGTCCGTCAAGAACTCCTTAATCCTAATCAGATTGTTCTCGGTTTTGCAAACGGCGGAAATCACTCCGCCGACCTCGTTTCCGTTGATTTTTACGGTAATCTCATTTCCGCGAAGAAATCCAAAATCATCCATTTTGCTCCTCCCCGCCTTCAAAAAACTCCACTGTAAACGTAAGCCTGCGGAAAACCGCGCTGACGTTTTCGTCAAACTCAATCGCTCCTGCCTTCGCGCCTGTAATAATATTTTCCTCGTCGGCGTCCTCAAGCCTGTACATCATTTCTCCCACAAGCTCGGAAAGTCCGCTTCCGTTTTGATTTTTCGGCGCGTAAACCCTGATTTCCGCCACAGCGCGGTACATTTTTCCCTTTTTCCGCGGCATAATCAAGCCGCCCAGGTAGGTTTCGCAAAGCTCGGTGCTCTTTACGCACACCGCCGCCAAAAATCCGCTGATCGGCGTTTCGGTAAATTTATCGGTATATTCGCGCACAAAGCGAACCTTTGAAAACTCCGGCACAGCCTTGAGGTTTTTGACAACGGCGTCAATTTTCTGCTTAATCTGCGTCATATTCATCCTCCATTCGCTCGTTGTACCGGCTGAGAATCGCCCAAACGTAAACCGGAATATCGCTGACGCGGTAGGTTTCGCACCTTTTTACAATATATTTATCATCGCCGCATTCTATTACACTTTCGTCCTCAACCAGCTTGTCCGAGGGCTTGGCAATGCAGAGGTACTTTTCATTATTATAATTACCGAGCGTATGCTTTCTTCCGCCGATGTAAATTTTGTTTTTGTACCTCAGCGGTTCAATAAACGCCCGCGTAAGGGTAACAAGCTCTCCGTTAATAATTTTTATGCTGTCGCCGTATTTTTGAACCGCGACAGCGACAGAGTCAATCAATCTCACTTGCTCACATCCTGCCGAAAATAAATTCGTCGCCGCTTATCAAATCGGCGTTTGCCCTGAGCATCTCCTGCCAAAGCTTTTCGCCTCCGCCCTTGCCGCCGCCGGGCGACGAAATTGAAACGTCGCCCGCGGTAAAGGAAGTGATGTCAGCGTCATTGCAGAAATCGTACAGCTTGTATGCGTAAGCCGCGCTCAAAAGCTCCAGCCTGTCCGTTTGCTCGCTTGTTGGGTTTTCGGTTTTCGCGCGGCGCTCAATATAATTAACCGCGCTGTCAATCAGCGCGCTCTGCCTGAACAGCTCGTCGCCGTCAACCCCCGAAAACGCCGCGAACTTTGCCGTAACATTAGCAATGTTCAAACAATCACCCCGTTAAGAAAGCGTCTTTGCGGCTTCCGTAAAGATTTTAGAGAATCCTGCCGTGCAGGTAATCGCGGCTCTCTCGAGCTGGCGGTCAATCAGCTTGTCGTAGTCGGTGACTACGCCGCCTGCCTGAACCATCTCGAGCGCGCAGTTTTTGTCAAGACCGATAATCTTTCCGCTCTGCATCTCGGGAGCGTGAAGAAGCGACGCGCCCAAGGGAGTAACCATTTTTCCAGTGCCCTGAAAATCAAGACCGGCGTTCGCGTCCTGCATCTGGGGCAGAGCGAGGATTTTCTGCATCTCGGCGGTAGGCGCGAGGACTGTGTTCAGCTCGTAGGGAGCCATATTCGCCCAGAGCTTTACAAGGTCGTCGTAGGTGATTGCGCCCGAGGTCGCCGTGCTCACGTTCTCCGCGGCGTTGTTGTTGCCGTCGCCGTTGATCAGCACGTCAATCGCGTCCTTGAGCTGAGAGCGCGCGATATACGCGCCGATTTGGTTAAGAGTCACGGTGAAAAGGTCAAGGCGTTGAAAACGCAGAGCCTCGTAGGAAGCGACAAGCATTCTTCCGCGCTTGTGAAGCTTAACAAGGTTCTCGCGCGTCTTGACTGACGTCTGGGGAATGTACGCACCCTCGCCGACAATCTTTAACTCCTTGTCGTCATCGGCGGGGGTTGAGGCGATGCTCCTGTAATCCATACCCTCAATATCGGTAACGGTAGCCACAATGTAAGGCAGGATATTTGCCCTTTCCATACCCTGAGCTACCGCGCGGCTTACATATTCGGGGAACAGCGCCGCCGAATTTGAGGTTTGGAAGAACTTTTCAACGCAGTCGCTTGAGCTGCCGTTCACCTTGATGTTATAGCGCTTGAGCTGTCTTGAAAACGCGTCGAGCCCCTCAAGCGAGGTTCCTGCGTAGTTTTCCGAAGGGTCGAGCTTTTCGAGCGCCCCGGAAAGACCGCCCTTGGTCTGGTACATACCTTTTTCGATTGTAATGTTTTCGTAATTAGCCATTTTTACCTCCTGATGATTAAAGAATAATTCCGGCTTCGTTGGATGTTGAGTTAACAACAAGCACCTCTCTGCCGTTTTCGTTTGCGGAAACCCTGCCTGCGGAGTTAACCGCGACCTTAGTGTAGCCGAGGTTCAGCTTACCCGTTGTGGTGACCACAACATATCCCGAAAGCTGAACCGCCGCGTAGCCTCCGCGAACATTTACGCAAACGCCGCAAAAGGTGTCGTTGGCGCCGCACTTTGCCACTGTTCCTTCGTCGCTGATTTTTACGGGAACGCCCGCTGATGTAATGCTGCTGTCAGCGATAAAGGTGACTACGTTTTCTCCGTAGCCCTTAAAATTTACATTCATACTTATACCTCCAAATTAAATACTGAACTGTCTGTTGTCTGTGTTCTGCTTGTTTTGTCCGCCGAAAAGCTGCGGCTTGGGCAAAACGCTCTCGCCGAGCTTCTTTTCAAAAGCGTTTTTAAGCTCGTTAAGCTGGGCTACCGTCAGCGTTTTCGCGATACACTCCATTGTTTCTCTTGAAATTGCGGGCTCAGCCGAAGCCGAAAGCCTCAGAACCTCCGAGGTCAGGCTGTCGCGGTAATAAACGCCGTCCTTCGCGCTGAGCTTTAGGTTATTGATGTACTCATTCAGCTTTTCGCAGTCGCGCTCGCCGAGGGTAACGCCATTTGCGCTTTCAAGACTTTTTAAGATTTCTTCCATTGTAACTTCCTTTCTGTTCAAAGACTTTGTCACGCCCGCCTGTCTTTGGGCGGGAACGGCGACAAAGCTCCATTCGTAAGCGTCGTACGGCTCTGTCAGCTCGGCGCAGCAAAGCTTGCCCGAGTAGACCTCGCCTTTTTTGTGCGGACAAAGGTCAAACCTCTCTCCGCAAATACTGCAAACCGCGCCCTTTACCGCGCAGCCCACGCTTACTTCCTTGATAATTCCGCTTTCTATCGCGGATATAACCGACGCGTTATCGTCATTGACTGGTATATACGCCCTCGCCTTCAGGCAAAAATATTCGTCGCCCGTGGCGGTCTTTTTGCCGGGAACGCTCTCTACCGAGCAGGCAAAAATCCTTGCCGTCTGGTTCTTCGCGGTGGGGTTGTGGTCAAAAATTCCCGTCTTGCCCACAAAGAGCTTTTCAAGCTCAAACAGCGCCTCCACCGTAAAGCGCTCGCCGTCGCGGTCAACGTCGTTGTCGCACAAAACGACCGAGAACACATACACCTCGTCAGCCGAAAACTCGCGTCTTGTATAGCCGTTAATCAGCTTTAGCTCCTCGTCGGAAGGACGGCGGGAGTCTCCGCCGATTTCCGCCGCCGAGGACTTGGTTTTGCGATTATCCATTCAATTCCTCCAAACCCGATTCTCTTTCAATCCGCATAGCGTTGGCGTTGTTGAGCCTTGCCTGTGACAGCTCAACCTCGTCCTGCAGATTGATGCTTTCCCATACAACGTCAAAGCCGCAGTTGTAGCCCGAAAGCCTTAGGTGAGTACCGACAATCTTTTTGATTGCGGGCTCTGCCGCCGCGCGGTAATACTCCAGCTCGCTCGTTAGAATATCCGCCTGCTGAGCGCTCATACGCTCTGTGCTCGACCACGAAAGCCCGAGCAAAAACGGCGGAATACCGAGCTTTGCGACAATCTGCTCCAATATCACCCTGACGGGAATCTCGCAGTCGGGCATACGGTTTTCAGCTCCTATAACCTTTACGCTGACGTCGCCGAGCGAAACAAAGTCGCAAACGCTGTCGCCGCGCATCGCCTTTTTCCACTCGTCGGCAATTTGGCGCGCGTTTTCCTCGGTAAAAACGCCGTTATCCCCGGGGTTGTACGTAACCGCGAAACGGACGTCGCCGACCCGCTCCCAGTTGGTTTTTACCGATTCCAAAATTCTGAGCAAAACCGAGCTGACAAACGGCAGACCGCTCAAAACCGAGGTTCCCCTTGCCTTGCCGGGCTTCTGGTCGAGCAGCCCCGCTACAACAAGCTGAGGGTAATCCACAGGAACAGGCACGCCGTCTCTTCTGCTGCTGACGATAATATCCATTGGATTTTTGTCGATTGACAGCTCCACGTCGTCCAACGACGCGTTGTAAAGCGCCGCGATTTCTCTGCCCGAGCTGTCGGGAATCATCTCTCCCACAGCTTCGCCGTAGGTCAGCAGGCTGTCAAGGTAACGGCTTACAAAGCTCATCAGTCCGATGTCGGTGCTGTTCACTCTCACGTTTTTCACAAAATCGTCGGCGGTTTTCTGCGCCTTGCCGTCCTCCGTAACTATGCTGAAGCAGCCGGTAAGCCGCACAATTTTGCCGATTGCCGCGTCAATAATCGGAACCGACTCGCGCAGGGACGAATACAAATCCCTCTCCGCCTTGCCGAGCGAGCAGTCGCCGATAAAGCTCAGATAATTTCCGCTTGTTTTCGGCTTTGGAACCGTCTGCGCGCCGAACCCCGCCGCGCTATGCTTTTTTCTTCCAAACACTGGTTTCCTCCTATCTTTCGGCGGCAAACGCAAGGGTTTTTGTGCCGCCGTCCATAATCGTTGTAACAAAATACCTGATGTCATCCATCGCGTGGTCGTTTTGCTTTACGGGAACGTCGTCCCGCTTTGAGCTGTCCCATTTATACAAAGCGAACTCGCGCTTTGAAGCCGCGCAGGTGTTACAAATCCTTATGCTGCCGTCCTTCAGCGCCTGAGTAACACGCCGTATTCCGTTAACAACATTGTTTTGCGCGGGTTTAACGCTGTACTCGCCGTGCCGTTTGATAACCTCAATAAAGCTTGCCGCCGAAGGGTCAACCGCGACCGCGTCAACCTTGCGTCCGGCTGTCAGCCTTTGCAACGCGCGGTAATGCTCCTCGTCGGTTTTTTGGAAGCCCTCCTGACGCGAATCAAAATAGTATTCGTCAATTCTGTACCAAGCTCCCTCAAATCTGCCCCAGAGCCCCATTGAGGTCGGGTTGACCGTACCGTAGTCGCAGGACACGGCGTAGCCTTCAAAATCGCCCGACGGCACATCACAATACATTTTTTCATCGCTCATAAAGGGATAAACCGCGCCGAACACGGCAACCCAGTTGCCCTTGACGAACCTTTCGTAAAACACGCCCGAGTACAGCTTTTCATATCTGCGCTTTACGCGCTCACTCAGCGCGGGATTGTCGTCCATTGTAAAGTGCAGGTGAAGGGCGTTTTTGCTTTTTGCCTTTTTAATCCATTCAAGGTAGAACCAGTGCTCGGGATGCTCGGGATTGCAGTTGAACCAAAAGCGCGAGCCCGAAACCGAGCACCTTGCCAACGCCTGCTCAACAAACGAACGCGGCATCAGCGCCACCTCGTCAAACAGCACGCCCGAAAGCGTCATACCCTGAATCAGCGCCGCGGATGACTCGTCCTTGCCGCCGAACAGGTAGAACCTGTTTTTCACGCCGCCGTAGCTCACAATCAAAGTGTTGCGGCTGAGCTTTTCCTCACATACAAAGCCAAGGGAGTTCAAAAGGGGAATAATCGGAGTAACCATATTTCTCCGCAGGGAGCTGATGGTTTTTCCGCAGAGGGCAAAGTCCGCTTCGCTTTTTCGGTAAAAGCTCCAAATGATGAACGACAGCGACATACAAAAGGTTTTTCCGCTTCTTACCGCGCCGTCGCAGATTATCGCGTCGCGATTGGAGTACGGGGAGTTCTCGTGCCACCAGCTCATCACTGTGCGCTGTTTCCTTGAAAATTTTTCAATCATCCCGACCACTTCCGCCGCAGACGCCGCCGATTGCGTCAAAAAGATTGTCTGCGGTGTTTTCTCCGCTCAGATTTTCGAGCTTTTCAAGCGCCTTTAAGCGGTCGAAAAACTTAATCTCCACCGAGCCGTCCTTAGGCTTTTTAATCTCGGAAATCATAAACAAATCCAAAGCGCTCAGGTCGGCGTCGGCAGGATTTTTGTCAAAAAGCAAGGACACCGCGTCGGCGGTATCGCCGAACGCAAGGCGGCAATAGCCCGCGAACGCAAGGAGCTTCGCGATTTTTTTCCGCTTGCCGATAAGTCTCTCAATCTCGTTGAGAATATCGTCGCGCGCGAGCAGCTTCATTCCCTTTGAAGCGGGATTGTTGCTAAAACCCGCGAGCCTCGCCGAAAGCTCGGCGTCACCCGTCTCGGCAAAGCACACGCAAAACTCCTTTTCCTTTCCTTTTAACTTGCTTTCAATAAATTCCACCTCCGTAAAGGGATTTGGTTTTTCCAAAGCTTCCCTTCACCTATACGTGTTTAAAATAAAAAAATTGCCCTTTAAAGAGCAATTTTTCGAAAAATCTTAAAAATTTTATTGTTTTCGCGTTAAATCCTTTTAAAAAGAAAAACAGCCGAACGAAAAATCGTTCGGCCGTTCTGTTATTTAATTAATGTTATATAGCGTCCGTCAGGGAGATTAATATTCCCATTCGCCTTCAAGGTCAGCTCCGTAATCAGTGCCCCATCCGGTGATGTGATAGGTTGCGCCGTACTCTGTATCCAAATCGCCTGTCTGGTTCCATTTAGCGTCCCATGAAGGAATAGTTGTGTCGTTGGGGTTCATTCTTACGAATATAACATGTTCCTTTAAGCCCTCAAAGTAAATGTGCGCTGCGTCATAGCTTTCAGCGGAAGCCTGTACCCATTCGCCGTCGCCGGAATCCCAAGTCCATGCGTACCATTCGGCATAGCCTGCCGACTCGGTGAATGAAGCGTCAAGCGTAACAACATCATCGGGAAGCGGGTCGTCTGTCGGCTCCTCGGTTGTGGGCTCAACAGTCGGCTCGGGATCAGTACCGATGTATGTACCTGTTAGGTACAAATCCTCGTCAAACTCCGCGGCATACTTCTGAATTAACGTAGCGTCAAATACGGTAATACGTCCGTCGCCGTTGCAGTCGCCCGCGAGATTTTCGGTATCGCTAAATTCAATCATCTCCGCCGATTTCATCTGAATCATAGTAGCGTCCGAAACAGAAATTACGCCGTCAAAGTTAACGTCGCCGACCAAAATCTTGCCTACGGGAGTTGTAGGCTCAGGCTCTGTGGTGGGCTGGGGCTCGGTTGTCGGCTGAGGATCTGTGGGCTGAGGCTCAGTTGTCGGCTGAGGATCTGTAGGCTGAGGCTCGGTTGTGGGCTGAGGATCGGGATCGTCTTCGCCTGTGTACAGATAAACTACGTTGACTGTACCGGGAGCGTAGCTGCCCGAAGCGTTGCCGGGAACAATTACGTCGCTTCTGCCCGAAAGCGCGGAGGTTGTGTAGGTTTCATCGCTTGTAGTCTGCGCCTTGGAGATTGTTGTGTCGTCGGCTATTTTAGCGCCTGTCTTGAGGTCAATGTGGCTTACAACAACTTTACTCGAGAAGGTTACGGTCTTGTTCTGAATCCAAACCTCGCCTGCCGCGTAATAGCCCTGCTCGCCCTGACCGGGCTCCTGAGCCGTACCGCTTGCGGGAGCGGTGGTCGGGTGGAACATTACGTAAGCCGCCGGAGCCTTAACGGTACCAACGTACCAGTTGCTGCCCTCTGAGGTCATAAGCGGAGCGGCAGCCCATTCGCCGTTGGGCTTTGTGCCGTCGTCGAGATAAGCGTAAAGCCTTACGTCCGACCAGTTGCTGTATGACTTATAGAAGTGAACCTTAGTTGTATCGGTATCAAACTTCTTAAATACGAACTGAATATTTGTATCCTCACCGCTGAATGTTCCGCTGATTTTCGCGGGGAAGTTGTCGGTGTCAAGCTGATAGCCCTGGATTGTGGGGATAGCAACATCGTAGCTGTCGCCCTGTCTGAGCTTCTTCTTGGTAGGATCCTTAATCGCGGTACCGTTCTGGTCAACATAGCTTACGTTAAGGTAACCCGAAACAATACCCGCGCTGCTGTATCTGAAGGTAACGGTGTAGTTGCCGCCCGCTTCAACAGTACCTGTTGTGCTGCCCTCTGTGCCGATAAGGTTGTAGTCAAAGAGCAGTGTTGTGTCGGGCATAGCGCGATAGGTGTTGCCCTCTCTGTATGTGGAAGTGCTTGTTTTGAGCACGTTGCCCTTGTCGTCAACGTGGTTGATTGTGAGTGAGCCGAAGTTTTCGGTAACGTTGAGTCTGTTAAAGGTTGAGGCTTCAACAAGAATCGCAACCGACTTCGCGGGAATTGAATAGCTGCTCGCGTTAACTGTGCCGAGGCTATTAAGACCTGCCGAGGTGCCGTTCGCGACAACAACCCAGCTGCTCGCGCCGAGGTTGGAGATTGTGTAGCTCGCCGTGCCGCCGTTAACCAGCACGCACATCTTGCCCCACTCGTTAGACTTGCTGTTTGAGTAGGTGTAGGCTACAACATTGCCGTAGCTTGACGGGAAGGTCGGGGTTGAGAAGCTCGCGCCCTTGAGCGGAGAATAGTTCTTGCGGATTTGGAGAAGTCCCTTGTAATAAGCTGCAAGACCGGCGAACGATTCAACTCTGCTCCAGTCGATTTGGTTGATTGAGTCGTTTGCGTTGTAGCTGTTTGAATTACCCTTCTTGGTTCGCGCGAACTCCGAGCCCGCGGTCATAAACGGAATACCCTGGGAAGTCATCAGCAGTCCCATTACCTCTTTGACCTGGGCCTGCCATTTTGCCGTTGTGCTCTCCTTGACAACCGTGTAGCTCGCCGAGCCGTTACTCTTCAGGATTTTATCCCAAAGGATAAGGTTATCGTGAGCGTCGGCGTAGGCGATTGTCTGTGACGGAGCCTGAGCCGCGAAGTTTTTACCCTTTACGCCAGCTACAACCGCGCTTGCGTTAGCTTCGGTGTTGCCCTGTACAAAGCCCTTGCCTGTGCCGTCGGTGTCGCCCTTGATAGCGTCGCGGTAGCCGTCGTTGAACATACCGACTCTTGAGTTAAGCTTGGAAGCGTTTGCCTGAGTGGAGGGGTTCGGGCACTGTGATGTGCCGCCCGACCAGGGCTCGCCGTACATAAGAATCTTCTTACCGGAGTTGTCGGAATAAAGTCCGTCAAGGTCAGTACGAATCTTGTTCATTGTGGTGTAATCATGCAGCGCCATCAGGTCGAAGCGGAAGCCGTCGATGTGGTATTCCTCAGCCCAGTAGCATACGGAATCCTCCATATACTTTCTGTACATCAGCTTGTCGGAAGCGGTCTCGTTGCCGCAGCCTGAGCCGTTGGAGTAGTTGGTTGAGGATGTCATTCTGTAGTAGTATCCGGGAACCGTCTTAGACAGGCAGGAGCCCTCGGTTGTGTAGGTGTGGTTGTAAACAACGTCCATTACTACCGAAATGCCTCTGTCATGCAGAGCCTGAATCATCTGCTTAAATTCCGTGATTCTTACGTTTCCGTCATAGGGGTTTGAAGAATAGGAGCCCTCGGGAACGTTGTAGTTCATCGGGTCATAGCCCCAGTTACGGTTTGTGGAAGAAGCGCCCGCAACCTCGTCAACAGACTCAAAGTCATAAACAGGCTGGAGCTGAACGCAGTTGATACCCTGCTCAACAAGGTAGTCAACGCAGGTGGATACACCGTCAGCGCTGCCGTTGAGCTTTGTGCCGCCCTCGGTAAACGCAAGGTATCCGCCCTTGTTGTCCTCGCTGACGCCCGAATTCTCGGAAATAGAGAAGTCGCGAACGTGAACCTCCCAAACAACAGCCTCCTGAGCGTTGTCAAAGAGCACGTGTTCGTCGCTGTCCCAGCCGTCGGGGTCTGTGGAATCGAGGTCAACTATCATCGAACGCTTACCGTTTACGCCAGTAGCCTTTGAGTAAACGTCCTGAGTTTCGTTTGTGTTGCCGTTAACGGTAACAAGGTAGGTGTAGTATTGATTCTTGTGGTCGCCGCTGAGCGTTACCGACCAAATGCCGGTTGTGCTGTTTTTGGTCATGGCGTATTCGCCGATTACGCCTGAACCCGACTCGGCGTCTGAGCCGGTTTTGTAGAGCTTTACCTTAACGGCAGTCGCGCCGGGAGACCAGGTTTTGAAGGTGGTCGAGGCGGGGCTGTAGGTAGCGCCCAGGTTTTGCTCGCTGTAAGCCGCGGATGCCTGGGTTTCGTAGGTGGACTGGTTATAATAACCCAGTTCCTCGCCGTCATCGGTCGCGGCGTTTACCGCTACCGAAGCGGAGCCGATTACCAGCATTGCGGACAAAATCAGCGAAAGAGTTTTTTTGAGTTTCACTTTTCATCACTCCTATATGTTACTAAATCCATTAAAATTTGTTCAAAATGAATGTAGCAAAAGTTTCATACAAAACTCCCAGTATGATAGTTATATTTTATCAAATTCGCACAAGGTTATATTTCCATAAAAGAAATATAGCAAAAGTGAGCAATCCAAACTTTAAGTGTTGTTTTTGGTTAATATGTATAGTTTTTCTCACATTGATTAACACGCGGAGATTTTTTCGAAAGTGCCGGTGGGCACTCTCTCCCGCCTTTGGAAAATTTGAATGCTCGGCAACGTTTCTGTAACGGCGGGATCAAAATGCAGGAATTTCCTATAAAGTACAAAAATGCCGGTGGGCACTCTCTCCCGCCTTTGGAAAGTATGAACGCACGGCAACGTTTCTGTAACGGCGAGATCAAAACGCAGGAATTTCCTATAAAGTACAAAAATGCCGGTGGGCACTCTCTCCCGCCTTTGGAAAATTTGAATGCTCGGCAACGTTTCTGTAACGGCGGGATTAAAATGCAGGAATTTCCTATAAAGTACAAAAATTCTCGATTTCAAAAGTTGAAAAAATTTAACATTTTCTTATTGACATCAGGGAAGGTATATGATAAAATTTATGTGACATTTTTTCACAGGAAGTGCAATTATTTGGAGTACAGGCTGATTTCGGAGAACAATAATTTGCAAAGCTCATACGGAATAGAGGTCTTGAAGCGCGGAGAAAGAGTGAGGCTAATCCCAGATATGGGCAGCGACAAGCGCAACCTTGAAAAGCTCGTGGAGCTGTTAAACGAGATGAACGTCGAGCCGCGGGCGCTTGACGACATTATTGAGGATTATCTGACATTTTTTGATATTTAGCTTTATTATGCCGCCGAAGTATGGTAGAATATTATCGGTGATAATATGATTTGTAATCTTTGTCCGCGCAAATGCTCGGCGGTAAGAACCGAAAACACAGGGAGCGGCTTTTGCGGTATGGGAACCGCGCCTGTCGTGGCGAGGGTAGCGCCTCACTACGGAGAGGAGCCGTGCATCAGCGGAACAAACGGCAGCGGAGCCGTGTTTTTCTCGGGCTGTACCATGCGCTGCAAATTCTGTCAAAATTATGAGATTTCCGCTCTGAAAAATGGAGTTACGCTCACGCCGCAGCAGCTTGCGGACTGCTACAAAATGCTCGAGGAAGCGGGAGTTCACAACATCAACCTTGTCACGGCGGATCACTTTGTTCCGGCGGTCGCCGAAAGTTTGGAGCTTTACACCCCGAGGGTGCCGGTTGTGTATAATTGCAGCGGCTACACCTCGCCCGAAACCCTGAGCATACTTGACGGTCTGGTCGACATTTATCTGCCCGATTTCAAGTACAGCGACGACAGGCTCGCCCAAAAGCTTTCCTCCGCGCCGAATTACGTCAACACAGCCCTCGCGGCGATTAAGGAAATGCTGTTCCAGGTCGGCGAACCGAGGCTCGATGATGACGGAATAATGCAAAAGGGCGTTATTGTTCGGCAGCTTATACTTCCGGCGCACACAAAGAACAGCATAGACGCGCTGGAAATCCTGAAGCGAAGCTTTGGCAGCAAAATTTTGGTAAGCCTGATGTGCCAGTATGTTCCGTGGGGAGAGGTCAAAAACGACCCCAAGCTCGGCAGGAAAATCACAAAGCGCGAGTACGAAAAGGTAAAGCGCGTTTTGTATGAGCTCGAGCTTGACGGCTTTACCCAAGATTTATCGTCCGCGGACGAGGAATACATCCCCGACTGGGAATTTTAAATAATACTAAATTATTACCTTCTCATATTCTCCGTCGCCGGTCAGCGAGAACGAATCCGCCAAGCCTTCGGTGACGTAAGCCGTTTTATCCTCCGTAAGGATTACGCAGTCAAAGCCGTCGTTAGCCCTGCAGTATTCCGCAGCCTTTTGCGCCCCCATAACAAACAGCGCGGTAGACAGCGCGTCGTTTTTTGTGCCGTCGTCCGACACAACCGTGACGGAAACCGTGCCGTTATCAGCGGGCAAGCCTGTTCGCGGATTGATAATATGGCAGTATCTTTTTCCGTCGTCACCGACAAAGTACCGCTCGTAGCTGCCCGAGGTGACGACAATTTTGTCCCTGCATTCGATTACGCCCATATACCCGTCCGTGCTTTCCGGGTTCGTTATTCCCACGCGCCAGCTCTCTCCGTCCGGCTTTTCTCCGTAGGCGAGCACCGTTCCGCCGAGGTTAAGAATCGCGGATTTAACGCCGCTTTCCTCAAGCAGAGCCTTCGCCCTGTCGGCAGCGTAGCCCTTTGCGGTCGCGCCCAAGTCAAGTTTAAAGCCGTCGGGAACGGTAATTTTTGTTCCGTCCGTCTCCACCCTTTTGTAACTGACGTTTTTAAGCAGGCTGTCAAGCTCGCTCTGCTTTGGAATCGTGTAATTTTTATCAATAAAGCCCCACTTTTCCGCGAGCGGATAAACCGTGATGTCAAGACTTCCGTCGGTATCGGCGCAGTATTCAAGCGATTTTTTAATCAGCTCGGCGGTGCTTTCGTCAACCTCCGCCGAATGATTTTGGTTAAGGCGGTAAATATCGCTTTGGGGCTCGGTTGTTGAAAGCAGGGAATCCAGCCTCAAAAGCTCCGCCTTTACACTGTCAAGCGCGGACTGCTCGCCGTAAATATCAAGCTGCATATAGGTGTCCATAGCGAATACGCTCTCGCTCAACCTGCTGTTTTGAGCGCCGCACGCGCACAAAAGCGGAATTAAAGCAATTAAAATTGTCAACAGAAAAGTTTTAATCTTTTTCATACTCAAAAAATAACGGGACGCACGGGCGCCCCGATTTTTTCGCCGTAATAAAAGGCGCGTTTTATGATTTTTTCCAAATTGACGGCATAAACAGAATCAAAAGCGGGAAAATCTCGAGTCTGCCCGCGAGCATATCGAACATCATAACGTACTTTGAAAGGTTACTGAACATCGAATAGTTGCCCACCGGACCGACAAGCGACATACCCGGACCTGTGTTGTTGAGCGTCGCGGCGACAGAGGTAAAGCTTGTCAAAAAGTCCTTGCCGTCTATCGAAACCAGCAAAAAGCTCATCACAAAAATGCCCAGATAACACACAAGGAAAACCGAGGTGGTTCTCATAACGTTGTGGTCAACCGCCTTGCCGTCCATTTTTACGGCGCGGACATTTCGCGGATGAACCAAAAGCTTGAGCTCTTTTCTCGCCTCCTTGGCAAGCAGAACCATTCGCGAGATTTTGAATCCGCCGCCGGTGCTGCCCGCCATCGCTCCCGTAAAGGTGATTACCAAAATAATCGCCTTGGCGAGCATCGGCCAGCCGTTTATATCTCCTATTCCGAAGCCTGTTGTGGTTATGATTGAAGAAACATAGAAGAAGCTGTGGTGGAACGCCTCGTGAGCGTTGTGGTACCTCGGAATGATTGTAAAGCCGATTATCACAGTAGAAACCGCGATGATTCCCAGATAAAACCAAAGCTCCTCTATCTTTAACGCCTGCTTGAACTTTCGCGCGATAAGCAGGATGTAGAACGAAAAGTTGATGCCGAAAAGCATCATAAACACCGCGATTACCGTCTGCAAATAGTAGGATTGATACGCGGCGATATTGGCGTTGTGAATACCGAAGCCGCCTGTACCCGCGGTAGCGAAGCTGGTGTTTACGGCGTCAAAAAATCCCATTCCGCCAAAGAGCAAAAGCGCGCACTCCAGCGCGGTAAGTCCAAAGTAAATTCCGTACAGCAGCGCGGCGTAGGTACGCATGTGCGGCACCGCCTTGCCGATAATCGGGCCGGGGCTTTCCGCCTTCATCAGGTAGATGTTCTGCTGACCGCCGAGCTTTGGAATCAGCGCGAGCAAAAAGACGATAACGCCCATTCCGCCCAGCCAGTTCATCAGGCTTCGCCACATCAGCATACCGTGGCTCAGGCTTTCAACATCCGTCAGAATACTTGCTCCCGTGGTGGTAAAACCCGAAACCGTCTCAAACAGAGCGTCGGTAAACCGCGGAATCTCTTTGCTGAGCCAGAACGGAAGGCAGCCCACAAGCGACAGCACAATCCAGCTCAGCGCTGTTGCCGCGAATCCCGCTTTTTGGTACAAGACCATATTTTTTCTTTTTTTGAACGTTACGCAGGCAACGCCTATCGCGGCGCTGATTACGCCCGTAAGCAAAAAGTACATTCCCTCGTGCTCGCGGTAGATAAAGGACGTAACCGTACAAACCTGCATAGCCAAGCCCTCAACAATCAAAACCCAGCCGAGGATATAAACAATAATCCTTTTATTCATAGAAAAAAATCAACGCCTGTCCATAATATCGTCAAGGTCGCTGAGACCCTTGTGCTTTGTAATTACAACCACCCTGTCGTCGGGCAAAATGCAGTCGGAGCCCGTCGGAAGAATTACCTTTCCCTTGCGGCTGATGCAGATTACCTGCAAATCATCCTTTAGGTTCATCTGAGAAAGCGGAATACCGGCAACCCTTGTCGAGCTTTTCGCCCTGAATTCAAGCGCCTCTACCCTGCCCTCGTTGAGCCTGTACAGCGACTCGACGTTGCTGCCCATAGAGTTCTGCATCGCCCTGATGTACCGCGCGATGTATTCGCCGGTGATGTTCTTAGGGTTAATTACAGTTTCAATGTCAAGCTTGTCTATTATATTGTCAAACGAATCGTTGTTGATTTTCGTGATAACCTTTGCGTTGGACACGCCCCTGATGTAAAGCGAAATCAAAATATTTTCCTCGTCGTAATCCATCAGCGCGGCAACGCCGTCGGCGCTTTCGATTCCCTCGCTCAAAAGCAAGTCCTGATCCATACAGTCTCCGTTAATAATAACGGCGTCGTGAAGAGCGTCCGCAAGCTCCTCGCAGCGCTGCGGATTGCGCTCGATAATCTTGACGTCGGCTCCTGTTTTAAGGAGCTTCTGCGCAAGGTAAAAAGAGATTCTTCCTCCGCCGAGGATAATTACGTTGCGGCTTCTTCCGATTGTAAAGTTAGCCTTTTTGAAGAACTTAGCGGCTACCTCGGGCTTTGCAACGACAGAAACCCTGTCGCCTTCCTCAATCACAAAGTCGCCGTTCGGAATAAACACCTCGCTGCCTCGTTCAACCGTACAAACTCTTACCTTGCCCTTCAGGATGTCAATTTTGCTGATTTCCTTTCCGACAACAATCGAGTTCTTGGGAACAATAACCTTGATAAGCTCGGCGGCTCCCTTTGAAAAGCTGTCGATTTCAAGCGCTCCCGAATATCTCAGAAGCCTGCTTATCTCCATCGCGGCAGTAAGCTCGGGGTTAATTGACATCGAAAGTCCCATCGCGTCCTTAACTCTGAAAAGGTCGTTTGTGTACTCGGGGTTGCGAACCCTCGCAATAGTGTTTTTCGCTCCCGAATTCTTTGCCATCAGGCAGGCATACAGGTTGACCTCGTCCCTTGCCGTAGCGGCAATTACCAAATCCGCGGACGAAACCTCCGCCTCGCTGAGCGTTTCGTAGGTCGCACCGTTACCCTCAATTCCCATTGCGTCAATGGATTCCGATAGCCTTGTAACCGCGGCTCTGTTAATATCAATAAGCCTTATCTGGTGTCCCTCGGCGTTCAGCTCGTTAGCTATTGAGGTTCCGACCTTGCCGCAGCCGACAATAATTATCTTCATATTTACCCCTCAAAATCAAATATATACGGGAGATTTTTTCCAACGCCAATCTCCCGCAATCACTTTACGTCATAATACACCTTTTAAGAATAAAAATCAATATATAATAAAATTTTTTATCAAATATACCGTAAAATACTTTCAAAAAAAAGCATATTATGCTATACTGAATTTGGTTTTACTGAATATAAAAAGCGCTCAACCCGTAAACAGCTTATTCAAAACAGATTTTGAGGTGACAACTTATGAAAAGAACCGACTATATCTCATGGGACGAATACTTTATGGGCGTCGCCCTGCTCGCCGCAAAGCGCAGCAAGGACCCCAACACCCAGGTCGGCGCGTGCATTGTCGACAGCAACAACATTATTTTGTCAACAGGCTACAACGGCTTCCCCTACGGCTGCTCGGACGATATTTATCCGTGGGAGCGCGAGGGCAACGACACCAAATACAACTATGTCGTTCACGCCGAGCTTAACGCGATTTTGAACGCCAAAGGCAAAAATCTCAACGGCGCGCGGCTTTACGTTGACCTGTTCCCGTGCAACGAGTGCGCCAAGGCGATTATTCAGTCGGGAATTTCCGAGATAGTCTACCTCTATGACAAATACGCCGACTCACCCGCCACTATCGCTTCTAAAAAAATGCTCACCTCGGCAGGAATAAAGCTCACTGTGTTTAAGACCGATAAAAGCGGCATCAATCTGGAATTCAAAAGATGAGCGCGGAAAAATCACGCCTTGACAGGCAGTTTGAATTTTGTCTTGAAGCGGACAAAGAAAAGAAAATATTACGCCGCACGCTCCTTTCCGACGGACAAACCCTCGAAAACGACGCCGAGCACGCGTGGCACGCCGCGCTGATGTGCGTGCTGCTCAGCGAGTACGCGAACGAGCCGATTGACGTTCTTCACACGGTATCAATGCTTCTGATTCACGATTTGGTCGAGATTGACGCGGGCGACACCTACGCCTATGACGAAAGCGGAAATCAGAGCCGCCGCGAGCGCGAGCTGAAAGCCGCCGACAGGATTTTCGGTATTCTTCCGCAGGATCAGGCAAAAAAGCTTAGGGAGCTGTGGGAAGAATTTGAGGCTGAGGAAACGCCCGAGGCAAAATTCGCGCACGCTATGGACAACATCCAGCCTTCTATGCTCAACAATTCCACAGGCGGAAAGGTTTGGGAGGAAAACAAAATCAGGCTCTCGCAGATTCTCAAGCGGAACGCCGTTACCCCGGAAGGCTCTGAAAAGCTCTGGGACTACTCTCTCAATAATTTCATTATTCCGAACGCGGAAAACAAAAAAATTTTAATAGACTCCCGTATCGGCGGGGTGCCCCCGCAGTCTTCTCGGGGAGATACGTCGGTGTGGTAGATGTTGTCGGTGTCCCGACAGCTAAAGCGACTTTTCAGCACCGTATTAAATTGGTTGGTCGCGGCAGCGAAAAAAGCATAATCAGTTTTTACAATTACATTTGCGGTAATCTTGCGGGCGGACACACAGGTCCGCCCCTACAAGGTTAAGGGAAAGTAATAATAAAAGAAACAATATTTCCAAAATAATAAGTTTCACACCGTATTATATTGGTCGGGAATGAAAGGTTTATAACAAGCAAACCTATCTTCCCGAGTAGCGGAGTCGCCGCCGCGACCCCGACAGCTAAAGCGACTTTTCAACACCGTATTAATTCGGTCGGTCGCAGCTACGCATAATCAACACCGTAGGGGCGGACCTGTGTGTCCGCCCGACCGTTGCGACGGTGCGGCGGGGTGCCCCCGCGACCTCGACAACAAAATCGCATAATCAGCACCGTATTAATGCAGTCGGGAATAAAAGGTTTATAACAAGCAAACCTATCTTCCCGAGTAGCGGAGTCGCCGCCGCGACCCCGATCGAAATTTTCAATTTTCAACTTTCAATTTATTACTTATTATAACTAAAAAAGCACCCCTAAGGGAGGCACTTCGTAAGGAAGTTGCCTCTCTTTGGCTTTTGTAAAACAGTCGGATAGTTTGATTTGCAGGATATAATCTAAACTTACGGAGGTTTTATAAAATGAAAAACGAAATCACTTACACACAACAAGGCGACTATCTCTTACCTAATTTTAAATTACCCGAACAGCCAAAGGTCAAAATTGGTATTTGGGGCAAACGACACGAACGATACATCAAGCAGCACCATAAAATCCGCTATTTCAACCTGCTTACTAGTTGTAAACTGACTGCCTATCTTGCCGATATCGATAGAGAAGCAACGGAAATGTATGATAGAATTGTTCAACAGCTTGCTAAACAAGAAGAGATTACCGAACATCTAAAATCTGAAGATCTAATGCTATGGGTTAGGCATATGAATAATATCCGCAACCGCGCAGCGGAAATAGTTTACAAAGATTTGATTTATGTATAAGAAATCAAAACCACCAGTAAACTGGTGGTTTGCACCACCCCTATAAGGGGTTATTACAGGCTTACCCCCTGCAGCCGGGGGTATCGAATGTTTGACATCGCATTACCATTTCAAGCAGCCGCTCACGTGCGGCTGTTTATTTTTTGCTTACTTATTCTTGCTACCCGTAAACGGGTCTGTAAATTCTTTTAGCGATAGTTGATCCGTTGCGTAATCTTCCTCTAACTGATTCCTTGTGTATTCGGCTATCACCTTTTTGTTTCGTCCTACTGTATCGACATAATATCCTCTTGCCCAGAAGTGCCTTGAACCATACTTGTATTTCAGATTCGCGTGCCTGTCGAATATCATTAGGCTACTTTTTCCCTTGAGATAACCCATAAATTGTGATACACTTAGATGCGGCGGGATACTCACCAGCATATGTATGTGGTCTTTGCATGCTTCTGCTTCTATTATTTCCACATTCTTTTGCTCACACAATTTCCTTATTATCTCTACTATATCTTTTCGCAACGTTCCATATATTTCTTTTCGTCTGTATTTTGGCGCAAAGACTATATGATACTGACATCTATATTTTGAATGGGCTAAACTTTTTATTTCGTTTCTTATATCTTTTTTCACTTCGTGTGAAACCTCCTTGTATTTCTTTGGTAATGCGTCTGTCAAACACTTACCATTATACTCGGAGGTTTTATTTTACTAAAGTTTTTTATTTGCCCCCAGTTGAACTGGGGGTTGTCTTTCACGCCCTAAAGGACACCAAGGCGACGAAGGTGAAGCGAATCACCTTCGTCCTTCATTTTTATAGTATTGTCTATAGTTCACTTTATCTGGCTTTGTTGTTGAGCGCTTATTATCATGTGATAAGTATTTTTGAAAATCTGTTTTTCTTTTTAATGTAGAAATCAGATTAGATATTTCTTTTGAATCAAAACTGATTGTAGGTATTTTAAAGCTTATAATTCCATTAAGCGTTGACAATGTGTACTCTTCTAAATCAATCATAAGGCTGTCGCTAAAGCAGATGATAGATTGACTAATATCGGAAGATTCAATGATATGAATATTCTTTCTCTTGTCTTTTGGAATAAAATAATCAATAGAACCTTCTGCATTATACTCATTTTTATCATAAATAATAAAAACAGGTTTGTTTTCTGATATACGCTTTATTTCCTCATAAATAGATCGGTTTAATATACTGTTAATTCTATTTGAATAGATGATTAGTTGTTTATAATTAATCTCTTTGTCGTTTTCAAAATAATACAAGTACTCATTATCGAAAAAGGAATACCGCTTTCCACAAAAAAAGTCGGCATCTAAAACAAGAGTTGATTCTGTTTGAGAACTTAACACCCTTTTTAATTCTACCATTTTGCTATATTTCTTGGAATCAAATGAGAAATTTCCTGCTTTCTTCTTGAATTCTCTATCGCTTTCAAAAAAGCGTTCAAGGCTGGGAGCTAATTGTCCTTTCAATTGTTCATACATAGCATCATGATAAGCGCCTTCAGTTTCGTTATCAAGATAAAATTGCAAATCCTCAGAGTTAATCGATTTATATATATATAGTTTCTTTTTTATATACTTTAATTTCTGATGATGAATGCTAATCATTCGATAAAGCTCTTTTGTTGATTTTCGATATTGTTCATTAAGTGATCTTTGCTGTTCTTCGAAAAGTGACTTTATATCCTGTATATTCCTTTCCAGATAGGTTAAATCAATAGAGATATTTCCTTCAAGGCAAATACTTTGTTTAGATACAGATTCAGATGAAACAGAATCCACATCAAATATTCTTCCAGTAATCAAATCTACAGCAACATTATTCAAGTTATATTTTTTTATCTGAATCGATTGTTTTGACTTTAACGCCTGTTTACCTTTTTCGGTAATTCGAATACTCGCTTCAGATGCAGTAACATAATCTAATGAAACCAAGTCAACAACGACCTCTTTTACGATATCAAATGACAACCCCAAAATACTACAAATATCATTGATATCGCACACGTTCATTTCAGTTAGGCTTAAAACGACCTCAAACACTAAACTGAGTTCAGATATATCTCTAACTAAACAATCTATTCCTATTTCCATATAAGGAAAGAAAATGTCTGTGGATTTAATACAAATGAAGTCAGGCATTTCCGGCGGACATTTTGATAATATGGTTTTGATTAGTTTTGACATCTTAAATTACACCTCCGTAATGATACAGTCATCTGTTTTGTTGATATAATCGATTATTTCGGGGAATCTATTGTTTCCTATTTTACGATTATTTAAAAACATATGATCTCCCACAATAATCAACAAAGATTTAGCTCGGGAAAAAGCTACATTCAGTCTGGCTTCAGATTTTAAAAATCCAATAGTAGTTTTTTTGTTGCTTCTTACGGTAGAGTATATTATTATTTCCTTTTGACTTCCTTGAAAAGCATCTACAGTATCAACTTCCACAACAATATGATTAAACTTATGTTGTTTAATCATATTGCTTAAAGCATATTTTTGTGCACTATAAGCAGTAATAACTGCAACTTGTATCTTTCCAGAAGATAACGTATCCAATTCAATCAATTTATTCTTAATCAAGTTGATTTCTAAATTATTCTTAAATGTGTATTCAGGATACCGTCCTACTCTTGTTTCTTTACGCTGATTTTCAGGCTTTGAAGATGTGCTGATCCATTCAATGGCGATATTATCATATTTTTCAATACCAATTATTCTTTTTTCTTTTGGGATTCCATTTTGAATCTCGTTTTCATAGAATATCTGGCTAATCAAGGAGCCTATTGTCGGGTGCATCCTATATTGAATAGTTAGCCTGTGCTTACTTTCTTTAGGAAACATTTCGTACAGCTTTTCAAAAAGGCCCTCATAAAGATTCTGGGTATTGAGTTTATCTTTATTTTGCCTTATTATATCTGTATCTAATACCGGAGGTAACTGCTTGTGATCACCTACTAGAATTATTTTCCCTGCTTTATTAAATGATACAGCCAATTCAGGAAAAGTTGCTTTTGCTGCTTCGTCTATAATTAGATAATCATAATATACATCACGAATTATTCTATTTGAAATAAAGCCAGTACAAGTGCCTGCGATGATAGTTGTACTTTTTATTAAATACAATTCCATCTCGTCGCATTGAGAAATCTGGTTTTTCCAAAGAGATTGAATCTCTAATATTTTTCTCATTTTTTCTTTTGTAGGCGATGATGTTTTTGCAATGGTACTTTCAATAATGGAATGATTAATTTCTTCTTTTTTCACGCCGTCAATACGCTGCTCTTCAATTTGCTTATAATATGTCTCAAACTCATTTTCACTTATTCCCAACTGAGCAAGAATAGGTAAGGAGTATTGGCGACATTTACTTCTGATATCAGATATCCACCTTTCTTTTACATGATTAATTCCATATTTCTCAAGTATTTGTTGATTTAGTTTTTCATCTCGTCCAATTCTAATTAAGCTGGGGGTTCCATTTGTTTGTTCATTAAGATCTTCCAACATTTTATCCACTGCAGGATGCGATTGAGATACCAACAGCACTTTCTTTTCAGGAATATCAGTATTTCTTTTATTTGCTTTAAGAATTTGACGTATAATCTCTATTACGACATTTGTTTTTCCTGTTCCCGGAGGTCCTTGAATTATACATAAAGAATTCGAATTAAGCGCTTTCCTTACAGCTGCTCTTTGAGATACATCAAGTTGTTCATTAAAGTATTTTATTTCTCTACTTAACTCGATTGAAGAAGGAGCTTCTACTCCTGTGATTATTTCTTTGAGGGGGAACGCACAGTAATAATCTTCTTTTTCCAACTTGTAAATCGCATCCAATTGTCTTTGAACATTCATTAACTCTTTCCTATAATCTAAACAGATAGCCCCTGCTTTCGGAAGCTTTTCCATGTACTGTTCTCTGCGAATTCTTAACACAACATGATCATTTACATATGCATCACTTTCGTAGTAGCCTATCATTATTGGTTTAGTTTGACGATTTATTTTCTTTTCAAATACAAAAGTTTGTTCTTTATCAAAGTCTTTTTCCGGCAGGAAAACTTTTGAACTCAGTATAAAAGAGAGGATGCCATTCTTTTCACTATATGAGTCATATTTTAATCTCACAATATTATCATTTATGCTTTTTTGAGTGAGTTCTAAAAGTTCTCTCCATGTTCCATACTTACTATTGTATTCAGCATCAATATTTCTTTTTGAAGTATATTCGTTGTAATAATCATCAATTATATTTTTTATTTCCAGATTGCTGTTATTCCTTGTTCGATGAACAAATCTTGGATTAACAGCATTTACAAAAGCGCTAATCGCACAATAGAAATTTTTGAAACGCTCTCGCTCGTAAGGCACAATCTTGGTAATATCTACAACTTTGAACATATTAATGCTTTTATCATAAATACATACTAAGATGTAGTTTAGTCCTAAAAGCTTGTAATTATTTTTGTCGTCTTTGTATGCGTGTACTTCGTAGTAATTCTGCTTGATATAGCTGTTGAGTTCCGATATCTGTGCATCACTAGGAATAAGATGCCTGTTCTTAAGCACACGGAACTTTTCAAAGTCCATCACTATGTTGATATAGTAGTCTGTTGATAAAAATCTTGTTAATAGTCTGTTAAGATCCGAACGAACAGAAAAGATATCCGAATATCTTTCTGTCGGACTATAATTGACAAGCTTTTTTATTATTGGTTTAAGCTCAATATCAATTCCTGAAACTTTGTCAATGGTATTACTAAACTCTTCTGGCAATGGAGGAGTTTGTCCTGTAAAAAGATAGAAAATAATAGCACCTACAGAATATAAATCACTCTGTTCCGTTGCATTCTCGCTGTGAGTGTGAACCTCAGGTGCTGAATAACGATTGGTAGCCATCTGAAAAGTTGTTGCTGAATTGAGCATACCCTTGATCTTGCAAATTCCAAAATCAATAATTTTTACTACATTATCATCAGTGAGCATGATATTACTGGGATTAATATCCCTGTGAACAATACCGTTTGAATGGGCAAATTCAATTGCGTTTAGTATTTGATTAATAATAGAAAACTTATCTTTTGAAGATAATTCTTCAACATTTACGTTACTTAAGGTATCACCAAAAATATACTCCAGAAAAATACAACCGACTTTTTCTTCGGTTTTAGTGACTTTCATATTCTCAAATGAAATTATTTTTACAATATTATTACATGAGTTTAACACTTGTAGAGCTCTTACTTCTCTGGAAAAAATCGCTTGGTATAATGGCTGTGAAATACCATAAATAGTTTTCCTTACAAAAAAGTTCTCTGTATCTTTTTCTTGAAGCAAATCTACTTTAGAGTTTGTATCACTACGACCACTGAGACATCTTACCCGTACTAAATCCTTATAATCAGCCATAATTCTACCGTCCTTTCTATCCTTATATTATAATTATATAGCATTTTTCAACCAAATTCAATTGATTACAATAATAGTTAAAATCGCTTGCCGTTTTTCAGCAAGCGATTTGCTAATTAATGCTATTCTTTAAAATAGATTCAATGATAAAATGCAATTCAGAATCTAATGATTCTTTAGAAATTCTTTCAACCAGTTGAATTGTGATTAAATATTTTTCTGTTTCGCTTAGCCTTTTGTGATAAATATTTAACTGGCTCATTGATTTGCTATACATCCAAAAGAATAGAGCAGAAATAATCTCAACTGTGGTTCCTGAAATAATTGAAATAAGAGAAATATCTTGGTTTAATAGACAAGTAAATACTATTCCCAATGAATATATTACTACACCCAAAAAACAAACAAATATGGATGCAGAAAATGTTTTGTTGGCTTGTCTTTTGCTAATTACATAGTATTCACGCAATTCTTTCAAATTGCTGAACATAAGTTTCATTATGTCAATATCATCATCAACACCTATACTTTCTTCAACAGTTTTTAATTTGTTTTCAATTTCTTTTTCTTCTGCTTTACTTTCCTTTTTATCAAAAAAGGATTTTATTAACAAAAGAATTGATGATGAAATAGTAGTAGTTAATATTGTGTATAGAATCTCACTAAACATATGTACACCTTAAATAAAATCATTTAGATGTTAATTTCACGGCTTACAACATTAGCTTCTGCTAAGCCTTGTATATTCCTTGTTTTTTCATTTGGATTAGATTTCCATGGAGGTACTCCTCCGCCGAAACAATATCCTAATTCATTGCATACTGATTTATGCTTCGTAGGATTTTTTCTTATAGCACTAGATACTCTAATCCATGATCTTACAGGTAAATCAAGTGCTTTCGATGCTTTGACTAGATGCTGTACAGGAATATATGCTTCTGGAGCAACTCCATCTTTCCAGCCCCCTATGTCAGTATCAAATAAATCACCATTTAGCTGAAGCAATGTTTGATGTTTTTCCCAATTAACATTAAATTCAACTTCCGCTATACGATATTCTCCTTCTTGCAAATAAACACCAACAGCTTCAATTTCATGTTTTTCAACAGCATTTAATAATCTTTCCACTTCTGCGTCGCTCATATTAGCACAACGCAAAAACATCTCAAAATGATCATCCAAAACACTTATTCGTGTTTTAGTAAAAGATTGAGTATAAGTTTTTGTTTTTGTGTAGCTACTCATAATTGCTTCCTTTTTTATTTACATATGACTCGATACCAATCAATATCATCTAATGCATTTATATACTGGTTATATAAAGAATCCCTATATCTTTCATCTTGAAGCAAATAATTAATACTCGCATTCGAAGCGTATTTAAGTAAGCTTTTAGTACAATATGTTGCATACAATTCAGAAAAATAGGAAATCGGTTTATCAGGAAACTTATTTACAATCTTCTTGGCCAACCCCCTATTTATTGTTTTAAAAATGGAAACAATTATATCTATTTTTTCATCTTCTGTCGGTTCCCACTCAAATAGTTTTGCACGTCCAGGTCTTCTCAATGGCTCATACATAAGGTTATAGTTATTACCAGTTACAAAAGTAGGCACTCGATTTATATATCCGATATTCTCAATAAAGTTAGGGTTATCAGCTAAATGCATCAAAAACGCAATTATTTCTTGATGATTAACAGTACCTGTATTTCTTTCCCATTCTCCAACAGTAGTATCAATATCATCAATAACTATTGCAGCGGGCTGTCCATTTGAAATCTCTGCAGATGCATTTATGTATTGTTCGCGTAATAGTTTAGCAGGAACGCCTGCATATTCATTTTCTAAATCTGCTGCATTTATAGAAAAAACCCTTATATTAAGATATTTTAAATGCTCTCTCAATTGAAAAGTTTTTCCCATTCCCGGTTCTCCGAAGATGGCAAGAATTAACGGATAATTATCTATTCTCAGTATATTACCAATAATGTGTAAACCTATTTCGTTTTGATATCTTTCAGGAATCATTTTATTAATCTCTCCTATCACTTGGATGTAATAACCGACTGCGAGTAATTTCATCATCAATACTATCAAATATTGGTGAATAATGATTTTCAGTTCTTTTCTCTGTGATACTACTAAAACATATTTCGCCAGAATTGTCTTGAATGAGAATAATATTGTCAGCATGAATCTCAAGTTTATTATCTTCTTTAAGATTTTCTAAGATTGCAGTTATTATTATCTGCATATTGTCGATTAATTCTTTGTTTCCATAAGCTAACGTACTAACTTGAGATTCTAAATCAGATATTCTCAGTTTTAATTCCTTTTTGGATGGTCCCATTTTATCTCTAACCCATTTAACCCCTTCACTAATTACGGGCAGCCATTCTGCGTTTATCATAAATTCTACTCCTTTTATGGTTTTATAATTATTTTAATAGTATCAATAATATTTTAGCATCTTTGAGCTTACATTTGAATATACTTGAATATAGAAAATATTAGTCAATATTTGTCGAAGTATCATAAAATTTCGCATACAATTTTGTGAACATTTCAATATAATTCCGCAAACAAAAAATACCGTCCTGATTTTCTCAGAACGGTATTGCATAAATCATTCGATTGGAAACCATATTTCATAGTGTCGCTTATACTTTTCGGTTTTAGGATAAAGGTAATAAACCTCAACCTCATAATCATCAATTTGAACATATCCCGAATCCGGTAGCCAACAATCAAATATCTGCTCTCGGAGTTTGGGAAGAACATCGCCTGCGAAGCCGCCAAAATCGGTTGAGAACACGGCGTATTTGCCAGATGGGATTGTAATGCCGGTTAGGTAAGGATTATCAGATACTTCATCTGCTTGCTTCGCTATGGAATAAGTGCCTTTATCCCAAATGCCATACCAAATACCTTTAACTGTTTTGCAAACTTGATTCTGAACATCATCGTGCTGATTTGACCACATAATATGTTCTTGCTCGAAACGGTCAGCCGCAGTTCCGGTAAACTCCTTAGATATACCTCTCAGCTTGATTGAATCTATATTTACGATTCTAAATTTTAGCTCACTCGCACCTTTAATTGCTACATAAAAAGAAACAGGCGGATATACATTTAATGGGGTATCTTCACTTACTTCTGTAGGCAATACGCCATGCTGTTTTGCAAACGCTCTTGTAAAAGAATCGGCGCTGCTATATCCGTATTTAACAGCAAGGTCAATGATCTTTTCCTGCCCCTTCAACAACTCATACGCAGCAAGCGTTAGTCTGCGTTTACGGATATACTCGCTAACTGACATATTCGTCATATAGCTGAAAAAACGTTTGAATTTATCATAGGGACAAATGGCAATTTTGGCAATTTTATTTGTATCAATTTCACCACTCAGATTGCTCTCAATAAATGCGATAGCGTTGGTAAGCTGTTTTATAGCATCCATAATATTTACCTCCTGATAATATGATATCAGGATTTTTCTTTTGCTACCCGACTTTTTGTGGTCGATATAAATACGATTATATGTTTTGCCAATGCAATCAATTCTTTCTTCCCGCCACCAAGAAATGAGGGCTTAATCCCATCAGCGTTTCTTCGTGTTCGGTAGCGTGGATAATTTCAAGTAACCTGTTTCTGCTACCTACATCCTGCCATTTTTCATCGAGCTTTGGTGTGATCCAAACACAACCCTCTACAGCGTGATGATTCACGACCTCAAATCCGCTGTTTTGAACTTCGTTTCTCAATTCGTCTATCGTATGAAAATAGGCGTTAGCGATAATAAACGGATATTCCTCTGGGCGATTGTGTTCGCCTGTGGCAAGCTCGTGTTTAAGCATATTCAAATAAATATCATCGTCGATAAAGTCACAGCCGTTTCCGTAAACAGAAAGCGCCCAAGTAGTAGAGCTGAATTTGGAAATGCCTGCCGCTATCAGCAATCCACCTTTTTTCAAAACACGGTGAGCTTCATTCAACGCTTTTATACGGTCTGACTTATTCTGTATATGGTATAGCGGTCCCATCAGCAAAACCACATCTGCGCTATTATCCGGCTTCTTGATTTCTCTTGCGTCACCAATCTCTGCTGTGTAGGGCGTTTTCATATTCTTCTTAGCGTAATCAACCGCCGTAGGTGCAAGCTCAATCAGCGTTACACCGTGTCCCTGTTCCGCAAGCCATTCGGAGTATTTACCGATACCGCCGCCAATATCATAGATAGTGCTTTTTTCGGTTATGTACTGAGAAATAATCTCTTTTGATCGATAAAACTCAACAATACCTAATCCGCGCTCAAGGCGGTCAATCTCAGCGCCGTTATTGTAAAATTCATATACTTCATTTATGTTTTCCATATTTTTACCTTTTAATAATATCATATCAAAATTTATCTTTGTTCATCCGACTTTTTAGGGGCAAGATACTTCTATAATATGAATTTTTCAAATTCAGCATTTAGAAGAACATATTTGAAGAATTCTTCGTTTGTCATATCCTGAAAATATGTTTTTAATACTCTGCATACGCCGCCGTGACACAGTAGTAAAATGTTTTTATCTTCATATTTTTCTTTTAATTCTTCAATCATCGGGTACACCCTTGCAGCAACCTGCAACATAGATTCTCCATTCGGATATCGATATGCAAAGTTACGTTTGTTTGTGAGGAAATCAGAATTCTGTCGGTCTACACCTTCATAGATTCCATAATCCTGCTCAATTAGACGATTATCATTCACAACAGGCGCATTACAAATTTCAGAAATGATTTTACTTGTTTGTGTCGCTCTCTTTAACGGAGAACTGATTATCAAATCTATACTTTCTGTCGCCAATTTTTCGGCAAGAATTTCGGCTTGGTCTTTTCCGTTTTCGGTTAAGTCAATATCTGTTCTTCCGCAAACCCGATTATTCTTGTTCCATTCTGTTTCACCGTGTCTGGCAATGTAAATGTTCATTTTAATCTCCCATAAGCATTTCTAATTACTCCGCCCGAAAGAAGATGTTTCTTCACATTCTTTTGCAAAGATGTATTTTCGGGAAGCATAGCATAATCAGTTGATTTTGTATTATACAGCCATTCGATAAAATCTGTACCAATTTCGCCTTCGTTGAATATCTCAAATCGGCTTTGGAAACTCAGTATATTGGAGTTACCGTTTAGCATTTCTTTGAGTTGCCTATCCAAAAGCCAAGAGTGGCAACGGTATTCAGTTTTTGACAGTTCAGGATAATATGTAGAGAAAAACTGTTTTGCACTGGCTAAAGAATTATCAATAGCAGAAGGCGAGAAATCAACGTCTGATGGAATATGAATACCTATAACGATATTTCCGCCAAAGTGTTTCATTTCATATTCTAACTCACCAATTCTGAACAGGTGACAGCCTGCCTGACGAGATGTCCACCAATAGCGATCAAAATACAGCTTGCCTGTCATTTTATAGGTTTCGTCAATAAAGCGAGTATAGCATTTCATTGTGTCAAAATAAATCTTGTCGCTGATACCCTTGTCTTTGTAAATCTCGTACACATCAGCTGACGCTTTCAGCATACAGGCAAGAATTTTAATATTATCTGTGTCCTCGCCGAGTATTGTTTGAAGCTCTGTCAGTGCTTCGGACATCTTTTCGTAATACTGAAAATTTCTTAATTGATTAGCTACTGTTGAAAAATCAAAATCATTTGCAAATTCAATTACGCAAGATTTAATTTTGGACTGTAATTTTATTTTTTCACACAATATAAAAATATCCATATTGAGAATCACCAAACGGCTACACTTTTTTCAAAATATCCAAACTGTGATTGGTTGCTCCTATTAAATCCTGCCGTTCGCAGGTTGCAAAGTGATAGGACAGCCATTTTGCAAAGGTTTCATTGTCAAACTCTTCGAGATAATCACGAATATATCGGCTTGCGCCGTCAGTTGCAACGAGCTTGATTCGCTCAACAGGTACGGTTGCATTTAATCTTTCTATATCCTCAATGCGCACCATTTCAAACAGGTCTTTCGGCTCGCTGATACATTTCCAGTCGTCGGTAATCATATTCAAATCCATTACCGATTTCAGCTGATTACATCCGAAAACATACTGAATTACCGTCGCTTCGTTCATACAATAGGCAACCAAAATATGACCGCCCGGTTTTGTGATTCTAACCGCTTCTTTCAGTGCGGTTATCTTATCTTCCTCTGAATATAAATGATACATCGGACCAAGCAGGAGCGTAACATCATAGGTATTATCCTCCAGCATATTTAAATCAAGTGCATTTCCGAGATAAGTTTTTATTTTCTCGCTGCCGTCGAGCTTGCTTTGAAGTATATCAAGATTGTGTTGTACCAACTCTACGGCGGTAACATCGTATCCCTCTTTTGCAAGTGTAACGCTGTATCTACCTGTGCCTGCGCCGATTTCTGCAATTTTGCAGTCTGCTGTCAACAGCGGGTCTAAATATCTGCGTGTTGTAAGATATTCTACTCTGCCGAGACAGTTGTTTGCAAGCCGTCCTTCCTCGTCGTATTCGTTGTAAAAGTTTTCTAAGAATGTGTTATCTGTTTTCATTATAGTTACCTCGTAATATCTATCCAATACCGTTTTATTGCTGTTCCGTCAACTTCAATCTTTTTCTCATAAACACCATAGTTAGCTAAAATCATCACCCTACAACAAAGGATAATACGGTTTCATTTTGTTCAAATGTTGAAATTTGAGGTGCGAATTTTTTAGTTGCCCCCAGCCAAAACGCCTTTGCCGATAAATTATCGTTACTATATTTAATTTCCCATGGTATCTAAATCCATGTCATAATGCGCTGACATTTCATAGCAATACTTTTGAAAAACATTCCATAGTCTTTCTTTTTCTGATAATGCTATAGGTTTTAGTGTAATCATAATACTTTTCTCCAATGTTCACAGTCTATATGATTATTTCCGTTTCAAAAAACTGCTCCTGAAATTTCACTCTTTCCGCTATTTCTTCTTTGTTGAACGTAATATTTTCTGGGCAGACAACCCATTTATCCTCAATATCGGGTGAATGATAGCGATAACCTTGCCTGTAAACTTATCAACAGGCTTGTCAACTCCGAGGATATATGCGTCCTGCTCCTCACCGTCGGGTGCAATAATCCCCTCTATATAGCCGTAGTTTATTGGATAGTAAATATCCTTGTGCTTCGGGTGAAAACTGCCCATCGGACGGTCAACTGTTACTGCAACTATTCTACCTAACATATTTTTGCTCCTTTGTTCTATGAGAAAATTATAACATATAGAATGTAGGTTGTCTATAAAGAAACTTTTACTTGTTATAAGAATCAACTATTTCAGATTTTACTCAACAAATAATAATGTATTAAGGATTTATTAAATACAAGGAAGTTTAAAATTCTTTCAGCGATTTATAAAGTATTCACAAAATTGTATGCGCTTTTTAGTGTTCATTGCATAATTTTCACCTTGAAAGTTCGTATATGTCTAATATTGTAAATAGAAGGCAAATAATGATATAATTTCTTTAGAAATATATTTTGACGAAAAATGCAAGTAACTCTTTGTAACAAAAAATACTGGGGGCACAATGATGAAAAAATTTTTAAAGTTTGTGGATAAAAGGAACAATTTTATTATTATGAGCTTTCCGTATAAATTGTGGGAAAGCCAAAAACTCCTCCAACGGTATATATATATTCTTTTTCCGTGGATATTTTTGTTTTCTTTCTATTTAACTGTATTTTTAAACAACGCTTTTATCCATAGCGAAACGTTAGTTTTTGCTCTTTTGGATGATCTTACTGATTTATTAATGATTCCTTATATTTGGATATTTGGATATTATTTTTCAATGTGGTTTTATAAAAAGTCAGATGTTGAAATTCTAAAAATACAGAATTACTTATATAAAGAACGAATGGACAAAATAGAACATAAAATTGTAATAATTAACAGGGTGTTCAAATTAACACAGTTATTTGCCTGTTTTATTCCGATATCTGGTTTTTTATTTATAGATTTTGCTTCAAAAAATAATGGGATATGGTATCATCAAATAACAATGTTCGGATATACTCTATATATTTTTTTAGTGTGTATGTCGTGGTATTTTTGTAGCTGTATTGTTTTAACAGCTATATTTTCATCCATCAAAATACATACAATTCTAAAATATGTTGAGGATAAAAGCCCCATAAATGTTTATCACAACGACAATAACTGTGGATTCAATGAGATTAGTAAAATTCTCGTTTTCAACTTAGGTATTGCTTTTTACTATGTTTTTGCTGGCGGTATAATCGTTTTCTCTGACTTTAATGCATATTATGCAACTAATGGGGTTATAAAAAATGCTTTTGCTGTTAACCCATGGCTAATTTTTATATTTGCATTAATGCTTATTTTGTATTCAACGATTGTTGTAATACCGATAATCGAACTTCGAGGAATATTAAAAGATATAATCATTTCAGCAGAAATATCTTCTGCTGAAGATAAGGAAAGGATAACATCATTTCCTATTAACATAAAAACCATTCGGACTTTTATATCGGTTTGGATTATTCCACTAATTATGGCAGTATTTGCGGGAGTGTCGGCACTAAGTAATAAATAAATTTTACTTTACTCAAAAAATCATTTTAATTAAGCAAATCCTTTATATATCCAGCAAGTCAAGTAAACACAATTTACGGGTCTTAGGGCGTCCCTAAAAAGCGTGTTTTTACGGGTAGGAGTAAAAACGCACTGCTTGTTTAGACGTGACATCATCTCGCTGTCTCATTATGTCGAACGATTTTAATTGACAACTAAACTGTCACCATTTATAATAAGAACTGTACACAGAATGTACACTCACAACGGAATAATATTTTAGATTAAAGAGCTGAAATAAGCAAAGAATTATCTTGCTTACACTACAACAAGCACTTTGAATTATCAAAAAGAGGATAGAATAATTTAAAGTCAAGTTATATAAGGCTTCTTATACCAAGGGGGTAGTTTACCCTTTTGCGTATGAGAATGAGTCTTTCATAACTTGGCTTTTTGTTGTGTTTAATAATTGAAAACCAAACACAAAACAGTCACTTAATCTGTGTGACGGAAAGGAAAAACAATGACTAAAGGACAACAAATCGTTGCAGAAGCATTAGGCAAAAACAAACTTGACGGCTATCCAAAACTAACGGAGAATCATCCTTTTTTCGGAAAGTTAAAAACATTTATGGTCAATAAACATTACTGGATGGGCACGGCAACCGACCTTCTTACCGAAATGAACGACACCAATACACCGCCAAATACTGTGACCAAACTGCTCAACAAGTTTTCTTTTGATCTGTATTGCAGCAGCGGTATTGATGTAAATTTCCGGCGAACTAACCGAAGAAGGATCATTGAGCTTTATAACAAAAAGCAGTCTTGATTTTGCAATTGTATGACAGATGTGTTGATAGTTGTTGTAAATAAATTTACTGCCATGTCACATCTAAACAAGCAGACTGTTTTTACTCCTGCGTGAGAAAAACAGTAATAATTATTAGGAACGCCTAAAACTTGAATAGAAAAACTAAATCATAAAAGAAAGGTGACAGTATATGTTTTATACCGATGATAACGGCAATGTACTCAATATCCACACAGAGTTAAACGATGCGTTTGACAAACTCTATGACATACTTGACAAGATGACTCCGGAGGAACGAAAGGCTTGGTACATCAAAGGAATGTATGTCAAACCGCTAAAATACATGCAGGAGATTGATAACACAACCTACATTATCCGTACTAACTTCAACGAAAACTCAACCTCAACCGTATATGACACGGTTGAAAGAATAACATCAAAAGAAGTATAATTTATCGCTTTAAAGTGTTGAATTCAGCAGTCGGATATGTTATAATAGGGTTATCCTACAAAGACATATCCGACTGTGGAAAGGAGCAAAATGAGTAAACAGTCAGATAAAGACAAAATCACAGCCTTATACTGCCGCCTATCCCGTGATGACGAGAACGAAGGCGTATCGGGCTCAATAAAGAATCAAACCGAAATATTACAACGCTACGCAGCCGATAACGGTTTCAAAAACACTCGCTTGTTTGTAGATGACGGTTGGTCGGGCACCAACTTTGACCGTCCTGCCTTTAACGAGATTATGAAGCTTGGTGAGGAAGACAAAATCGGAACGCTGATTGTCAAAGACCATTCCCGTCTCGGGCGTAACCGCTTGGTAGTCGGAGCCTTGATGGAAGAAGAATTTGACCGAATGGGCATTCGCTACATTGCCATTATGGATAATATCGACACCAAAAACGGAATCAGCGACCTCGTACCTATGCAGGACTTGTTTAACGAGTGGCACGCCAAGAATACAAGCGACAAAGTGCGCAAGGTGTTCAAAAGCAAAGGCGAATCGGGCAAGCCGTTGACCACCAATCCGCCTTTTGGATATATGAAAAAACCTGACAACAAAGACGAATGGATCATAGACGAACCCGCCGCCGAAATTGTCAGGCGTATATTCAAGATGTGCGTATCGGGACTCGGACCGTCGCAGATTGCAAAACAGCTTAAAGCCGATGAGGTGATGACTCCGACGGAATACTGGATCTGCATTGGCAGGAACTGCGGCAAACCGCCAAGCGTACCATATCATTGGTGCCCTGCAACTATCGCCGATATTCTCGGTAAACAAGAGTATTGCGGAGATACAGTCAACTTTCGCAGCCAACGCAAGTCCTTCAAGAACAAGAAGAAGGTTGAGCTTCCGCCCGAACAATGGTTGGTATTTGAAAATACCCACCCAGCTATTATTGATAGAGAAACCTTTGAACTTGTAAAGGAGCTGCGCAAGAACAAACGAAAGCCGACAAGGACAGGAATCGTCAGTATGTTTTCGGGATTGGTTTATTGCGCCGACTGCGGTGAGAAGTTGTATTACAGCGCAACCAACAACTATAAGGAAAGTCAAGCGTACTTCTTCTGTTCATCCTACCGCAAGAACTCTGACGTATGTTCAGCCCACTACATTAGAGAAAAAGTGATCTACTCGTTGGTGCTGGAAAATATGCAGAGAGTATTTCTTAACGTTCAAGTGTATGAAAAGGAATTTGCCCGAAAGCAAATGAATTGCTACACTGAGGAGAAACGCAAAGAGTTGGCGGCGAAACGCCGAGAACTGAACAAAATCAAAAAGCGAATCACCGAAATCGATAATCTAATTTTAAAAATCTATGAGGATAATGTGTCACAAAAGATTTCCGATGAACGCTTTGAAATGTTTAGTAAGCGATATGAAGCCGAGCAGCAGGAGCTTAAGGCGAAGATACCTGAGTTTGAAACCTATCTGTCGGCCGAAACCGACAAAACAGATAACTTACAGAAATTCATAGCAAGAGTAAAGCAAGTTACAAGCCCGACCGAGCTGACACCGGGACTAGTCAATGAATTTATTGACAAAATCATTGTTTCCGCACCTCGCTATCTCGACGGCAAGCGGTATCAACTGATAGACATTTACTACAAAGGCGTTGGTATTATCAATATCCAAACACCTGAAGAATTTGAAAAAGGCTTTCAAGCCAAAATGAAGCAGTGCAAACAAAAGTCTGCATAACAAAAAACTACGGCATAGCTTGAAGCCGTGTCGTAGTTAAATACATAAATTTTTACAAGAGCCACCCGTTAGGGTGTAACTTCCTTACGAAGTACACCCTAAGCGAGGTGCTTTTTCATCTTTTACCATTTTGAATTAAGCTGAGCTCTTGTTGACATTTTCTTTTTCTTTTCAACGTATTTCTGGTAACGGGTGTGCTGCTTTTTGTCACGCTTTAGCATTACAAAAGCCACCGCACCCAAAATGAACGCTACAAGAACAAACCAAATCCAAATATTCGCCGATCTCTTTACCTGGGCGGCAAAGGAAGGAATTATCGAAGCCGAGCTTGCGAGAGCCTGCTTTGTTACCTTGTTTGTTTTTTCGGCAACGTTTGAAGCTGTATTCGCGTAGCTCTGGTTTGTTTCGTTAGAGAGGATAAGGCTTGCGGGAGCAAGCGAGCCTGATGTTACCTGGCTCGGACCCGAACCCGCGCTTACCGCAGCGTCCTGCTGTTCATCAACGTTAACGACTGGTGTGGGATTTGCCACAGCGTCCTCGCTGAAAAGCAGAGCGTAGGTCGCTTCATCAATAACGCCCGTTGCCTCAAGTCCGTTCTGAAGCTGGAACGCCTTGATAGCTTCCTCTGTAATATCTCCGAAGAAGCCTGTGGGCTGGAGTCCGAAATAACCGAGCTCAAGGAGCTTTTGCTGAACGTTGATTACTTCTTCGCTGAAATCGCCGTTTTGAGCAATAATCTGAGGAGTTGTTTCCTCGGGAGTTGTTTCCTCCTCCGTCTTAGCTTCCTCGGTAGCCTCCTGAGCCTTTTCGGCGTGGGGAGCGTCGTCCGAGTAAAGAACATCACGGTCCGAACCGGCAATGCCGTCAACCGTTAAGCCGGCAGCCTCCTGAAAGGCACGGTATGCCTGCTCGGTAGCGTTGCCGAACTCGCCGTCGATTTCGCCGTCATAGAAGCCAAGCTCTTTAAGGCGTGTCTGAATCTTTGTAACCTCATCGCCGCTCGAACCGTTGCTCCAGGTTGAAGGAGCGCTCGAGGACGAGCCGGAAGAGCTTGAGCCGGAAGATGAATCCGACGCTGTTGAGGACATATTTGAAGGAGTTGTGCTTGAACGTCCGTTAGAGTCAAAGTAGTATGTAGTACCGTCAATGTTTCTTGAAGTATTTACAATATACTGACCGTCCTCATAATAGTAGTAGTTGCCGTTGAATTGTTCCCAACCGTTTGAGGGATAGGTAACAGCCGCAAGCTTGAACCAATATGTCCAGTTGTTCCAGCCGCCGATTTCCTGATAGCATACGCCGTAATCGTCGCCTCTGGCGTCAACCTCCATATTGTTCTCAATATATACGCCTACGTGACCGGGTCTCCAAAGACCGAGACCGTGGATTCTGGGGATACCGGCGTCTACCGAGCCCTGCTCTGTGCAGGTTTCAATCATCGCGATACGCTCGCCGCCGCAATAGGAGTAGATAAGACCTGAGCAGTCAACCGCTCCCGGGCTTGCGCCGCCCCATGAATACGCCCAGCCTTCGTAGTAAGCGTTAAGCGCCCACTCGGCAAGACCCGCGCCTGTGCCGCTCGCGCCCGCGGTTACTCCGCTGCCAAACACGCATAAACCGGCGACAGTGACAATACTGAGCATAACAGCAACCAGTTTTTTTAACCTGTGCATTTTAATTACCTCCAAAGTAACAAGCATTATATTACGGTTCGGGAGCTGAAATGTTACAGTCCGCAAACCACTTGTTAACAAATTTGTAACAATTATAGCACCATTATTTAAAAAAATCAACCCTTCTCTGCCATATTTTTTAATTTTCAGGTAATTTCAGGCACGTTTACTAACTTTTATTTCTAATTTAGAACCATTTTGAATGTTTCGGTTACAAATTTTATGAAATTGTAATATTTTTCCTGAAAACCTGTAATATTTTCCCATTTACCCTCGGAAAACCTGTTTTTATCCCGGAGCAAAACTCAATGCAAGCTTACTTTACACCGGCTGCGACAAGCCAGCCTCACAGCAGGAGCTTTAATTTAATATATAATAATAAGTATATGTGTGCGCGCGTGTAACTACAATATATACAATTAATTGTATGATTTTACGGCTTTTTGGTATCATAAATAAGGGAGTAAGAAAAAAAAGACGTAAAAACTCAAAAAATTATGAAAAACACATTGACAATTATTTCACGTAAATGATAGAATGGTAGTAATCGAAAAGTGTTATCGATTAATTATAATACTATTATCAAATAATATCTTTTAACATTTGTTGTGTTAAATTCCGCATAACATTTGTTTTAAAGCATTTTAATTGAAAATAGTATAAATTTTATGGAAAGAAAGGATTAAAAAAATGAAAAAGATTATTTGTGCAATTCTTGCATGTTCAATGTGCGTTGCCGCCGCGCTCAGCTTTACAGGCTGCGGCTGCAACAACGAAAACTCAAAAAAGCAGACCAACAACAAGAGCGACGGTCCCGGCTACGTTGTACCCACAACCGAGCCCGACCTGAAGGACGACAACTTCGGTTATTACATCATCAACTCAAAGGAGCTTATGCTCACCAGATATTACGGCAACGGCGGAAAGGTTGAAATCCCCGCCACCTTCCAGAGCTACAGCGTATCAATCATCGGTCACAGCGTATTTAACGGCAAAAACCTTGAGGAGGTTGTTATCCCCGATTCTGTAACCGAAATTCAGGACTACGCTTTCGCCGGCAACAAAACCCTCAAGAGCGTAAAGCTTTCTTCCAAGCTCAGGGTTTTGGGCATCAACTCGTTCTTTAACTGCCGCGCGCTCGAGCAAATCGAGCTTCCCGCTTCTCTCAAGGAAATCGGCACATACGCTTTCTGCGGCACAGGACTCAAAAGCGTTGTTATTCCCGAGAGCCAAACGCTTTCGTCGCTCCCGCAGTTCTGCTTCTTCCAGTGTGAATCACTGACCGAAGTAACAATTCCCGTAACAATCACCAAGATTCCCGCCGACACCTTCAGGGATTGTTCCAAGGATCTTAAGATCAAGGCGTACTCAGGCTCCTACGGGCTTAATTACGCGAAGAAGAACGGCTTTAAGTATGAAGAGCTTAAAAGATAAATAAGCAGCCATACATTAATATATTCAGATTCGTAAATAATCACCGGGCAGTCGTTATTAGCGGTCTGTTCGGTGATTTTATCATACGGCAAGCGCAGTCACTCACAGCGTTATGCCGACAGACAGAAGGGAAGATTTTATGAGCATTAAAGAGTACCCGATTGTAGAGAACGCGGAAAGCTTCGGCGCAGCTCTTGAAAGAGTAAGAAAAGCGCAGAGAGCTTTTGCGACATACCCTCAGGAGCAGGTAGACAAAATTTTCCTTGCCGCAGCAACAGCCGCCAACAAAGCAAGAATTGAGCTTGCCAAAATGGCGGTTGAGGAAACCGGCATGGGCGTAGTGGAGGACAAGGTTATCAAAAACCACTTTGCCTCCGAATACATCTACAACTACTACAAAAACACCAAAACCTGCGGTGTTATCGAGGAGGACAAGGTTTTCGGCACAACCAAAATCGCGGAGCCGATCGGCGTAATCGCGGCGGTAATCCCGACAACCAACCCGACCTCAACAGCTATTTTCAAGGCTCTTATCAGCCTGAAAACCAGGAACGGAATTATCATCAGTCCCCACCCCCGCGCGAAAAAGAGCACAATCGAAGCGGCAAAAGTAGTTCTTGAAGCCGCCGTTGCCGCGGGAGCGCCCGAGGATATAATCAGCTGGATTGACGTTCCCTCGCTCGAGCTTACAAATATGCTTATGCAGGAGGCCGACATCATCCTCGCCACAGGCGGTCCGGGTATGGTAAAGGCGGCGTATTCCTCGGGAAAGCCGGCGCTCGGCGTAGGCGCGGGCAACACACCCGCGATTATTGACGATTCGGCGGATATTCTGCTCGCCGTAAACTCAATTATCCACTCAAAGACCTTTGACAACGGTATGATTTGCGCGTCCGAGCAAAGCGTAATCGCCACAAAGAAGGTTTACGCCAAGGTTAAGAAGGAATTTAAGGCAAGGGGCTGCTACTTCCTCAGCGAAGAAGAAACCGAAAAGGTGAGAAAGACAATCATCATCAACGGCGCGCTCAACGCCAAGATTGTCGGTCAAAAGCCCGTCACAATCGCCGCGCTCGCGGGCGTGACGGTTCCCGAAACGACCAAAATCCTCATAGGCGAGGTCGAATCGGTTGACATCAGCGAGGAATTCGCGCACGAAAAGCTCTCGCCCGTGCTCGCAATGTACAAGGCAAACGACTTTGACGACGCCATTGCAAAGGCGGAACAGCTTATTGCGGACGGCGGCTACGGTCACACCTCGTCGCTCTATATTGACGAGGTCAACGAGAGAGAAAAAATCAACACCTTCGCCGCTCACATGAAAACCTGCCGTATTCTTGTCAACACACCGTCGTCACAGGGCGGCATCGGCGCCCTATATAACTTTATGCTCACTCCGTCGCTCACCCTCGGCTGCGGCTCCTGGGGCGGCAACTCGGTAAGCGAAAACGTAGGCGTAAAGCACCTGTTAAACATCAAGACCGTTGCCGAAAGGAGAGAGAATATGCTTTGGTTCAGAGCGCCCGAAAAGGTTTACATTAAGAAGGGCTGTATGCCGATTGCCCTGCAGGAGCTCAAGGACGTTATGGGCAAAAAACGCGCCTTTGTCGTTACCGACAGCTTCCTTTACAAAAACGGCTACACCAAGCCAATCACCGACAAGCTTGACGAAATGGGAATTGTTTACACGGTATTTTCCGACGTTGAGCCCGATCCCTCGCTCAAATCCGCGCAAAGCGGAGCCGAGGCTATGACCAAGTTCGAGCCCGACGTAATTATCGCGCTCGGCGGCGGCTCGGCAATGGACGCGGCAAAAATTATGTGGGTGCTTTACGAGCATCCCGACGCTGACTTCCGCGATATGGCAATGCGCTTCTCCGACATCCGCAAGAGAATCTACACCTTCCCCAAAATGGGAGAAAAAGCTTACTTTGTCGCTGTTCCCACCTCGTCGGGCACAGGCTCGGAGGTTACTCCGTTCGCCGTAATCACCGACCAGGAGACGGGAATAAAATATCCGCTCGCCGACTATGAGCTTATGCCGAATATGGCGATTGTGGACGCCGACAATATGATGAGCGGTCCCAAGGGGCTCACCTCTGCTTCGGGTATCGACGCTGTTTCTCACGCGCTCGAGGCTTACGTTTCGGTTATGGCTACCGACTTCACCGACGGTTTGGCGCTCAAATCCCTAAAGGTTATTTTTGAGTATCTGCCCGCCTGCTACGAAAACGGTCAGAACGAGCCCTACGCCAGAGAAAAGGTTGCCCACGCCGCGACAATGGCGGGTATGGCGTTCGCCAACGCGTTCCTCGGCGTTTGCCACTCAATGGCGCACAAGCTCGGCGCGTTCCACCACATCGCTCACGGCATCGCAAACGCGCTTATGCTGGAGCAGGTTATCCGCTTTAATTCGTCTGAGGTTCCCACCAAGATGGGCACCTTCCCGCAGTACGACCACCCCCACACACTCGCGCGTTACGCCGAGATTTCGCGGTATTTGGGCTTCGGCGGCAAAAACGACAAAGAGAGCGTTGAAAATCTGATTGACGCGATAAACGAGCTGAAGGATAAAATCGGAATTAAAAAGACAATCGCGGACTACGGCGTTGACGAGGAAACCTTCCTCAGCACGCTTGACGAGATGTCAGAGCAGGCGTTTGACGACCAGTGCACAGGCGCTAATCCGAGGTATCCGCTGATCAGCGAAATCAAGCAGATGTACCTCAACGCGTACTACGGCAACAACAAGGACGCGGTTTAATCAGCAAAGGGGGCTTATAAAATGAAATTTGACAATGTTTTAGCCGAAAGAAAAAATAAGGTAATTTACCGCGACGGCGACCTTGCCGTCAAGGTTTTTGACGAGTCCTTCCCGAAGTCGGATATCCTCAACGAGGCGCTGAATCAGGCGAGGGTTGAGGAAACAGGACTTAATATTCCGAAAATTGAAGAGGTAAAGAAGATTGACGGCAAATGGGCGATTTTGTCCGACTACATCGAGGGCAAAACCCTTAAACAGCTTATGGACGAAAATCCCGATAAGATTGACGAGTATCTTGAGCTTTTCGTCAATATTCAGGTTGAGATTCTCAGCAAAAAATGTCCGCTCCTCAAAAGGTTAAAGGACAAAATGCAGGATAAAATCAGCCAGACAGACCTTGACGCCACAACGCGCTACGAGCTGCACACAAGGCTGGGCTCGATGAAGAATCACAACAAGGTTTGCCACGGCGATTTCACGCCCGGAAACATCGTAATCTCCAAGGACGGCACGCCGTATATCCTTGACTGGGCGCACGCCACACAGGGCAACGGCGCCGCCGACGCCGCCCGTACCTACCTCACGTTCTGCCTAAGAAACCGTCAGGATTTGGGCGAAAAGTACCTAAAGCTGTTCTGCGAAAAAACCGACACCGCGCGTCAGTACGTTCAGCGCTGGATGCCGATTGTCGCGGCAACGCAGCTGGTTAAGGGTAAGCCCGAGGAAAGGGAGCTTCTGCTCTCCTGGGCAAGCGTCTGCGAATACGAATAAAACGAAAAAGCACCCCCGGGGGTGCTTTTTTAGTTATTATAATAAGTCATAAATTGAAAGTTGAAAATTGAAAATTTCGGTCGGGGTCGCGGCGGTGCATAGCTTCATATATGCGGTTATCGGTGAGATTGGCGGCAAAACTTTAATTCCGAGCCTGTCAAACTCCTGCTTGCTCTCGTAATTAAAGCCTTTTTCCGCGCCGACAAGGTAAACAGGAACCCCGTTTTTCCGCGCGTTTTCGCAAAATCCGCTTATTTCCCTGCTGTCCGTTCCGATAGTTCCCGAATGGTAGCCCTCGAGCAAAACAGCCTTGTAACGCTCCAAATTATCGGGATAAATTATTCCCGGGTACGGTCTGATATACAGAACATTTTTGCCGAAGGCTCCGCCGATAACCTCAAACTCGGCGGCGGTTTCGGAGTAATCCGAATTTTTGGTAAAGGTGCCGTTTTCAACCTTGCCGTAGGGCTGATTAAAAAGGCTCTCCAAATTGTCGGAATACGGCTTGTGCGGCAAAGCGCGGCTCGCGCGGTGGATATTTACAAAATCGTCACCCGCGTTTTTGTAGGAAATGAACACTCCCCTGCCCTGCTTCGACCTGATAAATCCGACGGCGGCGCAAAAGTTTTCAAATCCGTTTGAGCGTGAATCCGCAAGCGGATAATTTGCCGACACAAGCACAACTGGGGTGTCGCAAAGCCCGAGCCTCAGCGACAAAAACGCGCCTGTGTACTGCAAAGTATCGGTTCCGTGGGCGACGATTACGCCGTCATAATCTGCCAAATCATAACCGCTCAGGCAGTCGAAAAGCCTGTTCAGATAATCGGCGCAAAGGTTCTCGCTCAAAATATTATACGGAAACGCGGTTTCAAACCCGGTTTCGCTGTCCGTCTTTTTGTACATATCGAGCAAGAGAAAGCCGTTGCCCTTCTCGGGCGACAAAACGCCGTTCCTGCTTGAGCAGGCGATTGTTCCGCCTGTGAACACCGTCAGAATTTTCATAAACACTCCTCAAAA
>CAJOLF010000003.1 GCA_905235295.1 uncultured Ruminococcus sp. | reverse complement strand
CGGTCCCACCGCGATTTACGTAACTACAAAGCTTGCGCCTCACCTGCTCGGCTCAATCGCGATAGCGGCGTATTCGTATATGGCGCTTGTGCCGATTATCCAGCCGCCCATTATGAAGCTCCTCACAACCAAAAAGGAGCGTTCGGTAGTAATGGAGCAGCTCAGACCCGTATCAAAGCTCGAAAAGATTTTGTTCCCGATTATCGTTGTAATTATTATTGCAATCTTACTGCCTGACGCGGCTCCGCTTGTCGGAATGCTGATGCTCGGCAATCTGTTTAAGGAATCGGGCGTTGTTGACCGTATTGCCAAGGCAGCTCAGAACGAGCTTATGAATATTATCACAATTTTCCTCGGTACAACGGTCGGCGCCACTGCCTCCGGCACAAACTTCCTTAGACTTGACACAATCAAAATCATTGTCCTCGGACTTATCGCTTTCTGTATGGGCACGGCATTTGGTCTTCTCTTCGGAAAGCTTATGTATAAGTTCACGGGAGGAAAAATCAACCCGCTTATCGGCTCGGCAGGAGTTTCCGCTGTTCCTATGGCGGCAAGAGTTTCTCAAAAGGTCGGTCAGCAGGAGAATCCCGGCAACTTCCTTTTGATGCACGCTATGGGACCAAACGTAGCCGGAGTTATCGGCTCGGCGGTTGCCGCGGGCGTTCTTATGAATGTTGTCGGATAAAACTCGCATATTTCTAAATAAAGGGAGCGTCGCTTCCTTTATTTTTTCTATTCTTTATCGACATAATTCTATTAAAGAATAAAAATTCCGCAACAGTGTAATATAATAAAGTGAAGTATTCTTTTAGGCAATAAAACATCACAATTTGAGATGTTTGCCTTAATAATGAATAAAGGAGATTTACAATGCAGGGAAAAATCACATTGCAAAAATTATTTGCAATTCTTTTGCACAGAATCGTGTTTATTCTTGTTTCGACTGCTGTAGTGGGGTTGATGTTTTATCTGTATACCAGTTTGTTTATAACCCCTATGTACAGCACATCGTCAATGATATTTGTACAAAACTATAACAAGGCCACAGAGGAAGCCAACGCTCAGAAAGCGAATGACTCTGCGAATCAGAGCAACAATTCGAGCAATAATCAGCAGGCGAAAAAGATTTTCAGCTCCGATATCAGCGGTTCAAGCTCTCTTGCGGGAATCTGCGTTATCCTTTTCCAAAACTCCGACGAAATTACCGCGCTGTATGACGGTTGCAGCGTCAATATTTCGGTTAACGAAAACTCTTTTTACATAACAATCACCGTTGATGGCAGTGACCCGCAAAAATGCGCGAACGTCGCAAATCAGATAAGTGAGCAGTGTATGACCGTTTATCACAATAACTTTGATTACGGACAAATCGGTGTTATAAGAGCAGCCAAGGAGCCGACTTCTCCTTATTCTCCTAATACTATGAAAAATACTCTTATCGGCGCCTTTGTCGGTTTGGCTATCGCGTGTGTAATCGCGGTATTGCTCGAGCTTATTGACACAACAATTAAGCCCGACGAGGATCTCTCCGAGATTTACAAGATTCCGGTATTTGCCGAAATCCCCGACTTTGAAAGTTAAGGCAGGTGACGGAAATTGAAAATTAAATTAGGCAAGAAAAATAAAAAAAATAACTCGGAAATGCGCACCGAGACTATCTCCGACAAAAGCAAATTCGCGATTGTAGAATCCTACAAGGCCGCGAGATCAAACATTATGTTTTCACTCTCCGCGGATGATGATAAGATTTTTGCGGTAACAAGCTACTCCAAGGGAGAGGGAAAAAGTACGGTTTCAGCGAACCTCGCAATTTCCTTCTCAAAGATGGATAAGCGCGTACTGCTGTTAGACTGCGACCTTCGCCGTCCGAACATCCACAATATTTTCAAGGTAGAAAACATCGCAGGATTGTCAAACGTTATCGGTAAAATGGTAGATTTTGAGGATGTAGTGCAACGGAACGTGCTGCCGAATCTCGACATTCTTCCGTCGGGTACAATTCCGCCGAACCCGTCAGAGCTTTTGTGCTCCTCAAGGTTTGTTGACCTTATCAAGAGGCTGAATGATGAATATGATTATATCATCTTTGATACTCCGCCCATAGGCGTTGTTGCCGACGCGCTGCTGCTTAAAGATTTGGTTGCGGGATTTGTAGTTGTTTTGCGTGAGCGTTCCACAACTCACGGCGATGTACAAAACATCATCGACAGTATGAAGCTTGCGGACGCTGATATTCTCGGCTTTGTCAAGGTTGGCTGTGAATCCGCCAAAAAGCGCTCCAGACGCGGATATTACTACTATCAGTACTATTAAGCTGCCGCTGAATAAATCAAGCCTGACGGCTGAGCGCGCGATTTTCGCATTTGATTTTATCAAGGCGAACTTAATGACAATTTGCGAAAAACTGAATAGAATATATCAAAAGTTGCAACAGACTCGCCAAGCATTTGCGCGGCGAGCCTTTTTGCTGTATAGGAAATTCCTGCATTTTGATCCCGCCGTTACATAAACGTTGCCGCGCGTTAAAACTTTCCAAAGGCGGGCGAGAGCGCCCACCGGCACTTTTTTATCTGCAAAATTGCCGTAAATGCAGGATTTCCAAAAAAGACTTGCATTTTACAAGCTGTTGTATTAAAATAAATAAGGTTATTTAATACTAATACTATTATTAAATAAAATTCTTTAACATCTGTTGTGTTAAATTCCGCATAACTGCGTTGCCGTCCTTGCAAGGCGGAGAAAGCAGCTATGATAATCAGATGCAATAGGTGTTAAAGTGTTTTGCCGGTACTTAGTATAGATTTGGAAACAGACAGAGTGATGAAGGAGAGAGCTATGAACTACTTAAATTGCAGCGCTTCTGAGCTTGAGCGCGAATATCAAGGTCTCAAACAAAAATATGAAGAAGAAAAGGCAAGGGGACTCAGCCTGAATATGGCGAGAGGCAAGCCCTGCAAGGAACAGCTTGACATTTCAAACGGGATTCTTGACGTCTTTCACAGCGATTCCGAGTTTATAGGCGATGACGGAGCAGACATCCGCAACTACGGTATCCTCGACGGAATTTACGAGTGCCGCAAGCTTTTCGGCGAGATTTTGGGAGTAGACAGCGATTTGGTATTTGTGGGCGGAAGCTCAAGCCTCAATATGATGTTCGATACAATCAGCTGTATGATGACAAAGCCGATTGTCGAGGGCTGCGAGCCGTGGTATAAGGTAGAAAACAGAAAGTTTTTGTGCCCTGTACCGGGTTATGACCGCCATTTCGGAATTACGGGTTATTACGGCTTTGAGATGATCAACATTCCGATGACAGAAAACGGTCCGGATATGGATATGGTCGAGGAGCTTGTCAAAAACGACGACAGCATCAAGGGTATTTGGTGCGTTCCCAAATACTCAAATCCTCAGGGCATCACCTACAGCGACGAAACCGTAAGGCGCTTTGCCGCGTTGAAGCCTGCCGCAAAGGACTTCCGTATTATCTGGGACAACGCCTACTGTATTCATGATATTACCGACACACCCGATAAGCTGCTCAATATTTACGACGAGTGCAAAAAGACGGGCAACGAGGATATGCCGATTATTTTCTGCTCAACCTCAAAAATCACCTTCCCGGGCGCGGGTGTTGCAGCGATGGCGGCTTCAAAGAACAATATGAAGGTGTTTAAGGAGCGTTATCAGTACGAGATTATCAGCTACGATAAGATGAATATGCTGCGCCACGTTAAATACTTCGGTAATTACAACGGTATGCTTGAGCACATGAAGAAGCACAAGGCTATTCTTCAGCCCAAGTTTGAGATTGTGCTAAATACACTCAAAAACGAGCTTGAGCCTGTCGGAATCGGCAGCTGGACAAATCCCAACGGCGGATATTTTGTAAGCATAGACGTTTACGAGGGCACTGCAAAGCGCGTTGTGCAGCTCTGCAAGGAAGCGGGAGTAGTGCTCACAGGCGCAGGCGCGACATACCCCTACGGCAAAGACCCGAAGGATTCAAATATCCGACTCGCCCCGACCTTCCCGCCCAATGACGAGCTTGAAACGGCTATGGAAATTTTCTGTATATGCGCAAAGCTTGCGGCTTGCGAAAAGCTGCTTGAAAAGTAATTTTGTAAATATTTAACTGTATTTCTTGTGCAAATCTTATAAAGATACAGATTTTTTTATCAAATATTTACTAATCCATTGACAATTTAGCGAAAAAATCATATAATAACTCTGTTACGTCTGTAAGTATGCACCCTTAACAGAGTTATTTTTTGTATGCTGCGGACAATTATTATACGGAGGTTTTAAAGGCATGAAAAGAGTACCAAAGCCTGTGTTCTTCATTGTTGCTTTGCTGATACTTGCCTTTTCGTTTACTGCGATTTTCGGAGTATCCTACTATACGGGTGACAACAAAAATACAGTATTAAAAGGCATCGGCGATATTCGATGGGGAATTGACATCAGGGGCGGCGTAGAGGCGACGTTTAAGCCTGCCAACGGATACGACGCTACCGATGAGCAGCTTGAATCTGCAAAATCAATTATTGAGCTTCGTATGGTTTCACAGGGCATTACCGATTATGAGCTGTATGCTGACAGAAACAGCGACAGAATCATTGTTCGCTTCCCGTGGAAGTCAGACGAAAAAGAATTTAACGCGGTTGAGGCTATCGAAGAAATTTCGTCAACAGCCCAGCTTACATTCAGACCCGGAAATTCTTACGAGAAAACTGACGTTGGCTCGGACGGAGAATATGTATATAAGACTCCTACCGGCGAAACGGAGACCATTCTTATGGACGGTTCCTCTGTAGCTAGCGCGCAGGCGGGATATATCAATCAAAACGACGGCACGGCGCAGTATATTGTAAGCCTTGAGCTGACTGATGAGGGCGCAAAGACATTTGCCGAGATTACGCAAACATATCTTAACCAGACAGTATCAATTTGGATGGACGATATTATGCTTTCCGCTCCGACCGTACAGGCGGTAATCTCCGACGGTAAGGCTCAAATCTCAGGCAAATTTACTGCTCAGGAGGCAAACCAACTCGCCGAGAAAATCAACGCGGGCGCGCTTCCGTTCCAGCTTGAAACTTCTAACTACGGCAACATCAGCCCGACTCTCGGCGCAAACTCGCTCACCGCTATGGCTTACGCGGGCGTAATCGCCTTCATCTTAATCGCGCTGATTATGCTTATCTTCTACCGTTTGCCCGGCTTTATCGCGATTATCGCTCTTACCGGTCAGATGGGACTTTCAATCGCTGCCGTTTCCGGCTACTTCAACGCTATTCCGTCATTCACAATGACGCTTCCCGGTATCGCCGGACTTATCCTTTCAATAGGTATGGGCGTTGACTGTAACGTTATCACGGCTGAGCGTATCAAGGAAGAATTGGCGTCGGGCAGAACCCTTGACAGCGCTATTGACAAGGGTACCAAGAACTCCCTGACCGCTATTATCGACGGTAATATGACCGTAGTTATTGTATCTATCATTTTGATGCTTGTATTCGGTCCGTCAAATATTCTTTCGTTTATCTTCGGCGAATCAACAACCGGTACAATCTACTCCTTCGGTTATACACTCCTTGTCGGTGTAATCGCCAACTTCATCATGGGCGTACTCTGTTCAAGACTTATGCTCAGAAGCGTAGCGGGAATAAAGCCGCTTCGCAAGAAATGGTTGTTTGGAGGTGCTAAGGATGGCAAATAATGTTAAAACTAAGGCAGACGCTCCTCTGACAGAACAGGAAATCAGCGAAAAGTATAACAACGGCAAAAGGATTATTCACTTTTTTGAAACAAGGAAAGTATTTTTCGGTATTTCTCTTGCGATTATTTTAATCGGTATTGTATGTAACATCATCTTCGGAACAAGGCTCGATATTCAGTTTTCGGGCGGCGCGACGCTTACCTTCAGCTATTCGGGAGATGTTGACGAAAACCAGCTTTATGATTTTATCCAGGCAAAAACAACCGATAAAATCACAACCTCTTTCTCAACCGACCTTATGGGCGACACAGGCAACAACGTTTCGGTACAGTTCTCGGGCAACGATTCTATCGAGACTGAAATTCAGAAGAACCTTGAAGCGGACCTTCAGGCTGAATATCCCGAAAACAACTTCGTGTGTCTTGAGGCTAACTCGGTAGACGCGTCAATGGGATTTATGTTCCTGCTCAAGTGTCTTGCCGCGGTTGCTCTCGCAAGCATACTAATGGTAATCTACGTAACTATCCGATTCAAAAAAATCGGCGGTCTTTCGGCGGGCGTTATGGCTCTTGTAGCCCTTTTCCACGATGTTGCGATGATTTACTTTATGTATGTTATCTTCCAGATGCCTATTGACTCCAACTTTATCGCGGTTGTGCTTATGATTATCGGTTACTCACTGAACGATACAATCGTAATCTACGACCGTATTCGTGAGGAAAGAAGGCTTATGGGCAGAAGAACAGATGTTGCGACAGTGTTCAACGTAAGCTGCTCAAAGACCCTAAAGAGAACAATTATGACCTCCGTAACAACATTTTCGGCAATTCTTGTTGTATATATTGTTGCGTTGGTATTCAATATCTCTTCGGTAAAGGGCTTTGCTCTTCCGATGATGGTCGGCGTAATCTCAGGTTGTTATTCATCAATCTGTATCGCTGGTCCGCTTTGGGTTATGTGGCAGAATCACAAGGCTTCAAAAAAGAATTAAGCTTATTAAAAAAAGCGTTGCTTCGGCAGCGCTTTTTATTTTTACTGTAATACTAATTCCTGATAGAAAGTAGACTTATATTTTGCGAGGGTATTTTTCGCAAGACAAGACGAAGGACGTAGCAAGGCTTGCGCCTTGCAAGGACGACAACGCAGTATTGCGGAAAATAGACCGCAAAGATTGTCTGCTTTTTATTAGGTATTAGTATAAAGTATTGTATTTTACAAAATATTTTCAAGATAAGGGTACTCGCTGTCTCTGATAGACTCGAGTGCCTTTTTCGCTGTTTCGCTGCTTGAAAAGTACATATCCGGACTGTTGTTTTCAACATACGACCTCATCTGGGCGACGCTTATGCTTATCTGGTCAACGTAGTCGTGAATCAGCACGGCGTCAATTATCCTCAGGGTTTTGTTCCATTGCTTTTCAAGCTCCGCGCATTTGTCGGCGGCGGTTACAAATTCGTCCTTTTTAACGTACCTGTTAATCTCTTCAATTTCTTCAAGGTAGGTGTTAACGCTTCGGCTGACGAAAAACACCTCCATTACTGCGCCGACCGAACAAATCGAAAATAAAATCACAGCAATTATTATCCTCTTCATTTTTTGCTTTCCTTTTCTCTTTCTATAATTTTATAATTACCGTTTTTATCAAGCGTCATTATAAATATATCGGAAACGCGCTTATTGTTCTTTTTAAGAATATTAGCTATAGTCTTTCTGCTCTGCTCGCATTGTTCCAGTGAAGAGCTCAAAACCTCGCCCTCGCTTATTACAACAGCCTCCAGCTTGTTGTTATCGGCTTTTACTCCGAGCTGTTCAACGGTTGGCTGCCTTTTTTCGGGCTTTTCGAGCACGCTGACAGATCCGTTGGTTTCCACCACGCAGTATTGAACGTCGTCAATGGAAAAAATATCTTGCTGCCTAAGCTGGGCGAACAAATCCTCCGTTGTCAGCCTCAGGCGTTTCATCTGACCTTGCAGCAGCTCTCCGTCTTTAATCACAACCACAGGATTTCCGCAGATAAGCCTGTGAAATTTCCTGCTTTTCATCATAATGACGCTCGCCGTAATCTCGAGCGTTACAAGCACGAGCACAGGAACAACGCCGCTCAAAAGCGGTTGAGATGTATTTTCCATAGGTATTGAAGCGATGTCTGAAATCACCATTGTCACAACCAGCTCGCTCGGCTGCATATCGCTGATTTGCCGCTTACCCATCAGGCGAATAGCGATAATAATAAAGATATAAAGCACCAGGGTTCTCAGTATGGAAATCAGCATAATATCACCGCAAATAGTATTGACGCAAAATGACTTTTTATTCCAAATAAGAATAAAAGACGTTTTGAGCGCAAATCATATTTTTATATGAATTCCGGGGGAGCTAAAGCTTCCGCGGTGAGGTTGCCTCGTCGCAGCCGATGTCAAGCAAGCTTGCGTTGGGCTTTGCTCCGAGTAAAAAAACAGGTGGTAATTATGAATAATTCTTTATCAGAAATATTATCCGAGCTAAAGGCTGATTTTCGCAATTCAGCCGATTTAACCATACGTGATTTTACGCTGAAATCAAAAAACAACATAAAGGCGGCGTTAATAACAATCGAGGGTATGTGCGACAAAGAGCAGCTTGCCCAGTCCGCGATAAATCCGATTATGAGTTACGACTTCGGAGCGCTGGACGGGGAAGAGGCAGCGGACAAGGCTCTCAGCTCCGTGCTCGCCTCGTCCGACGTAACTGTTTTTTACACCAAGGCGGAGCTGATAACCTTTATCACCTCGGGCTTTGCGGCGCTGTTAATCGACGGCGCGGAAAAGATGTTCGCAATCGGCGTTCAGGGGTATTCGTTCAGGGGAGTAGCCGAGCCTGAGAGCGAGGTGGTTCAGCGCGGTTCGCGCGAGGGCTTCACCGAGCCTTTGCGGGTAAATATGTCGCTGATTCGCCGCAGGGTAAAAAATCCCGATTTGGTTTTTGAGCAGGCAACGGTCGGCAGCGGCTCGCGCACCCAGCTTATGCTCTGCTACCTGCAAAGCAGAGTGTCGCAAAAGCTTTTGATTAAGCTGAGAAAAAGGCTTAAAGAGTGCGATTTGGACACTGTTCTCGCTTCGGGCTACCTCTCGGAATATCTCGAGGATAAAAGCTCCAGCCGCCTGTTCTCGGGAGTGGGAATTTCCGAACGTCCCGACACAGTATGCGGCAAGCTTACCGAGGGAAGAATCGCGATAATCGTTGACGGCTCGCCTGCGGTAATCATAGTTCCGCGGCTGTTTGTAGAGGAGTTTCAGGGAGTAGACGACTATTCAAACCGAACCTATTATGCGGCTTTTATCCGCGTCACAAAGTATCTTTCGTTCTTTTTGGCGGTGTATTTGCCGGGGCTTTACGTCGCTCTGGCGCAGTTCCACCCTGAGTATTTTCCCACGACAATACTGATTAAGACCTCTGAATCGCTCGCGCAAACTCCGCTGCCCGTTACCCTTGAGGTGCTCGCGATTACGTTTGTTTACGAGATTATGAAGGAAGCGGGACTCAGAATCCCCAAATCCCTCGGCCACGCAGTCAGCATTGTCGGCGCGCTTGTAATCGGAGAAAGCGCCGTAAACGCGGGGATAATCAGCTCGTCAACCTTGATGGTAGTCGCGACCGCGGCAATCTGCGGATACGTCACCTCGCCATTGTACCCGCCTGTTACAATGCTCAGGTTTATTTATATAATCATCGGCGGAATATTCGGCTTGTGGGGGATAGTGCTCGCGACCGCGGTAATGATAATCAGTATGTGCTCAAAAACCTCGCTCGGAGTGCCGTATATGTCGTCGCTCGCGCCGTTTTCGCTGAGGACAATGCGCGACGTTTTTGTACGCGCGGACTGGAAAACCCTCTCAAAGCGCATAATAAGGGTTCAGAGGTTTGCGGAAACGGAGGTGGACGAATGAGCTCCAAGCTGAGATTTTCCTCAAAGCGTTTTTTGCTTACTTTAATGCTCTGCGCCTGTTCGGTAATTCTTTTACAGAATTATGATTTAAGCCCGAACGCTTCCTTTACCTTTAATCTGATTTGCGTTGCGTCGGGGCTTGCAATCTGTTTTGTCTTGTTTATTCCCGCCATAATCATAAAAAGCCGCACAAATCTTGACTTTTTGACGGTCGCCGCTGTAAAAACCCCCAGGCTGAAAATTCCGATAGCTGTTTTTTATTCGGTATATTTTATTTTCACAGCGGAGTTTTTCCTCCTGCCGTACACCGATATGTTCCGCAAAAAATATTACTATGACGTAACGCCGTGCCTGATTGCCGCGCTGCTGCTGATAACCTGCGTTTACGCCGCGATCAAGGGAGTAAACGTAATAACCCGCTTCGGCATTTTCCTTTTTGCCTTTGCAATGCTCACAAATATTCTGATGTTCGGCGGAAGTCTCGGTCAGATGGATTTCAGCCTGAATACCTTTGAGCTAACAGGCGGTTTTCCCGACTATATCCGCAACACGCTGTATTTTGTCACTCCCGCGTTTATCGCGGTGCTGTTTGCCTGCCTGTCGGGAAAGACGAAAAATTTTAGGATAAGGCAAACCGTATTCGCTCTCATTTTTACAGGTGTAAAGTACGCGCTGGTTCTGTTTTTTATTTGGTTCGCTCTCGGGGCATACGCGCAAAGGCAGGAATACCAGACCTTTTTGCTTTCGCGGGCGGCGCATTTCAGCAGCTTCGGCGGAATCGAAAGCTTTTATCTCGCGCTTGCCACAATGTCGGTTTTTATGATAATTTCTCTTATGCTCTGCGCCGTGACAAAAAGCGTCAAGCGTGAGTCGGACTTAAAAACAGTGATAATTTTTGTGGTAATTTTGTTTGCCGCGCACGCTTGCGGAACTTATCTTAATTCTGTAAAAGAAATATTAACCAACACAACGGTATTTGTAATTTTTACCGCAATCGCCGCGGCTGTAATTCCGTCGGCATATATTTTTGCAGGGAGGAAGTCAAATGCGCGCAAAGCTTTGCATAATATTACTATGTCTTAGTTCCTTAACGCTCACGGGCTGTCAAAGCTCCGGGAAAATAGAAACCGCGTCAATCATCGAAAACGTAAGCATAGCGGAGGATAACGGAAAAATCTGCTACACCTTCTACACCCTCACCGGCGGCGACAAGCCTTGGGGAATAAAAATCCCCGCAAGCTCCTTTGAATCCGCCTGCGACCTTGCCGAAAGGGAGTATATTCCCAACCTTTCGCTGTCAAAGCTCGAGCTTTTGATGATAGAGGATACCCTTGTGGATAAGGTTATGAAAAATGATATTGAATATATATCAACTCAGCCTTCGTTTTCTCCGGCGGCGTTGGTTACGCTTTGTGATAAAAAAACGATCGAGAAATTTGCCGAGACCACGCGCGAGCAAAATTTGATTGAGGAACAGCTTATTCTGCTAAAAAACAACAATCCCGAGGTGAATATAAGCTACCTTTCAGTATTCAATAATTTTGAGTCTGATAAAAACAGTGAATTTACGGTAGGCTATATAACCTGCGGCGAGGAGCTGAGCGTAAACGAAAAAAAATTAAAAAAAGATTAAAAATATTGAAAAATAATTCATTTAAGGCTTTATATCAAACCGTTTTTGTAGTATAATAAAAACTACGTGTAACTATATCTATTTTTACAAAGGCGGTGGCATTATGTCTGAATTTTCAGTTCCGTTATCTCAAATTGTAGAAAACCTGGGTCTGAAAAAAGTCTATATAGCGGAAAATTACGAAGAAACCAATATTTCCACAGTAGAGATTAATCGTCCCGGACTGGAGCTTACCGGATACTTTGAGTTTTTTGACAACAAGCGTATTCAGGTGTTCGGCAATACCGAGTTTGCTTATCTCGGACGCTTCGGCTCGGAGGCTCAAAGAATGGTAATTGATTCCATTTTCAGCTTCGGTCCGCCTGCGGTAATAATCTGCCGCGAGATTGAGCCGTCAAATGTCATTCTTGAAAGCGCTAAGCTCCACAAGGTGTCTATTTTTGCCACGGAGGAAAACACATCCGACTTAACCGCGCGTTTGGTTTACTACCTCAACCGCGAGCTTGCCCCCAGAATCACGCGTCACGGAGTGCTTGTTGAGGTTTACGGCGAGGGCTGCCTTTTAACAGGCGACAGCGGAGTCGGTAAAAGCGAAACAGCGATAGAGCTAATCAAGCGCGGACACCGCCTTGTCGCTGACGACGCGGTAGAAATTCTTAGGACAGGCGCCACTACGATAATCGGTCAGTCGCCGCAGAATATCCGCCATTTTATCGAGCTGAGGGGTATCGGCATTATCAACGCCCGCCAGCTTTTCGGAATGGGCGCGGTAAAAACCAGCGAAACGATAGATATGGTTGTAAACCTTGAGCTTTGGGATAACACAAAGGTTTATGACCGAATGGGACTTGAAAACCAGTTTATGGACATTTTGGGCGTAGAGGTACCGGCGCTGACAATTCCCGTCAAGCCCGGACGTAACCTCGCCGTAATAATCGAGGTTGCCGCTATGAACAACCGCCAGAAGAAGATGGGCTACAACGCCGCTCAGGATCTGCTCCGCAGCCTCGGAATGGATGTTGAGTCAATTCCTGAATCTCAGGAAAAGGTGATAGTGGACAAGTGGGAATAAATTTTTTAAGGTGAAATTATGGACAGAACAGAAATAATATATAACCTCGCGCAAATTCTCAACTGCGAGGTTCGCAGGGAAGAGCCTATGAACAGGCACACCTCCTTCAAAATCGGCGGCAATGCCGATACATACGTCAAGGTAGATACTCTGAGCAAGCTCAGCACGATAATCAAGGAGTGCGTTGAGTCAGACATAGACTACATAATTCTCGGCAACGGCAGCAACGTGCTCGTCAGCGACGACGGTTACAGGGGAGTGGTAATCAGGCTCGACGGCGATTTCCGCAAGATGTCGCTGATTGACGATACCACAATCTACTGCGGAGCCGGAGCCTCGCTCGCTTCTCTGTGCAAATTTGCTCAGGGCTGCGGACTGAGCGGGCTTGAATTTGCGTGGGGAATCCCCGGAACAGTCGGCGGAGCAACGTTTATGAACGCGGGAGCTTACGACGGAGAGATGAAATTCGTTGTACATTCGGTATCTCACCTGACTCCCGACGGGCAAATCGGCAGGTGCGAAAAAGACGAGCTGCAAATGGGCTACCGCACAAGCGTTTACCGCAGCAACAAGTGCATAATAACAGGAGTTACGCTGAAGCTCAGGGAAGCGAACCCCGAGGACATCCAAAGGAAAATGGACGATTTCCTCAACCGCCGCAGCGAAAAGCAGCCGCTCGACTTTCCGAGCGCGGGCAGTGTGTTTAAGCGCCCCGAGGGAGCGTACGCGGGCGCGCTGATTGAGCAGTGCGGATTAAAGGGCAAATGCCACGGCGGAGCGCAGGTGAGCGAAAAGCACGCGGGATTTATTATCAACAAATCCCACGCTACCGCAAATGATGTAAAATCTCTTATACGCGAGGTTCAGACCAAGGTTTATGACGAAACGGGCTATAACCTCGAATGTGAGCTTATAATTCTGTAAAAGAAATATGATAATTCTAAAAAGGAATTAAGGAGAAACAATGGAATTTATAATTATAACAGGATTATCGGGAGCGGGCAAAACCTCAGCGCTTCACGTGCTGGAGGATATAGGCTACTATTGCGTAGACAATATCCCTGCCTCGCTTTTGTCAACGCTTTACACCCTTTGCCTCAACTCAAACAATCAGTCGATGAAGCGCGCGGCGGTTGTTGTAGACGTTAGGGGCAACGATAATTACGAGCAGATGAACAGCCAAATTGAGGATTTCAAAAAGTCGCACAGCGACGTAAAGATTTTATTCATCGGCGCAAAGCTCGACGTTGTTATCACACGCTACAAGGAAACGAGGCGCAAGCATCCGCTTTCCGACCGCCTGCGCGACGGTACCGTTTCCGAGGCGGTGAATTTTGAAAGCGCTCTGCTCAATCCAATCAGGCGGCTTGCGGATTTTCGGATAGACACCACATATATGTCAAACAAACAGCTTCGCGAGCGGGTGCTCAACCTGTTTATGGAGGACGCCACCCAAAGCCTTACGCTCACCTTTATGTCATTCGGCTTTAAGTACGGAATACCGCTCGAGGCAGATACTATTATCGACGTGCGCTGCCTGCCAAACCCGTTCTATATCGCCGAGCTAAAGCCGCTGACAGGTCTTGACGAATCCGTCCGCAACTATGTTTTAAGCAGCGAGGACACGCAAAAGTTTGTGAGCCTGACGCTTGACTTGCTCGATTTTTCGGTTCCGATTTACTTAAAGGAGGGCAAAAGCGAGCTGGTTATCGGCGTTGGCTGCACCGGCGGAAAGCACCGCAGCGTCACTGTCGCAAGGCAGCTTGAGGAGCATTTTAGGGGACTGGGCTACAAATGTGTAATCCAGCACCGGGATATTGATAAAGCTTATCCGAACTAAATAAGGAGGAGCACGTGTCTTTTTCATCCGATATAAAAAGAGAGCTCAGCGCGTTTGAGGCATACGGACGCGAGCCGCTTAAAGCCGAGCTTTACGGAATGTTGCTTTTCGGCAAGACATTCAGGGAGGACAAAATCGTTTTCACTACCGAAAGCGCCGACGCCGCCCGGAGAATCACAATGCTGCTGACAAATTTGTATATGCCGATAATCGAAAAGCAAACCGCTTTGCGCGCGAAAACAAGCCAAAGCCGTCTTTTCAAAATATCTCTGATAGATTCAGGCGAGTGCAAAAAAATATTTGAGGATTTCGGACACTCAGGCAAACAAATCAACCTCAGGGTAAACCGCGCAAATGTTTCGAGCGAGGAGCTTTCGGCGGCGTTTGTCAGGGGAGTTTTTTTAAGCTGCGGTTCGGTTTCCGACCCGATGAAGGGCTATCACGCCGAATTTTGCGTTCCGCACAAAAATCTGGCGGCGGATTTGTGCAAAATTCTTAAAGAGGTAACCGAATGTGATTTTATGCCGAAAACGGTTTTGCGCGGCGGCAACTACATTGTCTATTTTAAGGGCAGCGAGCAAATTTGCGACCTTTTAACATACATAGGCGCGCCAATCGGCGCAATGGAAATAATGGGAACAAAAGCCGTCAAGCAGGTTCGCAACAACGTCAACCGCCGCATTAACGGAGAGATGGCGAACATCGGCAAGGTTGCTTCCGCTTCCGCAAGGCAAATTGAGGCGATTAATATAATCAAACAAAAATACGGGCTTGAAGCCCTGCCCGACGACCTCAGGGAAATCGCGTATTTAAGGCTCGAAAATCCCGAGATGTCGCTCAGGGATTTGGGGCAAAACCTTAATCCGCCCATCAGCCGCAGCGGCGCGAACCACAGAATACAGCGTCTGCTCGAATACGCGGGCGTAACGGAGGACAAAAATAATGGATAACAAAAAAATGACGGTGGAGGAGGCAAACGAGCTTATTGAGCAGAATATCTCAAAGCTCGAAAACGAAACCCTGCCTCTGAAAGAAACCGTGGAGATATACACAAAAACCTGCGAATTGATTGAATATTCCTTAAAAGAACTAAATGAGTATCAGGGCAAGATAACAGAGATTAACGACAGGCTCGCTCAGCTCGGAGCCGAGGGCATTGGCGACGCCGCGCTTCTTGACGGGGAGGATATTTATGAAGAATGATTATATTTCTCTTACAGAAAAAACATTGTTCGACTTTTTGCCCGGCGGGGACTGCCGAGAAGCAAAGCTGATTGAGTCTATGAAATACAGTCTCGAGGCTGGCGGAAAACGCGTGCGCCCCAGACTTGTTTTTGAGTTTAACGCCCTCTGCGGCGGCAATCCCGAGGCTGCCGCGGCGCCTGCCTGCGCTGTGGAGATGATTCACACCTACTCGCTTATTCACGACGATTTGCCCTGTATGGACGACGACGACCTCCGCCGCGGAAAACCGTCCAACCACAAGGTTTTCGGCGAGGACATCGCGCTGCTCGCGGGCGACGCGCTGCAGACCATGGCTTTTGAAATTTTGTCGTGCGATAAAGCGGCAGAGCTAATGGGAGAAAAAGCGAGCCGCCAATCCGTCAACACTCTCGCGCGTTACGCGGGAGCGACAGGTATGGTCGGCGGTCAGGTAATAGATTTGATAAGCGAGAACACGGGCGCGCCCGTTGAGGTTCTGCGCGAGATGGACTACAAAAAAACCGCGTGCCTGATCAAGGCGGCGTGCGATCTCGGATGTATCAGCGCGAACGCCGACGAAGCCAAGCTGAAGGCGGCTTCGGCTTACGCCGAATGTATCGGCATAGCGTTCCAAATTCAGGACGATATTCTCGACCAAACCTCGTCGGACGAGGAACTCGGCAAGCCCGTAGGCAGCGACAATCAAAACAGCAAATCAACCTACGTGTCGCTTCTCGGAATCGAAAAATGCCGCGAGCTTGTGGATGAGCTTACGCAAAGCGCGATTGAAGCTCTCAGCGCTTTTGAGCGTGACTCCGAGCCGCTAAAGGAGTTCGCGCTCGAGCTCGCGCGAAGGAAAAACTAAGGGAATATTTCTAAATTAGAATTATAAGGATAATAAAATGGGTGAGTATAAATTACTTTCTACAATTAAATCACCTGAGGACGTCAAAAAAATCAAGGACGAGGACATTCCCTCGCTCTGCACGGAAATCCGCGAAAAGCTTGTAGAGGTCGTGTCGGTAAACGGCGGACACCTTTCGCCGAATCTCGGCGTGGTAGAGCTGACGGTCGCAATGCACCGCTGCTTTGACCTTCCCAAGGACAGCCTTGTTTGGGACGTAGGTCACCAAAGCTACACCCACAAGCTTCTGACAGGCAGGTACTCAAGGTTTGATACTCTTAGGCAGAAGGACGGAATTTCGGGATTTCCAAAGCGCGAGGAAAGCATTTATGACGACTTTAATACAGGTCACAGCAGCACCTCGATTTCAGCGGCGTTCGGAATCGCGAACGCAAAGCAGATAAACGGAGATCAAAGCTATACCGTAGCGGTAATCGGCGACGGCTCCCTGACCGGCGGACTGGCGTTTGAGGCGCTTAATAACGCGGGACGATTTAATAAAAATTTCATTGTCGTGCTCAACGACAACAAAATGTCAATTTCCAAAAACGTCGGCGCGATTCCAAGGTACCTTACAACCGTCCGCATACAGCCGTGGTACATCCGCGTAAAGCGAGGAACCGAGCGCGTTCTGTCAAGAATCCCGATTATCGGCTGGATGCTCAAGGGTGTTTTGCGCCGCAGCAAGTCAAGAATTAAAAATCTTGTGTATAAAAACACGCTTTTCGACTGCTTCGGCTTTACATATCTCGGACCGATTGACGGTCACAACGTCGAGGAGCTTGAAAACGCCTTTGCCGCCGCCAAAAAGTCACGTACTCCCGTGCTGCTTCACGTGGTGACAAAAAAAGGCAAGGGCTATCAGCCCGCGGAGGATAAGCCGGGAGAATTTCACGGTATCGGTCAGTTCGACATCGACTCGGGCGAGCCGATTTCAAGTCACCGGGGCTTTTCCGCGGAGTTTGGAAAGACGATGTGCGAGCTCGCGCGTAACGACGATAAGCTCTGCGCGATAACCGCTGCTATGACGAGCGGAACGGGGCTTTCGGAGTTTTCCAGGGAATATAAAAACAGATTTTTCGACGTCGGAATTGCCGAGGAGCACGCCGTAACCTTCGGCTGCGGACTCGCAGCAAAGGGCTTGCGCCCGGTGTTCGCGGTTTACTCCACGTTTTTGCAGCGCGCTTACGACCAGCTTATTCACGACGCGGCGCTCGGCAACCTTCACCTTGTGCTCGCGGTTGACCGCGCGGGAATTGTCGGAGCTGACGGCGAAACCCACCAGGGCGTTTTCGACGTTTCCATGCTCAACTCAATTCCGCGCACAACAATTTTTTCTCCGACTTATTTTGACGGGCTCAAAAGCTCTCTGAGCGAGGCTCTTTACGTTGAGGAAGGGCTCGCGGTTGTCCGCTATCCGCGCGGAGGCGAGCTTTTTAAGCCCGAAGGCTTTGACAGGGAGAGTATTGACTACGATATTTACGGCGACCGAAACGCCGGTTATCTCATTGTAACCTACGGCAGGATGTTTTCCTACGCGGCAAAGGCAAGGGAAATTCTCGCCGGGCAGGGAATCAACGTATGCCTGCTGAAGCTTTGCAAAATCAAGCCGATTAACCAAAAAACGGTGGATTTTGCGCAAGGCTTCAAGGAAGTTTGGTTTTTTGAAGAGGGAATAAAAAACGGCGGAATCGCCAGAACCTTTTCCGATATGCTCACGCGCGCGGGCTTTGCGGGCAATTATCACATCAAGGCGATTCACGATAAATTCGTCAGGCAGATGTCCGTCAGCGAGGCGTTAAAGCTGCTCAAGCTCGACAGCGAGGGTATGGCAGAGGTAGTAAATAAGGATTTAAACGATGAAAAAAAGGCTTGATATTCTTGTTTTTGAAAAAGGTCTTGCCGAAAGCAGAGAAAAGGCAAAGGCAGTAATAATGTCGGGTTTGGTTTATGTTGACAACCAAAAAGCCGACAAATGCGGTACTCAGTATGATGAAAACGCGGAAATTGAAGTGCGCGGAAACGCGCTCAAATACGTAAGCCGCGGCGGATTGAAGCTCGAAAAGGCTGTTGAAAGCTTCAACCTTGACCTAAAGGATAAAATAACAATGGACATCGGCGCTTCAACGGGCGGCTTTACCGACTGTATGCTCCAAAACGGCGCCAAAAAGGTCTATTCAATCGACGTCGGCTACGGTCAGCTTGCCTGGAAGCTGAGGAACGACGAAAGGGTAGTAAACCTTGAACGGACAAATATGCGAAAGGTTACCCGCGAGCAGGTGCCCGATGATATTGACTTTTTCTCGGTGGACGTTTCGTTTATCTCGCTCAGGCTCATTTTGCCTGTCGCGCGTCAGCTCACCGCTGATAATGCCGAGGCTGTGTGCCTGATAAAGCCCCAGTTCGAGGCAGGCAGGGAAAAGGTCGGCAAAAAGGGCGTTGTACGCGATCCCGCTGTTCACGTTGAGGTTGTGAGCGGCATCTGCGACTTCGTCCTGCAAAACGGATTTGATATTCTCAACCTCAGCTTTTCTCCGATAAAGGGACCCGAGGGGAATATCGAATATCTGATACACCTCAGAAAGTCCGAAAACCCGAAATCATACACCGATATTACACCCGAACAACTGGTAAAAAGTTCTCACGATCAGCTCGATAAATAGGTGATTATATGAAAATAGCAGTAATTATCAATTTGACAAAACCAAAGGCTGTTTCCTGCGCGGACTCAATCTGTGAATTACTTGTCAAAAACGGAGCCGAGCCCTGCGCCTTGTCAGAATGTAAGCCGTACCTCAGCTTTGAGCCGATAAGCTATTTTGATGATATAAACTCGCTGTTTTCCTCCTGCGATTTGGCAATAACCGTAGGCGGCGACGGCACCATAATCCACGCGGCAAAATACGCCGCCTGCGCCGATACTCCGTTAATCGGCGTTAACGTCGGCAGGCTCGGCTTTGCCGCCGACCTCGAGGCGGAGGAAATCGGACTGCTGACAAGACTTCTCAGCGGAGAATACACAACCGAAAACCGCATTTTGCTTGACATAGAGGTTCAAAAGAAAGACGAATCCAAGCATTACCTCGCCGTAAACGACGCGGTAATCGCCCACGGTCAGCTCTCAAAAATCGTTGACCTGACCCTTTCGCTTAACGGCGAGGAAATTTCAAAATACCGCTCCGACGGTCTTTTGTTTTCAACCCCGACCGGCTCGACGGCGTACTCTCTCTCTGCCGGAGGACCGATTATCTCTCCGCAGATGGACTGCATTTTGATGACTCCCGTTTGTCCGCACTCGCTGTTTTCGCGTTCGGTGCTGTTTGAGGGAGATTCGTGCCTGACCGTGTCCGCGAGTATTCCCCAAAACTGCAGCTGTGTGCTCACGGTTGACGGCGAGGTAAACATAGATATTGATGAGGACGACAGGGTAATAATCAGAAAATCCGAACGGCGGCTAAAGCTGATTTCAATAAACAAGCTTAATTTTTACCGAAGGCTTAACAGGAAGCTCAGAGAAAGGGAAATATGATGAAGGACAGCAGACATTCAAAAATTCTCGAAATAATAAGCGAATACCCCATCGAAACTCAGGACGAGCTTATGTCAAGGCTTAAAACGGAGGGTTACAAGGTAACCCAGGCGACAATCTCGCGCGATATAAAGGATTTAAGATTGGTAAAAACCCTCGGAAGCGACGGAAAGTACCGCTACGCCGAATCCCGCGCGGGCTCCTCGGAAATCCGCTCAAATTTTGACCGCCTTTTTATGTCGTCCGTCACATCAATGGACTTGGCGCAAAACATAGTCGTAATACAAACCCTCAGCGGAATGGCGAACGCGGTCTGTGCGGCGCTCGATTCCACCGAAAACAGCGCTATAGTCGGCACAATCGCGGGAGACGATACAATTTTTGTAGCCTGCCGCACAAACGAGCTGGCAAAATCGCTTGTTTCCACACTAAAGCAGTACAAAACCCAAAAGTAAACGGGATGATGATATGATTTCAACCTTATACATAGAAAATATCGCCGTAATTGAAAAATGCTCGATTGACTTCAATCTCGGATTGAACGTTCTGACGGGAGAAACCGGCGCGGGTAAAAGCATAATAATCGACGCAATCAACGCCATAATGGGGCAGCGCACCTCGAAGGATATAATAAGAACGGGCGCGGCGTCGGCGTTTGTAAGCGCGCGCTTTGACGACGTAAACAGCGCGGTTAAGGCAAAGCTTAACGACCTCGGCTTTGAAGATGACGAAGGCTCGCTTGTCGTGCAGCGCACGCTGAACGCGGCAGGTAAAAACAACTGCAAAATCAACGGCAAGCCCGCCACCCTCGCAATGCTGAGGGAGCTTTCGGTAAACCTGATAAATATTCACGGTCAGCACGAAAGCTACGAGCTTTTCTCTCCCGAAACTCACATTGATTATATCGACAGCTTCGGCGGCTGCGAAAAGCTTTTGGAAGATTATAAAAACAAATTTTCGGAATATAAAATTCTTCAAAAGAAATTAAACGAAGCCAATACCGACGAAAGCGAACGCCTGCGCGAGATTGATTTGCTCACTTTCCAGACAAACGAGCTTTACGACGCAGACGTTCAGCCCGGCGAGGAGGAGCAGCTCAATTCCGAACGCGGAACGCTGATGAATTTTGAGAAAATCCAGTCCCTGTTAAGCAAGGCGCGCAACGCCCTTTCTGGTGACGAGGGAGGCGGAACGGAAGCGGTGGACATCGCTTCGTCGGCGCTCCGAACCGTCGCGGAATACAACCCCGAATACGAAAATCTCAGCGCGGGTTTAACCGATATTTACTACAATTTGCTCGATTACAGCGAACAAATCGCCGACTGCATAGACAACCTCGAGAGCAATCCGCAAAGGCTTGAGGAAATCGAGGAACGCCTTGATTTAATCAACCGCCTGTGCAGAAAATACGACTGTTCCGCGGACGAGCTTCAAACGCTCGCGGAGAATATGCGGCGCAGGCTTGACGAGCTTGTCAACTATGACAAAAGCCGCGACGAGCTGATTTCCGCCTGCGCGAACGCCGAAAAGCTTGCAGAGGACGCCGCTCAAAGGCTCAGCGAACAAAGGAAATCCGCCGCAAAGAATTTCGCGGAAAAAGTCAAGGAAGAAATGCGCTTCCTCAATATGCCGAACGTCGAGCTTGTTCCGGGCTTTGAGAAGGCGGAGCTCGGCGCAAAGGGCTTTGACAAGGTCGAGCTTTTAATCTCCGCCAACCCCGGAGAAGCTCCGCGCCCTGTCGCGAAAATCGCCTCGGGCGGCGAGCTGTCGCGAATGATGCTCGCGATAAAAACAGTGCTCGCCTCAACCGACGCCGTAGACACCCTGATTTTTGACGAGGTAGACACGGGAATTTCCGGCTCAGCCGCCGAAAAGGTCGGTCTGAAGCTGAAAGAAGTATCCTCCTCGCGCCAGGTTTTGTGCGTTACCCACCAGGCTCAGATAGCCGCTTTGGCGGATTCTCACTTCTTAATCAGCAAGCAGTTTGAGCAGGGCAGAACCTTTACGGACGTAACTCTGCTTGACCGCAGCGGCAGAATAAACGAGCTCGCCAGGATCATCGGCGGCGTAAACATCACTCAGGCGGCTTTGAGCCACGCCGAGGATATGCTCAACCAATAACAAGGAAAGGACGCGGCATAATTGAAGCTTTGGAAGGTTGCCGAGTTTAACAAAAACGAAGCCAAGGATATTCAAAATAAATATGACTTACCGGCAATAATCGCTATGTTGCTCCAAATCAGAAATATAAAAACGCAGGAGGAAATCGAGGATTTTCTGCAAAACGAAAGCGAAATCGCCTCTCCCTTTGAGATAAAGGATATGGACAAGGCGGCAGCCAGAATCCAAAAGGCGATTGACGGCGGCGAGCTGATTTGCGTTTACGGAGATTACGACGCCGACGGCGTTACCTCAACAGCCTTGCTTTACTCCTACCTTGAAACCGTCGGGGCTAACGTGATTTATTATATCCCTTCTCGCGAATCCGAGGGCTACGGAATGAACACGGGCGCTGTTGAAGCTCTCGGCAGGCAGGGCGTAAACCTGATTGTCACGGTCGATAACGGAATCGCGGCAGCCAAGGAGATTGAATACGCCCAAAGCTTAGGAATTGACACGGTAATCACCGACCACCACATGCCGATGGACGAGCTTCCGAACGCCTGCGCGGTTGTGGATTTGCACAGAGCGGACTGCGAAAGCCGCTTTAAGCAGCTTTCAGGAGTCGGGGTAGCCTTTAAGCTGATTATGGCTCTTGAGGGCGAATACTGCGACGCGGATAATTTGCTCGACAATTACGCCGATTTGCTCTGCATAGGCACAATAGGTGATATAGTGGAGCTGAAAGGGGAAAACCGCGTGTTTGTCAAGCGCGGACTTCTCAGCTTGGAAAATTCCGACCGCCCGGGAATTTCCGCGCTGATAGAAAATTCGGGATTAACAGGCAAGCCCCTGACCGCGGGCAGAGTATCGTTTACCCTTGTACCGCGAATTAACGCGGTCGGCAGGCTCGGACTTTCGGGCAAGTCGGTCGAGCTGCTGTTGACGGAGGACTTTGAGGAGGCGGAAAGTATTGCCAGGGCTATGGGCGACGACAACGCCGAGCGCAGGCAGATTGAATCCGATATTCTCAAAAAAATTGACGTTGAAATTCAAAAAAATCCGTCGCTTGTGCTGAGTAAAATAATCGTAATCGACGGAGAAAACTGGCACCAGGGCGTAATCGGAATCGTAGCCTCGCGCGTTAAGGAAATCTACGGCAAGCCGACGATTATCGTTTCACGCGACGGTTCGTCCGCCAAGGCGTCGGGAAGGAGCGTAGAGGGCTTCGCGCTTTGCGACGCGGTTGCCGCCTGCTCCGATTTGCTTACGCACTACGGCGGTCACCCGATGGCAGTCGGACTTTCCCTCGCTTCCGAAAACATAGAATTATTCCGAAAAAGAATTAACGAATACGCCGATTCAATCGGTTCAATGCCCTTTGACGCGCTGAATATCGACCTAAAGCTGAATCCCGCCGGAGTTTCGCTTGAAATTGCCGACGATCTCGCGGAAATGCAGCCGTTTGGTTCGGGCAATCCGACGCCGATTTTCGGTTTTTATAATATGACAATATCAAGTATTATTCCATTATCGAATAATAAACACATAAAGCTGATATTATCGCGCGACTCCGCAACGCTCAGCGCCGTTAAGTTCTTCACTTCTACCGGGGAATTTCCATATCAAAAGGGAGATACGGTGGATTTGGCGGCAATTTTGGATATTAATGAATATAACGGAACGCGCAGCGTATCAGTAATAATAAAGGACATAAAAGCCTCCGCCGACAATACGGAGGAAATTCTTGAAAGTCAGCGGATTTTTGAGGACTTCTGCTGTTCAAATCCGCTTACTAAAGACCGCTTAAAAAGCATACTTCCCTCAAGGGACGACTTCGCCCTTGTATATCGCTTTCTCAAATCAAACGGCGGCTACCGCTATCCTGTTGAATCCCTTGTCCGCAAGCTCGGATACAGGCTTTCAATGGGCAAAATCAGAGTTATTTTGGAAGCGATGAACGAGCTCGGCTTAATCACAATCCAAGAGGGAATGTTCAGCAGTAACATAGCCGTTAATGAGGTCAGCGGCAAGGTCAGCCTTGAGTCGGCTGAAATCATAAAAAGACTTACCGAGGTGGCAAAATGAGCAAATATTCAAATGTCGCTCACTATCAGGACTTTTCTGAGCTTGAAAAAATTCTGTCAAATTCAAACAATTCGTATGATATGGAAAAAATCCGCTCCGCGTATGAATTTGCCGAAAAATCGCACGGAGATCAGCGCAGGGTATCGGGAATCCCGTATATTCTGCATCCGACCTCGGTCGCCTGCATTGTCGCCGAGCTGGGAATGGACGAGGATTCAATCTGCGCCGCGCTGCTTCACGATGTTGTGGAGGACACTCCCGTAACGTTGCAGGAGGTCACAAAGCGTTTCGGAGCGGACGTTGCCAAGCTGTGCGACGGCGTAACAAAAATTTCAAAAATTCCGTACTCAACCCGCGAGGAACAGCAGGCGGAGAACATTCGCAAAATGCTTATCGCTATGGCTGACGACATTCGGGTTATCATCATCAAGCTTGCCGACAGACTTCACAATATGCGGACAATGGACTGTATGCCCGAGCAAAAGCGAAGGGATAAGTCAGTGGAAAATATGCAGGTTTTCGCTCCGATTGCTCACCGCCTCGGTATCAAAACCATCAAGGATGAGCTTGAGGACCGCTCTCTCCAGTACCTCGATCCAATCGGATACAAGGATATTGAGGACGCTATAATGCTCAAGGAGGGCGAGCGCGAACGCTTCATAGAAAGCATCAAGGAACAAATCCTTGAAAAAACCAAGGGCACTATAAAAAATGTTTATATCAGCGGCAGGGTAAAGAGCATCAACAGCATCTACCGCAAAACATTTATGCGCAATCAGAATATCGACCAGATTTTTGACGTTTTCGCAATCCGAGTAATTGTTGACACGGTTCCCGACTGCTACAACGTGCTCGGCGTTGTTCACGATGTGTTCAAGCCTATTCCCAAGCGCTTCAAGGACTACATCTCAATGCCCAAGCCGAATATGTACCAAAGTCTCCACACCACCGTGCTCGACAAAAACGCAATTCCCTTTGAGGTGCAAATCCGCACGTGGGAAATGCACTACACCGCCGAATACGGAATCGCGGCGCACTGGAAGTATAAGCTCGGTATGAGCGAAAACGGAAAAACAGGAGAAAAACAGCTCAACGAAAATATCGAGAAAATAAAGAGTATGATTCTCGACCAGCTCGAAACCGAGGATTCTACCGACATCGCGCGCAATATTCGCAACGACTTTGAGGAAAACGACGTTTACGTCTTTACTCCCAAGGGCGACGTAATGAGCCTTCCCAGAGGTTCCACACCGATTGATTTGGCGTATTTGATTCACACCCAGGTCGGTCACAGAATGGTAGGCGCGAAAATCAACAATAAAATTGTTCCGATTGATTATATCCTCAAAATAGGCGATATATGCGAGATTATCACAGGCAAAGAGGAGCACCCCAACCGCGCGTGGATTGACATTTGCAAAACCGCTTCCGCGAAGTCCAAAATCCGTTCGTGGTTCAAGCACGAAAAACGCGACGAAAATATTGCCGAAGGCAAGCTGATGATTGAGCGCGAGTTCAAGCGCCAGGGAATGAACCTTACCGAGGACGAATATCCCGAATTTTTCAAGAGTATTTCCGCCAAAAAGCAGTACAATACACTTGACGATTTCTACGCCGCGGTCGGCTACGGCGGTATCCAGCTCTGGAAAATTATGCCGAGGCTAAAGGAAGAATATCAAAAAGCCTACGCCAAGGATATAGAAAATATCACCGTTCCCCAGGCTCCCGTAAAGCGCAAAAAGGTAAGCTCGGGAGTAGTAATCGAAGGCAACGACGACGTGCTTGTAAAGTTTTCAAACTGCTGCAATCCTCTGCCGGGCGACGAAATCATCGGCTACATCACAAGGGGCTACGGAGTTTCTATCCACAAGCGCAACTGCACAAACGTGCCTAAGGATATTTCAAAGTGCGAGGATCCTGAGCGCTGGGTTAACTGCTATTGGGAGGACAAGGTAGGCGACGCGTTCCGCAGCACGCTGCAGATTACCGCCGCGGACCGCACGGGCTTGCTTGCCGACGTAACAATCAAGCTGTCGTCAATGCACATCTTCATTCACAGTCTTAACTCCCGCGAGCTGAAATCAGGCAGGGCGGTTGTTACCGTAACAATCGACGTAATGGGAAAGAACCACCTGCGCGGCGTAATTTCAAAGCTTTCCGACATCAACGGAATAGAAGAAATCAAGAGGTTGTAATTTATGAAAGCGATAATTCAAAGGGTAAAATCCGCGCGGGTGGATATCGACGGCAAAACCGTCGGAGAAATCGGCGTTGGATTTCTGGTTCTGCTCGGGGTAGAGCAGGACGACGACGAACGCCACGCAAAGGCGCTCGCCGACAAAATATCGGTGCTCAGGGTGTTTACCGATGAAAACGACAAAATGAACCTCTCGGTAAAGGACATCGACGGTTCGGTGCTTGTAATCTCGAACTTTACGCTGTGCGGCGACTGCTCCCACGGCAGAAGACCGAGCTTTATCGCGGCGGCGCGTCCCGAAAAGGCTGAGCCGCTGTACGAGTATTTTTGCGGCGCTATCCTTGAAAACGGCGTAAAAAGCGTTGAAAAGGGCGTTTTCGGAGCCGATATGCAGGTTTCGCTGATTAACGACGGACCTGTCACAATAAGTATTAATTCTAAGGACTTGAAAATATGATTAAAACAGAAGTTTATCCTGTCACCGAAATTGAGACTAACTGCTCCTACCTTGTTGACGAAGCGACCGGCAAGAGCGCTGTTGTCGATCCCGGCGGAAGGTCAGACAGCCTCATTAAAAAAATTCAAAGCGACGGCGGAAAGCTTGATTATGTAATGCTCACTCACGGTCATTACGACCACATTTGCTACGCAAAGCCGCTTGCCGATGAATTCGGAGCAAAGATTGTCACGGGAAAGCACAACAACCGCTTCTTGAGCAATCCCTCGCTCAACCTCACGGCAAAGCATTTTATTGATATGGAGCCTTTTTCCGCCGATATTCTGCTTGACGACGGAGAAAGCATTATGCTCGGCGAAACAAAAATCACATACTACTACACACCGGGGCACACAAGCGGCTGCGGAATTTATGTGTTTGATGATTGCATAATTTGCGGAGACCTTTTGTTCCGCGATTCCTTAGGCAGAACCGACCTGCCCACAGGCGACGATTATATGATGATTCAGTCGCATAAAAGGCTGAAAAATTTTGAGGGCGACTATCGTGTAATTACGGGGCACGGACCGTTCACAACCCTCGAGTATGAGCGCAGGCACAATCCTCTGATGGGGAGATTGTAGTATGAACCTGTACGTCAAAAACAACAGGTTTTGGTTTGAGCTTGAAAATCTCACAAGATTGTTTTTTCCAAACGAAAAAATCAACGTGCACAAGGAGTTTTCCGTATATGAGCCGCCGTATGTTTTCTCGGAGCTTTCCGACAAAATAACCGTAAGCGTCCGTATCGCGGATTTTTACAGGGAAATGACCTCGCTGCTGAAAAGCGACGACAACTCCAACGAGCTTGCCGTTGTCACCCTGCTCTATAAAATTCTGAGCGAATACAGCGGAATTTCTCAGCCCTGGGGACTGCTCACCGGGGTGCGTCCCGTAAAGCTTCTCAGGAAAATCAGCGGAGAAATCGGGACGGAAGCGGCGCTTGACCGCTTTACATCCGAATTTTTCGTAAGCAAAGACAAGGCTGAGCTCGCGTGTATGACCGAAAAAAACGAGCGGAAAATTATCGAGCTGTCAAAACCCGAATCGTTCAGCCTGTACGTCGGTATTCCGTTTTGTCCGTCAAGGTGCAGCTACTGTTCGTTTGTAATGTCCTCGGTTGAGCGCGCGCAAAAGCTGATTGAGCCGTATGTTGATTTGCTTTGCGAGGAGCTGAGGGCTACCGCGAAAGCCGCGAGGGATTTGGGGCTGAGGCTCGAAAGCGTTTATTTCGGCGGAGGTACGCCCACAACGCTGAGCGCGGAACAGCTAAACAAAGTCCTTTCAACGGTAAATTCCGAGTTTGATATGACAACCTGCCGTGAGTTTACGGTGGAAGCCGGCAGACCGGACACCGTTACGGACGACAAGCTTATTTCTCTAAAAGAAAATAACGTTGAAAGAATAAGCATAAATCCCCAAACCGTCAATGATGACGTTCTCCGCGCGATTGGCAGAAAGCATACCGCGGAGCAGTTCTACGACGCTTTTAACCTCGCGCGAAAGCACGGGTTTAACAATATTAATACGGATTTAATCGCTGGCTTGCCGAGCGACACAGTTCAAAGCTTCCGCAATTCGCTCGACTCCATGCTGAGACTTAACGCCGAGAGCATAACCGTCCACGCCCTTTGTATGAAGCGCGCGTCAAGTCTTTCGCTTGACGGCAAAATCCTCAACAGGGAAGAGGCGCTGAGCGCGCGGGAAATGCTCGGGTACGCTCAAAGCAGGCTGTCGGCGGAAAAATACATACCGTATTATCTTTACCGTCAGACGCGAATGGTAGGCAATCTTGAAAATGTCGGCTGGTCAAAGCCCGGGTGCGAGAGCCTGTACAATGTATATGTAATGGACGAAACCCACACAATACTCGCCTGCGGCTCGGGAGGCGTAACAAAGCTCAGGGACAGCGGTTCGGATTTCCTTAAAAGAGTATTCAATTTTAAGTATCCTTACGAATATATCGGCAGATTTGATGAAATCCTACAAAGAAAATCAGAAATATACGATTTTTATTCGCATTTCTACGGTTGATTATTGGCTTAAATAGTGTTATACTATGAGATAATAAAATTTTTATTTGGGATTAAATCCCAAGAAAGGTTGGTAATTATGGGAAAAATCGATGGAATACTTGACGACGTTGTTGTAAATACCAAGGCTGCGGCTTCTGCCGTATCAAAGAAAGCGGCTACGGTTTACGACGCTTCAAAGCACAAAATTACAGCCGCCAACATCAGAGGCGACATCAACAAGAAGCTCAGGGAATTGGGTAAGTACACCTACAAGGCAAAGGCTTGCGGAGCCGATATGGATGAGCAGATTGATCAGGTTATCACCGAAATCACCGAGCTCAAGGATAACCTTGAAATCATCAACGCGCATATTGATGAGATTAAAAACCAGAAGAAGTGCCCTAACTGCGAAGCAAAGTTACCTAGAAACTCAAATTTCTGCAACGTTTGCGGAACAAAAATTGATGTGGCAGACGAGGTAATCGACGAAGTTGACGTAACTGAAGACGTTGTTGACGAGCCCGCCGAGGAAGCTCCCGCTGAACCCGCTGAGGAAAACGCAGCCGAGGAAGCTACTGCCGAATAATTAATTTTTGCTGATAATTAGGTGATATAATTTGTCAAAAAAGTATAACGCAGTGGCAAATTCCGAGCAAAATGTTTCTCAAACTTTTGTAAAGGGCGCCGCGATACTCACCGTAAGTATGGTAATTGTCAAGGTCTTCGGACTTCTTGACAAGGTTATTTTGGCGGACATATATTCTATGTTCGGCAGCAGCCTTGCCTCAATGGGCGTCGGACTGTACAATAACGCTTACGAGGTTTTCGTGGTTATTTTCACTGTGGCAACAGGCGGACTGCCAATCGTAATTTCAAGGCTAATATCCGAGAATATGACGCAAAAGCGTTACAAGGACGTAAAACTGGTGCACAAAATTTCCGTGCCGCTTTTCACCGTTGTCGGATTGGTATGTATGCTTGCGATGATGGCGGTAAGCTTTCCTTACGCGTTTTATTTTATTAAATCTCCATACTCAATTTACGCGATGCTGGCGCTTGCGCCCACGATTCTTTTCGGCTGTCTCGCGTCAATCTACCGCGGCTATTACGAGGGTCAGCGCAATATGTTCCCGACCGCTGTTTCAGAGGTTATCGAGGCTGTTGTAAAGCTGATTCTCGGCGCGCTGTTCGCGTTTTTGATTATGAAGTTCGGAATGGAGCATTACCGCGAAACGGGAACCTTCCTGAATTTTACCTTCAGGGATCAAGTTGAGGCGGAAAACACAATCCTCGCTTTTTCCGTAGCGGGCAATATCTGCGGAATTTGCACAGCGAGCCTTTGCTCCTTCATCTATCTTGTGCTTAAATACAAAATCAGCGGAGACGGTATCCCAAGGGAATATATTGAAAACTCCGTTGAAGCGCGCGAAAAGCGCGAAACCTTCGCGATTATTGTAAAAACCGCGCTGCCGATTGTAGGCGGAGCGCTTGTAATGAGCATCGGCTCTTTGATTGACGCGGTAATAATCCAGAACGTTTTGTTTAATTTGGCAGGCAGCAACATTAACGAGTTATACGAACAGTACCACATGTACTATCCCGATTCCGTGTTCTTCGGCGACCACGGCGTTCCGTTCACAATCCACACAAGGCTGTGGGGCTGCTACGGTTCGTCGCTGACTTTGATGCAGCTTGTCACCGCGGTTACCCAGGTATTCGGTTCAAGCGCAATGCCGAACGTAACCAGCGCTTATACAAAGGGCAACAAGGCAGAGCTGAAATCCTCGATAGAAACCGTGCTGAAAATGACGATGATGTTCACGCTTCCTATGGCGCTCGGACTGAGCGTGCTCGCTCACCCGATAATGAACTTTATCTATTCAAGCCCCGACATAGTCAATATCGGCGGCGATGTACTCACTCTGATGGGTATAACGACCATTTTTACGGGTATCATCACTCCGATTTGCAGTATGCTCAACGGAATCGGCAGGGTAAAGCTCCCTATGATTCTTTATACAATTTGTATGGCGGTAAAAATCGGCACCTCGTGGATATTCGTAAGCATACCCTCGGTCAATATTCAGGGAGCTACGGCGGGTTCGCTGATTTCCTACGCGCTGATTTGCGTAGTCGGAATGTTCCTGCTTGTTAAACACTCAAAGATAGTTCCCGACTTCTTTTCCACTACAATCAAGCCGCTTATCGGCGCGATCGGAAGCTCCTTTACGGCGTATTTTGTCAATATGCTTTGCGAGGGACACATGCCTCACAGGATTTCAACCCTAATCGCGGTGCTTGCGGCGGCGGTAGTTTATATTGCAATTTTACTAATATTACACACATTTTCGGCTCAAGAGGTAAAGTTTTTGCCAAAAGGCGAAAAAATCGCAAAAACACTTGAAAAATTGCATTTAATTGGGTAAAATAGTAAACTGTGGGTTGCGAAAGGCAACAAACGTCAATCTCGGTTTTACGGAGATGTAAATATGGATTTTCAGCAAAAAGAAAACTATACCTTTGATGATTTAGCGGAGATAGTTAAAATTTTGCGCGCTCCCGGCGGATGCCCATGGGATATGGCGCAGACTCACAAATCCATACGCTCCAATTTTATCGAGGAAACCTATGAGGCGATAGAGGCTATTGATACAGACGACAAGGAGCTTCTCAAAGAAGAGCTCGGCGACGTTCTGCTTCAGGTTGCTTTGCACGCAGAGATGGAGCGCGAGATTAACAGCTTTGATATCAACGACGTATGCGACGGTATCTGCAAAAAGCTGATTGTCCGCCACCCTCATGTGTTTGGCGACAAATCCGCCGAAAACGCCGATCAGGCGCTGACAAACTGGGACGAGGTAAAAATGAAAACCAAATCCCAAACAACCCAAACGCAGGCAATGCAAAGCGTCTCAAAAGCGCTTCCCTCGCTTATGCGAAGCGAAAAGGTGCAAAAGAAAGCGGCAAAATGCGGCTTTGACTGGGACAGCGTTGACGGCGCTCTTGACAGCCTTTATCAGGAGTGCGGCGAGCTTAAAGAGGCAATCAAAAATAATGACGCGGAAAATCAGTACGAGGAGCTCGGCGACGTGCTTTTCTCAGTGGTTAACGTTTCGCGCTTTTTGAAGATTGACAGCGAAAAGGCTCTTTATGACGCCTGCGACAAATTCATAAACCGTTTTTCAAAGGTCGAATCCTTAGCGGCAGAGCGGGGAATAGATATGAAAACGGCTTCACTTGAGAAACTTGATTCCCTTTGGGATGAAGTTAAATTAACACAAAAAAATTTTACGGAGGAAAATTAAAATGAAAAAGACAGAACTTATAGCTGCTGTTGCCGAGCAGAGCGGAATTTCAAAGAAGGACGCCGAGAAGGCTCTCACAGCAACAATTGACACAATCGTAAACGCGGTTGCCGCAGGCGACAAGGTTCAGCTCACAGGCTTCGGCACATTTGAGCAGCGCCAGAGAAACGCGAGAACAGGCGTTGATCCCAGAACAGGCAACTCAATCGAGATTCCTGCTTCCAAGGTTCCCGCTTTCAAGGCAGGCAAGGCATTCAAGGACACAGTAAACAAGTAATTTAATTTACATCACAGGCTGCCTCAATCGGGGCAGCCTTGTATTTTTACGGCGAGGTTTAATATGAGACTTGACAAATATCTAAAGGTTTCACGTTTAATCAAGCGAAGAACCGTTGCGAATGAGGCGTGTGACGCCGGCAAGGTAATCGTAAACGGCAAACAGGCACGCGCTTCTTACGACGTAAAAGAAGGAGATATAATCGAGATAACCCTCGGCGCTCGTAGCGTAAAGGTAAGGGTTACCGCGGTAAAGGAGGCTGTCCGCAAGGAGGACGCCTCAACAATGTATGAAGCCATATACTAAATCTGAATATTTTAAAAGCTGCCTCCGTATATTTAATACTAAGTATTAGTATAAAAAATATACGGAGGTAATTAATTATGGGGGAAATCACAAAAACCAAGCCGCACACGCTGATGCTTGACAACCGCTCGCGGCTTGCAATCACGGGAGCCGAGGACGTAAACGGCTTTAACGAGGAGGCTGTATCCGTTAAAACAACAGACGGCACGCTTGTGATAAAGGGCAGCGGACTTCACATAGAAAAGCTTAATCTTGAAACGGGCGACGTTTCCGTAGAGGGAAAAATCAACGCCATGCAGTACATCGGCGGCGCTTCAAAATCAAAGCTGTCAAAGCTTTTCAGGTAAAAATATGGAGCTGACATTTGAACAGCAATCGTTCGCGTTTTTGTGGTCAATTCCGCTCGGAGCGGCTTTGGGCGCGCTTTACGGCGTGCTCGCGCTTATCCGGTTTGCGTTTAATTCCAAAAAAAGTACGGTAATCCCGCTCGACATAATCTTTATGCTTTTATGCTCGTTGTGCGTGTTTTACTTTTCGCTGGGATTTTTGGACGGATATGTCAGAATATACGTAATTTTAGGCGTGCTGATAGGATTTTTTATCTACCGTTTAACGCTCGGCAGGCTGCTGCATAAAATCTTTAAACCTATTGTAAAGCTTACGCGCGGAATAATCGTGGCAATTTTCACAAAAATTGAACTAATTGCAAAAAAGCTATTGAAAATTAGCTTCAAGGTATTGTATAATATATGGGTAAGAATAGAATCATTTAACAGTTCAAGGAAGCTTAAAAAAAGCAGAAGGAATAAATATGGCAAAAAAAGTAACGGAAAAAAAGCCGCCGGAGCTCAGCGAAGAGCCTAAGATTGTTCTTGAATCTGACGGTCCCAAGGAAGTAAAGCCTGTTAAAAAGAGGAAAAAACGCTACATCCTGCTTTATCTTGCCGCAATCGGCTTCGCGTTCTACGCTGTTATAACAATCATTAACCAAAGCGTACAAATTGCGGAAAAAAAGGCGGAGCTCAGCGAGCTGGAGCAGCAGATTAACGTTGTTGAAATTCAGTCTCAGTATCTCGAAAAGGTTCGCGGCTACTCAGGCCAGGAGCTTTCGGATTATATAGAGAAAATCGCCAAGGAGGATCTTGGCTATGTAGGCGAGGGTGAAAGAATTTTCATCAACGTCGCGGGTGAACAATAGGCAGAAAGGTTTAACGCCGTCTCAAAATTCAGTCGAGCCGGTATGAGGGGTAAAAATTTTTTATGGCATTAGAAGTCGGAACAATTTTGGAAGGTAAGGTATCGGGTATCACAAAATTCGGCGCGTTTATTGACCTGCCTGATTCAAAAACAGGTATGGTACATATCTCGGAGGTAGCGCCGACCTATATCAATGAAATCAGCGATTATGTTCAGGTAGGGCAGACCGTAAACGTAAAGGTTCTCGCGATAAACGACGGCAAAATCAGCCTGTCAATCAAGCAGGCTCTACCCAAGGAAAAACAAAAGCGCGGTAAGTTTGAAAAAAGCAAGGGCGACGAGCGCCCAAGCAGACAACCTTACAAGCCCGCTCCGCCGGTAACTTCGCCGGGAGATTTTGAGTGGCAGAGCAGCCGCAAAAGCGCTCCGACTACCTTTGAGGATATGATGTCAAGGTTCAAGCAGACAAGCGAGGACAAGATGTCCGACCTCAAACGCGGCGAAAGCAGGGGCTACAGCCGCCGCGGCAACGGAAACGGAAGAAGATAAAATACCGTATGGTATTAAAATA
>CAJOLF010000002.1 GCA_905235295.1 uncultured Ruminococcus sp. | reverse complement strand
TTCAGAATGTTTTGTGTCGTAACTTCATTCTAACAGATTCTGCAAACTATGTCTTCTTTTTATGACTTTTTCTTTTTGCGCAATTTATTATACCTTATCCAAAAATCAACAAAAATTGAAGTAACGTGCAATTGTAATGTGAAGTAAATCAAAAAAGCATGTAAGACAAATGCTTACATGCTTTATAAATTATTATGTTTACTACCGCCAAAAAAGAATAAATTATTACATCGTTCTATGATATAATCAATCAAAAGGTGTGATAAAATGGATAAAAAAATGATGATTATAACTGCGTCTAAAGTAGTTGAAATCTCCAAGCAACTTGAAGTCTTTACTTTAGATGATCTAATAAACAACCTTCCTAACACTTTAGATCAAAAAATCGTAAATCTATGCATAGAATGGTTAATTGAGAGCGCAGACATTGAAATATTATGTGGGATAATATCTTATAAAACTATACGTGCGAAATATAGCCCCAGCAATCATTAGTGATTTCTGAGTAACTAACAACTCCGGCATCACATAAATCTGCTAATACCTCAAGTATTAAGTCAACATCAGTAATACCTTTTTGTTCGCAAACATAAATAAGCCCATTAATGCTAAAGGGTCTATCCATTTGCATAATTATCCTAGCAATTTTAATTTTAATTTCTCTTTCTGCCATTTCAAGCCTCTCCTTTTTCAATTTCACTAATAATACAAATTCGTTGTTTTACTACACTCCAAATTGCTTCAACAAGTTGTGGATAAATATTTTCCTCTATATTAACAACAAAATCATCTGGTGATTTTGCGCTATTCGAATATTTGGGTAAGTAATACAAATGTATTGGTAGCGAATAGTTGCGTTTTTCTTTTAAAATGTGCTCGATAATGGAATAGTTTTTTAATGGTTTTGCAATACCACGATCAGCAACGAATAATTCATTTTTTGGTGTAGGACAACCTAACTTGAAAGAACAATCTCTAATTATTACATCTTGAACATTATCTTCCTTAGCAAGAATCGCGTTCAGTTTGTCTTGAATACTACAGATTAATTCATTCTTTTCTTCGGGGATAACAATCAATTTTAATGTAGTACTTGATATCATCCATGTAAAAAATAAAGATCGATAAGTAGACCAAAAACGATTATAGTCCGTTATACCGTTAAATTCCTCAGTTAGTTTTTCACGGATTTCTTCTGGAACGCTTTCGTCCGGAGACTCACCAAATATTTTCTCTACAAATTTAGAGAAGAGCAAAATATCAAATTTTTTGAAATCATCGGTGCGTTTAAATCCAGAGAAATAATGACGTTGTGAAGAAATCAATTCGTCATACTTATTCCAATCAATATCATTCGAATGTGTGTTTGACCACATGAAATCTTTTTCATAGCGATAAAAGAATTTCCTTTTTAAAAGTGTATCTAACCAACTGTCATCAAATTGAATTAACAAGTATTCCGGAGGTTTATTACTTTTAAGTAAGTTAATAATTTGCCATATACTATAAATTTTAAGAGGTAAAACACCTTGCTTTAATGGCTGAATCTCGTTAGGATCGTTTAATTCTTCTAATCCTAAATCAACAATTATTTCCTCAAGAAGTATTTCGTGTTTATGAACTCGATGATGAAAATTAATTAATGAGAAAATATCCCAACGACGCTGTAAAAGCTCTTCAATTTGGATAACATGCTTTACATTGGGACAGAAACAGAATCGCTTCCTTGAACTTGCATTAGGACTTACTTGTTCTCCTTCCAATGCAGAATCTGTATCTAATAGACAAACAGAATATGTTGCAAAAAATCTTTTATAATTAATTATATCTGTGCGAAGCCCAGCACAGTATGCATCTCTACTACAATAATCTAATCTATCTGCATCAACAATTCCAGCAATTATTTGATGTAAATCACTATATATATTATTATCACTAGTTTTAGATTGCAGTATAGAACAAGCAAAATCAAAAGTCGCTACAAAGAAGAAGTTATCTTCTTTTTCTTCGGTAGAATAAGATATACACTCATATATCTTTAAAGCACAAATCTTTCCTATTTCTTCGTGTATTTCATCTTTTTCAGGGCAGTTAGGATCACAATAATTATATAAATCTTTTAGAAATGCTCGATGATTGACAGTACGTTTGTCTTCTGGAATTAGTGATACTTTATTATAAAGATTATTAATTGCGTGTTCTAATACATGCGAATACGGCATATGACCCACATCATGTAACAAACCAGCAATTCTCACAGCTTGAAAGGCAATATAATAAGCAACCTTATCATCACCAGAAAGATTTGATATATTCTCAGGCAAATAATTCTTATATAAAGTATTGTTTGGTATATCAATAGTAAGAATGCTATCTTTTTCATATTTCACTGTTGCGTTTCTCGGAACGGCTAACGAAAGATGTTCCGAAGAACAGGTTTCCCTCCAAGATTTAATAGCATCTTTAATATCTTTAAGCAAACTTTTTAAAACATTAGGTTCTGTATTGCAAATACTTGAAAAGAATAATTTCCCTGCTAAACTCATCACCCCTATACTATGTTCAAATCGCTTTGTTTTATTAGAAGGATAAGTAAGATAAACTAGGGAACTTTGCATAACTCTATGAAGCCTATTAAAAATAGGAGTACCAATAATTTCTCTTTCGATACCACTATAATTAATCGAATTATGTATTATATCTGTCATAGATTGAACTCTGTTAAGATCCAAGTGTAAAATACCCCCATCTTATGTGCCATTATAATAACACATGTTGTATAAAATTACAATATGTTTGACTAAATTTTTATTTCTAGTAACATTTTGTAACATAATTCTACACTAATATAATATAGTACATCAATTCGCAACTTAACTAAATATATTTTTTCTGCTTTGTATTAATACAACAAAAAACGATAAACAAATAAGTGAACGAATAATATGTAATTATTCTGTTATAAGATATCTTACTAATGTTGTTTATATGTTTTTGATTTGGATAACGAGATCAAAGAAGGCACCTATTACCGGCACCTATCAACTTTAGCTAGCTTAGATGAGATATCTCACACTCCTTTGCAAGCTGCTACCGAAATGCAAATTAAAGACTATTTGTTGAAGCAAATCAATTATTCACAATCGAGTATCAACAAATATTATCAAATGCTCAAGCATACTTTTAAGGAAGCTGTCAAGAGAAAGATCATCACCCATAATCCGATGGAGGACATGAAGAAGCCGAAGTCCAGAAAAGCAACAGAAAAAGTTCGGGCGTTGACAGTGGATGAACAAAAGAAGCTATTTGAAGTATTGATCAGTGAGGATATTAACTACAGTCAACAAATGTTATTATCAACGTTGACCGGAATGCGTATGGGAGAGATCAATGCTCTTGGAATAAAAGACGTCAACTTGCGATTCAAAACCATTTCCGTCAATAAAACAATTTCCAGAGGCGAGAAGGGCCAAGCCGTTCTGAACAATTCGCCAAAGACATTTGCCGGAACAAGAGTTTTACCCATGAGCGTAAGGGTAACCGAATTACTTTTAGAGTGCATTCAGGAGAAGAAAGATGGATTGATTTTTACGCATAAAGGTAAAATGATTACAACAAATCAGGTGAATTGTCAATTCTCACGCACTTTAGAAAAGTATGATATTGTAGATGATACTATTTCAGGTAAAATTGATCTGCATAGTTTACGACACACATATGCAACTAGATGTATTGAAGGAGGTATGCAGCCAAAAGTATTGCAAAAGCTGCTTGGTCATACAGATATCACTATCACGATGAATACGTATTGCGATGCTTTTGATTCATACACAAATGCAAACCTGGAATTGGCTGAAAAGTATATGGACAAAGTATTGATGTCAAATCAAAATAGGGAAAAAGAAGAACAGCAGCAACTGGTCGTACCGCTTGAAGTCGGAGCATAGATTAGTTTACATAAGTTAAAATACGATCTAATGCACCACTACTGCACTACTAATCAAACAAAATGTTACTGTTTATGCGAAAAAATGAACTTTGAAGAAGGTCACCGGCACCAAAAATCGTAGGTGTACCCATTTAAGGGTACACCTACGATTTTTTATACCAGCAAACGGGGACCGGACTTGAAGGCGACCGTGCCCGCCGCAGGCGGGTAAAAACGTCACAGTGTGACGTTTTTAGGGAGAGAGCCACGCCAACTTATAGCTATGAGCACGCCGCACAAAACGAGCAGAAACATATTTGAACCGCTAACACAAGTCACCTACGTTATAAGATGCAGGGACTTGATTGCGAGCGTTAAGAAAACAGTGCAGTGTGACGTTTTTAAGGAGAGCGCTATACCGACCTTTATTTATTACGCTTTCTCGCTGTCGGGAATTTAACATTAATTACTATACCGTGCTATCTGCACGAGTAGCGGTGTCGCCGCAGCGACCGCCGCATAAAACGAGCAGAAACGCATTTGAACCACTAACACAGGTCACCTACGTTATAAAACGCAGGCAAACGATTTAACGAAAAATAGATTTAAGCTCTTTGAGCAAACAGAAAAAAGCCAAGCGTAATTTCTCACGCTCGGCTTTGGAATAGTATAGGTCAAATTCCGTGTCGTAAACAGTGGTGTGATTCCGGCTTGAATCGGTTGACTTTCTGTAAGCAACTCTGTAGTAAGCGGAATCCTTAACAACATACCACTCCGGAGAGGACTTAAAAAGCTTTAGTCGAGAAAAGCCGCTCCGATTATTCCCGCGTCGTTGCCGAGGGTGCAGGTGCAGAGAACCGTCTGCTTGTCGTTATGCTTAGTGTAGCGCTCTTCCTCAATAATCTTTCTGAGCGGGCTTAAAAGGGTTTCTCCTTGGTTGGAAATACCGCCGCCGATGCAAAGGACGTCGGGCTGGAAGATGTTGATGATGTTTACAAGACCTGTCGCGAGGTAGCCGAAGTATTCGTCAAGCACCTCCTGAGCGTCGGGATCTCCCGAAGCCGCGGCGTCAAACGCGGTTTTGCCGCAGACCTTGTTGATGTCGCCGTCGCAAATTTTGAGCATATAGCTGAAATCGAGCTTTTCGGAAAGAATCTTCTGCTTTGTGAGGTTGATAAGACCTGTCGCCGAGGCGTAAGCCTCCCAACAGCCCTTTCTTCCGCAGCCGCATTCCTTACCGTCCTTGACGATAACCATGTGACCGAGCTCGGCTCCGGCGTAGTTTGAGCCGCTGTAGATTTTGCCGTTGATGATAATTCCGCCGCCCACGCCTGTTCCGAGCGTGATTGCAACGGCGTTTTTGGCGCCCTTAGCGCTGCCCGCGAGGTATTCGCCCAACGCCGCCGCGTTAGCGTCGTTCTCGATAATAACCTTTTTGTCAAGGCGTTCCTTCATCATTTTTGAAACTTCCCAGTTGTGGAAAAACAGGTTTGCCGAGTATTCAATAACTCCGGTTTTTGGGTTAACCGCGCCCGGCACGCCGATGCCGATGCTCTCGATTTCGTCCATAGTAATACCGGCTTTCTCCACCGCCTTTTGGGCAACCTCAGCCATGCTGTCGCAAATATCGCTTTCGGGACGCGGAACGTTAGTCTTGCAGCTCGCCTTCGCCACAATATTATACTCCTCGTCAACAACTCCCGCAACAATATTTGTGCCGCCGAGGTCAATGCCTAATCTATACATAATAACACTCCTTATGCTATGTTTTTCTTTATAATAACATAAATTTTTCGTTTAATCAATAAAAATTAAGTATATTTCGACAGTTTTAAAGAATAAAATTGCAGAGACAACAAGCAAACTGTCTCTGCAAATAAATTAATTATGAAAAATTGTATGAATAGTTAGGCGCTTCCTTGGTAATTTGGATGTCGTGCGGATGGCTCTCTCTGAGTCCCGCGCCCGAGATGTGGACAAAGCGCGCTTTCTCGTGCAGCTCGGCGATTGTGGCGCAGCCGGTGTAACCCATACCTGCCTTCAAGCCGCCCATAAGCTGATAAACGGTGTCGGAAAGGAGTCCCTTGTACGGTACTCTGCCCTCTACGCCCTCGGGAACAAATTTGCGGTTGCTCGCCTGGAAGTAACGGTCGGCGCTGCCCTTGCCCATCGCTCCGAGGCTGCCCATTCCGCGGTAAACCTTGAACTGTCTGCCCTGATAAATCTCGTTATCTCCGGGGCTTTCCTCACAGCCCGCGACAAGCGAACCGACCATAACTACGCTTCCGCCCGCGGCGAGTGCCTTTACGATGTCGCCGCTGTACTTAACTCCGCCGTCAGCGATAACGGGAATTCCGTACTTTGAAGCCTCGCAAGCCGCGTCGTAAATCGCGGTAACCTGAGGCACGCCGATACCCGCGACAATTCTGGTTGTGCAGATTGAACCGGGACCGATGCCGACCTTAACGGCGTCGGCGCCCGCGGCGATCAGCGCCTTTGCGGCTTCCGCGGTAGCGATGTTGCCCGCAACAAGAGGAAGATTGGGATAAGCCTTTTTAACCTTAGCGACAGAATTTACTACATTTGAGTTGTGTCCGTGAGCGGAATCAAGGACAACCACGTCAACGCCCGACTCAATCAGCGCCGCTACCCTGTCGAGCACGTCGACGGTTGCGCCGATTGCCGCGCCGCAGATGAGCCTGCCCTTGTCGTCACGCGCAGAGTTGGGGTACTGAACGCTCTTTTCAATATCCTTAATTGTAATAAGTCCCTTCAGCGAGCCGTTGTTGTCAACAATCGGCAGCTTCTCTATCTTGTGCTCGCGCAAAATTGACTGAGCCTGCAAAAGAGTGGTTCCGACAGGAGCTGTAACCAGGTTCTCCTGCGTCATAACCTTGGAAATCGGCTGAGTAAAATCCTCCGCGGTCATAAAGCGCATATCTCTGTTTGTGATGATTCCGATAAGCTTGCCGTCTTTACAAATCGGTACGCCCGAGATTTTGTATTTTCCCATCAGGGCGTCCGCGTCCTTTACGGTGTTTTCCGGAGAAAGGAAAAACGGATTTACAATTACGCCGTTTTCGCTTCTTTTTACGCGGTCAACCATATCCGCCTGCTTTTCGATACTCATATTTTTGTGGATAATGCCGACGCCGCCCTCGCGCGCGATTGCGATTGCCATTTCGGTTTCGGTAACGGTATCCATCGCCGCGGTCATAAGGGGGGTGTTAAGCTTGATTGTTTTTGTCAGGTTTGTAGAAACATCCACATTCTTCGGCTCAACGTTTGACTCGCCCGGAATAAGAAGAACATCGTCAAATGTAAGTCCCTCTTTGCCGAATTTATCATTGAAATTTGTATTCAGCATAACTATCTTCCTCCATCCATTCATTATATTTACCCTATATTATAACAAAAATTGTTCTTCTTGGCAACACTAATTTTGCATTATATGAGTTTTTTTGAGTGTTTTATCAACATTTTTATCTCAATCCGGCTTTTGTTTGAGATTAGTATTTGGTATTAGTATTAGTATTGACATTTTTACAATAAGATAATAAAATTAATAACAGAAGCGCCGCGCAGACGGAACACTTTTTGCGGCATTTACTATTTAAATTTTGCCCGTAATCACGCGTTTTGGGCAGGAAGGCTATTGATATATGAAAAATACTTTAATAAAAATCCTGTGCGCTGTTTTGGCATTATCTTCAATCTCTGTTTTCGCGGGCTGCGGCGAAAGCGACGAGCTTGTCGCTACTACCGCGGCGGTTGAGGAAACCACGGAAGACAGTAAAATGAACATAAGCGAACAGGCGGATTTGAGCAAGCTGTATGAAATAAACTACAGCGGCGACGACTTTGCCGGAGCCTGGCAGATTACCGAAGGAGAGGGCTCAAAGTACAAAAACTTTGTATATATGTTTAACGGAAACAAAAAGGTTTACCTTGTAATCGGCACCACCGGGTATGTTGAGACTTATTCGACAGACACCGTTGCGGACGAAAGCGGAAATATCCTGACTACGCTGTCGGCGGAGCTTATGTTCGGCATAAACGGAATTTATACCTCTGAGTTTTCCGACGATAAAAACACCGTTGTGCTCACAAATATTGAGAATAAAGCCACTACCACGATGACAAAGCTCGCTTCATTCTCCTTTATTCCCATTCCCGACCCCGAGCCCGTTATTGACGAAAATCTGCTCGGAGCGTGGTACGACGATAACGGCGAGTACTTTTACTTTGACAAGAGCGGAATTATGTACAATTCCATCAACGGGTTGAGCTTTTCTTTTTCAAAATACTCGGCAAAGGACGGAAAAGTCACCTCTACTGTTACCACAACCAAGGAGGAAACAAATTCCACCGCGTATTCCGTAAGCGGAGATACCCTGACATACGATAATTATAAGTATAAAAGAATTTCTGTCGATAAACTTGAATGACAAAAAGACCGGATTTATTTCCGGTCTTTTTTAATATTGCCGATATTTACGGCTTGTATTCGGTTATTTCCCATTTCTTTTTAAGCTCTGAGCTGATAGGAAAAACCCTGAACAGCATAATGCTGTTTTTGCTGTTGCTTTTGTCCTCCTGAGTGCTGAGCGAAAACACAAAGCCCTCGTACCAAAGGGAATCCTCTGTGCCTGTGGTTATGCGGAAAAAAATATCCTGAAGATTATCAAGCTCGTTTTCGTCAAAGCAGCACGCCGCCTCTGCCATAATCGCAGCCTTTCTGAGCACGTTGTCACTGTTGTTTTTTCCGTCCTCCTGAACCATAAAGTTGCTCGTTGTTGTTCCGCAGCCGACATTCATCAGCTTTCCGCTGACAACCTCTACCGTGGCGGTAATGTTCACGTTGTAGTCGTCGTAGTAATAATATTGAATTTTAATGCCGTTGTTGTCGGTCTGCGGCTCGCCGTTTTCACGCCAGTTTCCGGCGATGATAAGGTCTGTGTCGCCGAGAAGTCTTTTTGCGGAATTGTAGCGCTCGGTAAATTCGTAAAGCGTAACGGAAAACCGCTTTCCGTTTACATTGTCGCTCGGTTCAACCGCCGCTGTCTCGTTTTCCGTACCGGCGTTTTTCGCTTCATCATCCGTTGCGATACTTTTCGGCTGTTCAATGTTGAGCTTGACTCCCTGCGAACACGCCGCGGCGCTCAGCATCAGTCCCGACAAAACTATCACAGCCGCGAGCCTTTTTATTTTCAACATAGTAAACCTCATTACTCAGGGCAGTCAAAACTGACTGCCCTGAAATTTTTAATCCTGATTTTCTTCGGTTTGGTCTTCCGTTGTCTCGGACTCAGCTTCTTGCTCGGAATCCTCCGCGGTATCCTCAACGTGCGGCGCTCTGGCAACGGTTACAACCTTATCGCCCTCGCCGACCTTCATCAGCGTAACGCCCTTTGACGGACGCGAGCAAACTCTGATTGTCTCCGCGGCAATTCGGATTATGATTCCGTCCTGAGAAATCATAATTATATCGTCGTCAAGGTCAACAACCTTGATTGCCGCAACCTCGCCGTACTTTTCAATGTGGTAATTGGTAAGACCCTTGCCGCCTCTGGTCTGAATACGGTAGTCCTCCGGCTTTGAAAGTCTGCCGTAGCCGGTTTCACTTACGGTGAGCACCAGTCCTCCGTCGCGCACAACGCTCATTCCGACAACCTCGTCGTCTTCTTTAAGGCTGATTGCCTTTACGCCGCGCGCGAGTCTGCCCATTGGGCGGACGTCGGTTTCATTAAAGCGGATTGAAACGCCCTTTTTGGTAGCCACAATAACGTTTGCGTTGCCATCGGTCATTCTTACCCATGCCAGCTCGTCGCCGTCGTTAAGCTCAAGGGCGATAAGTCCGCCCTTGCGCGCGGTATTGTACGCGTTGAGCGAAATTCTCTTTACAATGCCCTTGCGGGTTACCATAATAAGGTACTTGTCCTCGTTAAATTCTGGCACGCGAATCATTGATGTTACGTTTTCTTCGGGAGAAATGGGAAGAAGGTTAGCGATATTGATACCCTTGGACTGTCTGCTGCCCTCGGGAACCTCATAGCATTTGAGCCTGTAAACCCTGCCCTTGTCGGTAAAGAACAGCACATAGTCGTGAGAATTGATAATGAACATCTCAGTCGCGACGTCCTCCTCGCGGCGGGACATTCCCGAAACTCCCCTTCCGCCTCTGCGCTGGATTTTATATGTATCCGCCGAAAGCCGCTTTACATAGCCAAACTGAGTGAGCGTGAGCACGCACTCCTCCTGCGGAATGAGATCCTCAATGTCAACCTCTCCGCTGATTGCGCAGATTTCCGTGCGGCGCGGGTCGGCGTATTTGTTTCTGATTGCGGTAATCTCTTCCTTTACGATTTCAAGCTTTCTTGTTTCGCTTGCCAAAATTTCAAGGTAATCCTTGATTTTTGCCTGCAGCGCAGCGATTTCGTCCTCAATCTTGGCGCGCTCCATATTTGTGAGCTGTCCGAGACGCATCTGAACAATCGCCTGCGCCTGAACCTCGTCAAGCTCAAAGCGCTCCATCAGCGCGGTTCGCGCCGACGGCAAATCCTTGCTGTTCCTGATTATCGCAATTACCTCGTCGATAAAGTCAATCGCGATTTTCAAGCCCTCCAAAATGTGCTCTCTGTCCTGGGCTTTTTTGAGGTCATACTCTGTGCGGCGGCGGATTATATCCTCCTGAAAATCCACATAGCACCCAAGCATTTCCTTGAGCGTGAGAATCTTCGGCTGACCGTCAACAATCGCCAGCATAATCGCTCCGAAGGTAACCTGGAGCTGAGTGTAGGAAAACAGCTGGTTCAGCACAATCTGGGGAGAAGCGTCGCGCTTGACGTCAATCTCTATATGCATACCGATACGGTCGGAGTGGTCCTCAATATTGGAGATACCCTCAATGCGCTTGTCCTTAACAAGGTTTGCGATATTTTCAATCAATCTTGCCTTGTTGACCTTGTAGGGCAGCTCGGTAACGATAATTTTAAATCTTCCGTTTTTGGTTTCTACAATCTCGGTTTTTGCGCGGACGGTAATTTTTCCCTTGCCCGTCGCGTAAGCCGCGCGGATTCCGCTTCTGCCCATAATGATTCCGCCTGTCGGAAAATCAGGTCCGGGAATATACTCCATAAGCTCGGGCAGTTCAATGTCTGGATTGTCAATATAGGCGCAGACGGCGTCGATTGTTTCGCCGAGATTATGCGGCGGAATTTCGGTAGCCATACCGACCGCGATACCGCTTGAACCGTTTACAAGCAGATTCGGAAAGCGGCTCGGCAATACAACCGGCTCTTTCAGTCTGTCGTCATAGTTAGGTACAAAATCAACGGTGTCCTTGTCTATGTCCGTGAGCATTTCCATCGAGATTTTGCTCATCTTGGCTTCGGTATATCTGTAAGCCGCCGGCGGGTCGCCGTCAACCGAACCAAAGTTTCCGTGACCGTCAACAAGCATATATCTCATGGAAAAGTCCTGCGCCAGCCTTACCATAGCGTCATAAACCGACGCATCGCCGTGGGGGTGGTACGCGCCAAGCACCGAACCGACGGTATCGGCGCACTTGTGGTACGGTTTTGAGGGGTCAAGTCCTCTTTCATACATTGTGTACAGAATTCTTCTGTGAACAGGCTTCAATCCGTCGCGAACATCGGGCAACGCTCTTGCCACAATAACGCTCATAGAATAATCAAGGAAGCTCTGCCTCATCTCGTTTTGCAGGTCAACGTCAATTATTCTTTTTTCATTCACTTGCTGCTCGTTATCCATTTTTTTACCTCGTTATCTTTTCAATATTCATTATATATATTTTATGTTGCCGTTGATTTTTGAGTAAAGCTCAGGCATACGTTTTTTCACGTTGCAAGGTCTGAAGGTGCTTGAGTCAATAAATCCGTGCTCCGTTGTGCCGTAGCAAAGCTCTGTTTCCGTTCCGTCCTCAGCCTTTCTTTTTACAGAATAGGCAAACTCAATTCTCGCGGCGGTCATACTGATGCACCACGTGCGAACAATCAGGTTGTCCTCGTAAAAAGCGGGAAAATTGAAGTGGCAGGTTAAATTTACAAGCGGAAGCATAACGCCCGCTTTTTCCATATCGGAATAGGTTGTTCCGAACATTTTTACATAGTCGGTTCTGCCTACCTCAAACCACACCGGGTAATTTGAGTGGTGGGCAATTCCCATTTTATCGGTTTCGGCGTATCTTACCGTAATATAACTTCTTGAATGCATATTATCCTCCGCAAATAAAAGCTTTTTTATACGTCAAGATTTTGAACGTACTTTGCGTTTTGCTCGATAAACTCGCGTCTTGGCTCAACCTTGTCGCCCATAAGAATTGTAAAGGTTTCGTCGGCTTGCTCCGCGTCGCTCAGTTCAACCCTAAGCATAAGCCTTGTTTCGGGATTCATTGTGGTTTCCCAAAGCTGCTCCGAATCCATCTCGCCGAGACCTTTGTAACGCTGAATCTCGGTTTTACCCTCGATTGAAGCCAAAATTTGGTCGCGCTCCAAATCGGAATAAGCGTATTTGTGCTCCTTGCCCTTCGTGATTCTGTAAAGGGGCGGCTGAGCGATATACACGTGTCCTGCCTCAATCAGCGGCTTCATATATCTAAAGAAGAAGGTCAAAAGCAGAGTGCGGATGTGCGAGCCGTCAACGTCGGCATCCGCCATAATAATAACCTTGTCATATCTTAGCTTTTCAATGTCAAACTCATCGCCGATACCCGTTCCCAGAGCGGTAATTACCGGCATAAGCTTATCGTTTCCGTAAACTCTGTCTATTCTTGCCTTTTCAACGTTGAGCATCTTGCCCCAAAGAGGAAGAATAGCCTGGATTCTTCTGTCGCGGCCGCCCTTTGCCGAGCCGCCCGCCGAATCTCCCTCGACGATGAAAATTTCGGTTTCGCTGCTGTCGCGTGACTGGCAGTCCGAGAGCTTTCCGGGAAGCTGGGCGGATTCAAGCGCTGATTTTCTCCTTACGCTCTCTCTCGCTTTTCTTGCGGCTTCTCTCGCTCTTGCGGAAGCGAGAGCTTTTTCAAAGATTGCCTTTGAAACAGCGGGATTTTCCTCAAGATAGGTCATCAGCTTGTCGCGAACAAGCTTGTCCACCATTGTTCTGACTTCGGTATTGCCGAGCTTTGCCTTGGTCTGACCTTCAAACTGGGCTTCCTTGAGCTTTACGCTGATGATTGCGGTAATTCCCTCGCGAACATCCTCGCCGCTGAGATTTTTGTCATTTTCCTTCAGCTTTCCAAACTTGCGCGCGTAGTCGTTCATAACGTATGTTAACGCTCGCTTAAAGCCTTCCTCGTGAGTACCGCCGTCGGTTGTGTGAATATTGTTGGCGAAGGTGAGGAGATTTTCATTATAGCTTTCGTTATACTGCATAGCGATTTCTACCGCTATTGTGTCCTCTTCGTTTTTTGACGAAAAATAGATTACGTCGGGATGAATAACCTCGAGCGAGCGTTTTTTGTGAATATACTCAACAAAGCTCTTTATTCCGCCTTCGTAGTGGAAGTTATTTTTCAAAACATTTTCGGGATCGCGCTCATCTATCAGCTCAATATTAACGCCCGCGTTGAGGAATGCCTGCTCGCGCAGACGCCTTTCGAGCACCGAGTAATCGTAAACCGTGGTTTCCTTGAAAATTTCGGGATCCGCCTTGAAGCGTACCTCTGTTCCCCTGACGTCGGACTTGCCGATTTTTTCGAGCTCGTTGATGATTTTTCCGCGCTCGTAACGCTGAAAATAAACGTCCTCGCCGTCGCAAACCTTGACCTCGAGCCATTCGGACAGCGCGTTTACTACCGACGCGCCTACTCCGTGCAGTCCGCCGGAAACCTTGTATCCGCCACCGCCGAATTTTCCGCCCGCGTGGAGAACGGTGAATACAACCGTTACCGCGGGAAGTCCCGTTTTGCTGTTTACGCCTACGGGGATTCCGCGGCCGTTATCGGTAACTCTGATTATATCTCCTTTTTCGATTACAACCTCGATTTTTGAGCAGTAGCCAGCGAGCGCCTCGTCGATTGAGTTATCTACAATCTCATAAACAAGATGATGAAGTCCTCTCGGACCGGTCGAGCCTATATACATACCCGGGCGTTTTCTGACGGCTTCAAGTCCTTCCAAAACCTGAATTTCGTCGGCGCCGTATTCCTGATCGACCTTGGTAATTTCCAGATTTTCTTCTGTTTCCGTAATTTCTTCAACAATCTTTTCTTCGTTATCCATTTTATCCTCCGATTAATCCTATCTCTCTTTATTTATTCTGTTCAACAAACATAATGTAGTAAGGTATCATAACAATGCCTGCCGCGACAAGCAGAACGTTGATTATAAACAAAACAACCAGCGTAACCTTTGCTACGCCGATAAAAAACAAATCAATCAGCGCGTACAGTATTAAGAATTCCAAAAGCAGTATCAGCAGTTTTTTCTTTGAAATTTTGAAGCTTTTTCCGCAGTGATAGCAGCTTCCTGTTCTTTTTAACACAAGACTTCCCACGTCGCCGTACCTGTAAATAGTCTTGCAGTACGGACAAACCGGCAGCGACGGCAAAAACAGTTTAGCCATAATTTAAAACCTTCTGTTAGCCGAATATTTGTTGGGCTCCTGCCGTTCGGGCTTTTTGTTCTCACTGCGTACAGGTCTTTCATCCGCTTTCGGCTCCGAAACTTCCGGAGCTTCAATATAATGGCGGCTTCTGTTAATTCTCGCACCCTCCGAGTGAATCTTTTTAAGAGGAGCGTCCTCCGACGACGAATGTTTTTCCGTAACGTTATCGGCTACGTTGACGTAGCTCCTTTTTTTCGGTTCTGACTCCTCGGAATCCGAAACTAAGTTTTCTCCGTTATTAATTTCTCGTGAGGCGTTTCGATCCGCCTTTATCTGATTAAACACATCGTTGTTTATTTTGAACTGTCCCGAACTGTCAGAATATGCCGAATTTTCATCAAGCTCGGAAATCATAAGGTTGTCGGAGTATTCTATTCCGGCGCGCTTTGCCTCCATAGATTTCTTGTATTTTTTCAGCGGCTCAAATCTGACAAAATTCGGAGATATTATTCCGAAAATAATCAGCGGAACAGCTACAATCAAAATTCCCAAGGGATTGCTTGTCAAATCAAACATTATCCAGAGCGTCATTGACGCAACGGAAATGACAGCGCAGATAATAAACACAAGAATTACCTGTTTATTTATTACAACCCTGCTCTCTTTTCCGCAGCGTTGGCAGACATATTCCGCCTTTCTTCTGCTTGAAAATCTTGACCCGTATGAAATCTTTTTTCCGCAATACGGACATCTGTTTTTTCTTTTCATATTTCACTCCATAAAAAATTTTTCATAACCTTATGTTATACTAATTTCTAATTAAACTCAAATAAAACGGGTTTGCAAAATGCGGGCTAATCCCACGGTTACTTTATATACTCAGCCTTCTTCTTGAAAGCGTTTTGGTGGAAAGCTGAGAAATATACACGCTTGTTTTGCCCTTTTCGGAGCACACAACAAAGGATTTCGGCAGCTCGTAGGAAACATTAATTACCTCGCCTTTTCTTTGAGCCTCCGCCAAAAAATCCCGCGTTTTTTTTGACACCGTAACCGCGTCAATGTCAAACATCGCCACGATTTTTTCGGTATTGATTACAACGTCGTTCCCCAAATGCAAATACATATAATAAACTAATCTCCGTTAAGGCAATATTAATCACGAATTTTGCGGCATTTCCTTTATTTTTCCGTTTTCCACAAGGAAAACGCTGCCTTTTTTTAACTGCTCTCTGTTTGACCTCTCGCAGCAGGTGATAAAAACCTGACAACCCTCAAGCTCATTTAGCAGATAATCCTGTCTGCCGCTGTCAAGCTCCGACAAAACATCGTCGAGCAAAATTACGGGCTCCTCCCCCATCCGCTCTCTCAAAACCGCGGCTTCCGCGAGCTTTAGCGACAAAACAGCGCTTCGCTGCTGCCCCTGAGAAGCGAACGTCTTTGCGTTTTTTCCGTTGATAATAACCTCAACGTCGTCCCTGTGCGGACCTGAAAGGGTTACTCCGCAGACAATCTCATTTTGTCTGTTTAATTTGCACCTTTCAAAAAACTTTTGCTCAATTTCTTCCTCGCTGTCGCCTGATTTTGCGGAAACGCTTGAAATGTATTTCAGCTTGAGCTTTTCTTTATCGCCCGATATTCCGCTGTGATATTCGGCGGCTTTTTTTGAAATAAGGTCAATAAATTCAAGCCTTTGTTTTGTAAGCCGCGCGCCGAGCCTGATAATCTGAGTATCCCAGATATCAAGTGTATCCTCAAGTCCCGGATTTTTCAGAACATCCTTCAGCAGGGCGTTCCTCTGAGCGATAAGACGGTTATAATTAGATAAAGTCACCGCGTTTTTTAATTTTTCGCGGCAAATGGCGCTGTCAATAAAATTTCTTCTTTCCCCCGGACCTCTTTTAATAAGGCTGAGATTTTCGGGAGAAAACACTACGGCGCAAAACTTTTCTATCAGCGCTGATGAAGAATTTTTTTCAACTCCGTTTATGCTGACGATTTTTTTTGAGCCCGAAAAACCGATGCTCGCCTTCTGTTCCCTGTCCTGACCGAAAAATTCACATTCAAGCCTTGAAAAGTCGGTGTTCCATTTTATCATTTCCCTTGTGCCTGCGGTTCTGAATGAATGACCTCCGCAAAACAGCCAAAGAGCTTCGATAATATTGGTTTTACCTTGGGCGTTGTCGCCGTAAATAATATTTACTCCCTCGCAGGGGTAGATTACGCAGTCCTCTAAATTTCTGAAATTCTGAAATTTTAAGCTTTTTACCTTCATTTATTCAACAGTTATTATTACGCCGTTATATTCGGCGCTGTCGCCGGGTCTGAGTTTTTTTCCTCTCATTGTGCAGATTTCGCCGTTTACCTTGACCTCGCCGTTTTGAATAACGTTTTTCGCCGTTCCTCCGGTGCCGACCTCTCCGCTGAATTTAAGCAAATCCTGCAGCTTGATATACTCGGAGTCAATTTTTACTTTCTCAGTTCTCATTAGCGAGCCTCATTGGAACAACAATGCTCAGGAAGCTGTCACCTGAAACCGGCTTTATAATAATCGGAGAAATCGAACCGTTGAGCACAAGCTTTACCTCGTCGGTGTCGGTATTTTTAAGAGCGTCGAGCATATATCTGTTGTTAAAACCGATTTCTACAGGTTCTCCGGCAATATCAACGCTGATTGAGTCGTTCGCCTGACCTACCGCCGACGAACAGGATAACTTGATTTCATTTTCAAGAAATTTACATCTTACAGGACTTTGCATTCTCTCGTTATTTAACAGCGACATTCTCTCAACAGAGTCAATCAGCTTGCGAGTAGAGATTACAAGCACGGTTTTTTCTTCCTTGGGTACGGTTGATTTATAGTCAATAAAGGTTCCCTCAATCAACCTTGAAATTACCCTGTAGCTCTTAACCTTAAAGGTGATGTGCCTTTGACCGATGATTATATCAACCGGCTCGTCGTCCTCTGTGAGGAGCTTCAAAATTTCAAGCTGGGTTTTTCCGGGAACAACAAATGAATTTTCGCTTTTAGTGTCAACATTTTCTTTTCTGATTGCCATTCTGTAGCCGTCAATCGCGACGATTGTCAGCATTGAGTCTGAAATGTCAAACAGCGATCCTGTGTAAATCGGCTTTGCCATATTTTCGCTTACAGCGTAGACTGTCTGGCGAATCATATCTCTTAATATTTTTGAGCTGAGCGTGATTGAATCCGTTTGCTCAAAGCTCGGCAAGTCGGGATACTCAACCGACGGCATACCCATAATTTTGTAATCTGCCTGTCCGCAGCTTATGTAGGTTACCATTCTGTCGTCTGTCTCGATTGTGACGACCTCCTCGGGCAGTCTCCTTACAATATCCAAAAACAGCTTAGCGCCGATTACAATTTCTCCCTCTTTAATAATTGTCGCCTCAATATCGGTTGTGATTCCTATTTCAAGGTTATAGCCCGAAATATTCAGGCTGGTCCCGTATGCCTTTACAAGCACGCCCTCAAGAGCGGGTATTGACGATTTAGAAGAAACTGCTCTTGATACGTTTGAAACCGCGGCAGCCAAATCTGTTTTTGAACAGGTAATTTTCATCGCTTAAATCTCCTCTGATATATTTATTAATTATTTTTCGTAGTAGTAGTAGGTGATGTTAAAATATAGAAAAAGTACGCCGAAGGGCTTGTACTCTTAAAAAAATTCTCAACACACGGTTATTGAAATTTCATTGATAAATGTTTGTAAAAATTTAACAGTCATAAACAATAACTAACAAACCTTCACAGTGCTGACATTCTGACATAGTTTTATATATTAAAAGATGTTAGTTTGTGGATTGTCAGCGGTCCTGAATGTTCTTGATTGTGTCGTCAATCAATTCCTTGACCTTTCTGTCCTTTTCAATCAAATTATCTACCTTTTGAATTGAATAGATAACGGTTGAGTAGTGGCGGTTGCCAAACTCCTCGCCGATATTGACCATTGAAAGTGTTGTGATTTGTCTTGTGATGTAAATAGCGATATGACGGGCGTTGCTGATATTCGCGCTCTTGTTCTTCTGCGAGCGGATTTCCTCGGGAGTGACGCCGTAGGTTCTCGCTACCTCGTCAATAATTCTTTCGACCGTAACCTCGGGCGGAACGTCGTTGTTGAGCACGTCCGCGATAACCTCCTGAACGGAGGAAAGCGACGGCTTTTCGTTATTGAGCAGCGACTTTGCCTTGAGCTTTTTGACCGTGCCCTCAAGCTGGCGGATGTTTGCCTTGAGCTTTTTGGCTATGTATTCGCAAATCTCGTTTGAAAGCTCAATATCGAGCATTTCAGCCTTGCGCTTGATAATAGCTATTCTTGTTTCATAATCCGGCGGCTGAATGTCGGCAATCAAGTCCTGCTCAAAGCGCGAGCGGAGTCTGTCGTCAAGTGTTCTGATTTCCTTGGGCGGACGGTCGGAGGTCAGTACAATCTGCTTGTGAGCCTCATGAAGAGCGTTAAAGGTGTGGAAAAATTCCTCCTGGGTGCTCTCCTTGCCGCCGATAAACTGAACGTCGTCCACCAAAAGCACGTCGGCGTGGCGGTACTTGCGCCGAAATTCGCTCATCTTCGCAAGTCTCAGGCTTTCAATCAGCTCGTTTGTAAAGTCATCGCCCTTAATGTAGCAGATAACCATATCGGGGTTGTTCTTTTTTATCTCGTTCCCGATCGCGTAAAGCAGGTGGGTTTTTCCGAGACCTGAATTTCCGTAAAGAAAAAGCGGATTGTATGCCTTTGACGGATTTGTCGCCACCGCGAGACACGCGGCGTGGGCAAATTTGTTTGAGGAGCCGACGATAAAGTTATCGAAGGTGTAATCATAGTTTGTGTTTGCTTCCTCGCTGATTGTTTCCGCCGCGGGAGTAGAAATATTAGCCTCCTCGGGAGTTTTCAGCGAAATATTGAATTTATTGTCGAAGATAGCCTCAAAGGCTTCATTCAAAAGCGGAATGTAGCATCTGTTAATCGTCTGTCTGTGAAAATCATTGGGTACGATAAGGTAAGCCGTGTTATTGTCAAAATCAAGATTTAACGGTTTGATTCTGCTGATCCATGTGTTGTAGGCAACCTCGGTAATTTTGGTTTTGCAGTAGGCGCAAATCAGCTCCCACGCGTCGTTAAAAGAATCCATTTTCTCCTCCACTTCCTCATTCGGGCAATTTAGGGCAATTCCGCACAATTCGCGGCGCACGCCTTGCTTGAATATTATTCCGTCAGACTGTCCAAAAAATCTCGGCAATACGTCAGTATTACCTAAATTTATTTGTACACTCTGACGAAAAATCTTACTTCGCAATACGCGCACCTGAATTATGCGGTATTGCCTTAGTAATTTTCATTATTGAGGGTAGGTGATTTTGCCCGATGTACAGTTTCATATTTTTAATCAATAACCTAAAAAACGTATGATAAAATAATATAATTTTAAGTAAGTTGTAATATAAAAAATTATAATATCGCAAATGAACCCACAATAATAATTTAATCTATATTATTATACTCCAAGCACACTTAAATTGCAAGTATTTTATATATATTTAAATGTAAAAGGGGCAGAGAAAAAAACTGTGTAAAAAGCTCAATTTTTCAGTTTAAAAGCGATAAAAATTTTATATTGACAGATTTAAGATAAAAAATTTTCGGAAAAAACGGTAATCAACCACAACAATTTGATTGTTTCAGAAGTTAGACAACTACATTTTGTGGTGTTTTAAGACTATTAAAAAAAACTTGACGGATTCGATAAAATAAGCTATAATGCTATATTGCAAGGTTATAATTTGAAGGGAGGATTTTGACAATGTTAAGAACATATCAGCCTAAAAAGCTTCACAGAAAAAAAGAGCACGGCTTTAGAAAGAGAATGTCTACATCCAACGGCAGAAAAGTTTTGGCAAGAAGAAGAGCTAAAGGCAGAAAAAGGTTGTCTTACTAAGAGAAATGGCCACTTTTAAATGTGGTCTTTCTTTAATTTATCCTGCCGAGGTATTATTATGAGCAAGTATGTTACGGTCAAGGAAAACAAGGACTTTTCTCGGATTTACCGCAAGGGCAAGTCGTTTGTCAGTCCGGTACTTGTGACCTACGTAATAAAAAACAGGTCGGGTAATGTAAGATACGGAATTACCACTGGTAAAAAAATAGGCAACGCGGTAAAACGCACAAGAGCCAGAAGAGTTATCAGAGCCTCATATTATCAGCTTTATCCCCTGCTCAGTCCGGGCTATGACATTATTTTTGTAGCAAGAGGAAAAACACCGTTTGTAAAATCCCGGGTTGTGTTAAAGGCGATGAAAAAGCACCTTGAATCCGCGGGTGTTATTAAAGGTATATAAAAATGAAAAAAATTTTAATGTCTTTAATAAGGTTATATCAGTCCGCAATTTCTCCTTATACCAAACCTCACTGTATTTACACACCAACGTGTTCGCAGTACGGACTGGAGGCAATCGAGCGTTTTGGAGCGCTAAAGGGCAGCGCGCTGACTGTTTGGCGGATTTTGCGCTGTAACCCGTTCGCAAAGGGAGGGTACGACCCTGTTCCCGAAAAAAAGAAAAAGTTAAGATAAATTAAGTTAGAGGTAAAGTATGCAAATTTTCGGTTTTCTCGGAAGCTTCCTCGGATATCTGCTTTGGGCGGCATTCTATGTATTTCAAAATTTCGGCATTGCGATTATCGTATTTACAATCATAATCAAGCTTCTGCTGTTTCCGTTTTCGTTAAAGCAGCAAAAGTCTATGGCAGGCACCGCAAGGCTGGCAAAAAAGCAGAAGGAACTTCAGGAAAAGTACGGCAATAACCGCCAGCTTCTTCAGGAAGAGATGAACAAGCTCTACGAAAAAGAGGGAGTTAAGCCAATGGGCGGATGTCTTACGACAATCATCCCGATGCTTGTTCTTTTCGGAGTATTTTACGCGGTAGCTTATCCGCTTACAAATACTCTGCACATCAACGCGGACAGCGTAAATCAGGCTGTTTCTTATGTTCAGAAAATTCCGGGATACATTTCAAACTCAACCGGCGCTTATCAGCAGATTGCGCTTTTGAAGGTATTTCCGAATATCTCAAATACAGAAGCCATTCAGGGACTTTTTAATGCTACCGATATTGAAAAAATCCATTTATTCTCCAACGGCTTCAAAATTTTCGGCAACGTGGATTTGCTTTCGGTTCCGGCTGACTACGGCTTTTGGTCATGGTACCTTCTGTTCCCCATACTGTGCTTTGTTTCAAATATTGGCACTCAGCTTATTATGCAGAAGGTTAACAAAACTCAGATAAACCAGCAGCAGGGATGTATGAAGATTGTTCTTTACGGTCTTCCGCTGTTTTCGGCTTATATCGCCTTCAGCGTTCCGGCGGCTATGGCTTTCTATTGGATTGTTTCGGCGTTGCTCAGTTTGGTTCAGTCCGTAATACTCGCAAAGGTTCTCGGACCTACTCAGATTAACGCCAAAAACGAGGCGAGACACGTGGCTTTGATGTTTGAAAACGAGGCAAAGGTTCCCTATGTTTACGCTCCCCATGAAGTGCCGGTTTCGGCAAAATCAACTAACAAATCATCAAACAAGAACAGTAAAAACAAGAAGAAAAAATAATTTTCAATTCTGAATCGCAGAAAAACAGGAGATAAGATTTTTATGTTTAAAGAAATAATCGGCGTCGGCGATACAGAGCTTGACGCGCTTAACGACGCAAAAAAGCAGCTTGGTCTTGATGAAACAGACGAGGTCGAGTTTGAGCTTATTCAGAGAGCCGAAAAGAAAAAATTTGGGCTTTTCGGCGGCTCACCCGCAAAGGTTAGAATTGTTATTAAGGATACCCCCGAGGAAAAGGCGGAAAACTTTTTGAAAGAGGTTCTTGACAAAATGTTGCTCAAGGACATCGAAATTGAGAAAAAGAGCGAAGAAGGTGCCGTTGAGTTCAATCTCTCGGGCGAGGACGTCGGCTTTGCAATCGGCAGAAGAGGCGAAACTCTCGACGCTTTGCAGTACCTTACAAGCCTTGTTGCCAATCACGGCGACGATCCTTATATCAAGGTTACGGTCAACACCGGAAATTACCGCGAGAAAAGGGAAAAGACTCTTGACAGTCTCGGAAGAAAGCTCGCGTTTAAGGCAATCAAGACCGGCAAAAAAACCAGCCTTGAGCCTATGAATCCCTACGAGAGAAGAATCATCCACACATCCGTTCAAAAGGTTAACGGAGCAATCTCCTGGAGCGAGGGAGAGGGAGCCGCGCGTCATGTTGTTATCGGTCCCGACCCTAAGTCAAGAGGAAACCGTAAGGGCGGATACAACAACCGCAGAGGTTCAAGAAAACCTTACAACTCAAACCGCGAAACAAGCGCGCCTGTTAATCCCGACAGAGTACCGCTCAATGAAGGCGGCGAGACAGGCGGACTTTACGGAAGAATAGATAAATAATTATTTGGGCGGATTTATCCGCCCTTTTATTTTAAGGCATTGCCAATTTGTGATTAATTATGAACGATAACAAAACAATCGCCGCAATCAGCACAGCCCAGGGCGAGGGTGGAATAGGAGTTATCCGAATTTCGGGAGAAGATTCCGCCGTAATCGCCGACAGGGTTTTTAAGAATATCAACGGAAAAAAGCTTGTTGATATGAAGGGCTACACCGCGGCTTTCGGAAAAATTATATATAACGGCGAGGAACTGGACGAGGCGGTAGCTCTTGTTTTTAAGGCTCCTAACAGCTATACGGGTGAAAACGTTGTGGAGCTTTCCTGCCACGGCGGAATATACATTACCAAGCAGGTCTTGCGCGCCGTGCTCGACGCGGGAGCAACCCCTGCTCTCGCCGGAGAATTTACAAAACGGGCTTTTCTTAACGGAAAAATAGATCTTACCGAGGCAGAGGCGGTTATTGATATTATTACCGCAAAAAGCCGCGGCGCCGCGAGGACGGCTATGTTTGTAAAAGAGGGCGCGCTTAGAAAACGAATCGGCGCGGTAAAGGACAGCCTGCTTTCTCTGACGGCTCACCTTTCCGCGTGGGCGGATTATCCCGAGGAGGATATTGCCGAGGTCGACGACAGTATGATTTTGAGCGTCTGCGACAGCGCCGTAACCGAGCTTGAAAATATGCTCGCGACCTATGATGCCGGTCAAACCGTAAAGCAGGGAATAGACACGGTTATCGCGGGCAGACCGAACGTCGGTAAAAGCACGCTGATGAACCTGCTTTCGGGCAGCGAAAAGAGCATTGTCACTGACATTCCCGGAACAACCAGGGATGTGGTTGAAAATACGGTTTTGGTAGGCGACGTAATTCTTCGCCTCAGCGATACGGCGGGACTCAGGAATACCGACGACGCGGTGGAGAAAATCGGCGTTGACCGTGCGAAAAAGCGCCTTGAACAGTGCGGACTTTTAATCGCGGTTTTTGACAACAGTCAAGAGCTTAATCAGGACGATATTGAGCTTTTGGAGCAGGCGGAACAGCTTCCTTCTATTGCGGTAATCAACAAAACCGATTTGGAAAATAAGCTTGAAGTAGACAAAATAAAATCTAAAATATGCAATATAGTATATGTATCAGCGGCAAACGGAGATGGTAGAGAGGATATTGCAGCCGCGGTAGAAAAAATCGCGGGTACGCAAAATCTCAACCCGAGCGAGGGCATTTTGTCAAATGAGCGCCAGCGCTCAAACGTAAGCAACGCGCTTAAATCCGTCAGGGAGGCAAAAAACGCGCTTTTGGCGGGGATGACCTACGACGCCGTTACGGTTTCCCTTGAGGACGCAATCTCGGAGCTTCTTGAAATGACAGGGGAGAAAACGAGCGACGAGGTGCTCGACAGAGTTTTCCACAACTTCTGCGTGGGAAAATAAACAAAGGATGTTAATATGGATTATTTTGCAGGTGAATATGATGTTGCGGTAATCGGCGCCGGACACGCGGGAATCGAAGCGGCTCTCGCTTCTGCAAGGCTCGGCTGCAACACCGTAATTTTTACAATCAATATGGACGCTGTCGGAAACTGTCCGTGCAATCCGTCAATCGGAGGAACTGCGAAGGGACACCTTGTGCGCGAGGTTGACGCTCTCGGCGGAGAGATGGGCAAGACCGCCGACGAATGTTTTTTGCAGTCGCGAATGCTCAACCGCGGAAAAGGTCCGGCGGTACATTCGCTGCGCGCGCAAATTGACCGCCGCAAATATTCCGATACAATGAAGCACAAGCTTGAGCTGCAGGAAAATCTTGAACTGCGCCAGGCAGAGATTACGGACATAAAAATCACCGACGGCGGCTATGAGTTAAAAACTCAAATGCTCGCGGTTTTTAAGTGCAAAACCGTTATTATCGCGACAGGCACCTACCTCGGAGGCAGAATTTACGTCGGCGAGGTGAGCTACGAGAGCGGACCGGACGGAATTTTTCCTGCGACAAAGCTCGGCAAAAGCCTAAAGGAGCTCGGACTGCCACTAAGGAGATTCAAAACGGGAACTCCGGCGCGCGTGCTCAGACGCTCAATAGATTTTTCGGAGCTTGAGGTTCAAAAGGGCGACGAGCCGCCCCGGCCGTTTTCTTACGAGACGGAAAGCCTCGGGGAAAACAAGGTGGACTGTCACATAAGCTGGACTAACGAAAAAACAAAGCAGATTATTTTGGATAACATTCACCGCTCGCCGATGTACTCGGGAAAGATTGAGGGCATCGGACCGCGCTATTGTCCCAGCCTTGAGGACAAAATTATGCGCTTTAGCGACAAGCCGCGTCACCAGCTTTTTATTGAGCCGTGCGGAGAGAGCACAGAGGAAATGTACCTGCAGGGTATGAGCAGCTCGCTGCCCGAGGAGGTTCAACTCCAATTTTACAGAACAATCAAGGGCTTGGAAAACTGCGTGATTATGCGACCCGCTTACGCGATAGAATACGACTGCGTTGACCCTACAGCTATGAACCCAACCTTGGAGTTCAAAAGCTTTAAGGGCTTGTTTGGCGCGGGACAGTTCAACGGCAGCTCAGGGTACGAGGAAGCGGCAGCACAGGGCTTTGTCGCGGGAGTTAACGCGGCTCACAGGGTGCTTGGCAAGGAGCCGTTTGTGCTTACCCGCGCAAACTCATACATCGGCACGCTGATTGACGACCTTGTAACAAAGGGAGCCAACGAGCCTTACAGAATGATGACCTCACGTAGCGAGTACCGTCTGGTGCTCAGGCAGGATAACGCCGACGAAAGATTAACTCCAATCGGACACGAGCTCGGGCTTATCGGCGAGGAAAGATACCAAAGGTTTCTTGAAAAACAGCGCGTGAAAAAAGAGGAGATTAAGCGCCTTGAAAAAACAACCGTTCCGCCGAGCGACAAGCTGAACGAATTGCTTGTTTCACGTGAAACATCACCCGTAACAACGGGAATTAAGGAGATTAATCTGCTTCGCCGTCCGCAGATAGGCTATGACGTAATACAGCAGATTGATCCGAATTGCCCAAACCTTGATTCAAATGTGATTGAGCAGATAGAGATTGAAATTAAATACGAAGGCTATATTCAAAAGCAGTTAAAGCAGGTTGAGCAGGTAAAAAAGCTTGAAAACAAACTTCTGCCGACTGATTTTGACTACACAACCCTAAACGGACTACGGCTTGAGGCGCAGGAAAAGCTGAACAAAATCAAGCCCTTGAACATTGGACAGGCTTCAAGAATCTCGGGAATTTCACCCGCAGACATCAGCGTATTGCTGATTTGGCTGGCAGCAAAAAATAATCAGGGATAAATTAATATGGATATTAAGGATTGTATTCGTTCCGCAGTTAAGGAATTTAAAATAGAATTATCCGGCGAACAGCTTGCTCAGCTTGAAAAATACTACGGACTTTTGGTGAGCTGGAACGAGAAAATGAACCTCACCGCAATCACCGAGCCGAACGAGGTCGCAATCAAGCACTTCGCGGACAGTCTCTCGGTTTTAAGCTTTGTTGACATTCCCGTCGGCGCGAGCGTGATTGACGTTGGAACAGGCGCGGGATTTCCCGGGCTTGTACTCAAAATCGCCAGACCAGACATCAGGCTTACCCTGCTTGACAGCCTTAATAAAAGGCTTAATTTTCTTGACGCTGTGCTCGGTGAGCTCGGAATTGAAGCCGAGCTTGTTCACAAGAGGGCAGAGGAGGGAGGTCAGAGCATTGATTTCAGAGAGTGCTTTGATTTCGCGGTATCAAGGGCGGTCGCAAGGCTGAACGTTCTTTGCGAATACTGCCTGCCTTACGTTCGCCTTTCGGGAAACTTCATTGCGTTCAAGGGAGAAGCCGGGGACGAGCTTGCAGAAGCGTCAAGGGCAATTTCCGTACTCGGCGGCAAAAAAAAGAACATTTTTAAGTTTGAGCTTCCGCAAGGCTGCGGAGCCAGAACCTTGATTGAGATAGAAAAGAATCAGCCCACACCGGATAAGTACCCAAGACCGAACGGAAAAATAAAATCAAATCCGCTTTAGAATTATTCGACAAAAATCAGCCGTTTACCGCTGAAAAAACCAAAACATTCTAAAAATTTAACACCAAAAGCGACAGAAACCGCACACCTGATGTGATATTATAATAGCACAGGGACAACCCCTGATGCTGACAAGGGTGATGCGGTTGAATTTATTGGTGAAAAGTGAAAACATAATTTCAGATATACCCATAATAAAAATTCGACCGAACAAAGCCCAACCCCGCAAGCAGTTTAACGAGGACGAGCTGTCGGCTCTGTCGCGTTCAATAGCTGAAAACGGAATTTTGCAGCCGCTGACCGTCAGAAAGGCAAGCTCAACGGAGTTTGAGCTAATCGCCGGAGAAAGACGGCTGCGCGCGGCAATTCTGGCGGGGATGAAAAGGGTTCCGTGCATTATCGTAAAATGCTCGGACAAAGAATCTGCCGTATATGCTCTTCTTGAAAATCTTCAGCGAGCCGACCTCGGAATTTTCGAGGAGGCTCGCGGGATTTCAAGACTAATCAGGCGCTACGGCCTTACTCAGGAGCAGGCAGCCGCCAAGCTCGGAAAAACTCAATCCACAATCGCGAATAAGCTACGGCTTTTGAAGCTGAGCAACGAGGAGCAGGAGTGGATTGAAAGCGCGGGACTTTCAGAAAGGCACGCGCGGGCGCTCCTGAAGATTGATAACGAGGAGCAAAGGCGGGAGGCTTTGTCGAAAATTATATCGGAAAACCTTAATGTTTCTCAGAGCGAGGAACTTGTCGGCATATATACACACACTACCTCCAAAGCCGAAAAGCCCAGGGGAAGAAGCAAAGCGGTGATAAAAGACCTAAGAATTTTTCTGAACTCCATTAACAAAGCAATCGATACAATGCGGCTGTCGGGAATAGACGCAGAATCCGTTAAAACAGACACAGAAAATTTTATTGAATACACAATCCGTATTCCCAAGTCGCAGGTTCAAAAAGCAGACAAATCTGCTTGAGTAATATTGTTTGCTCCGAATCCGTTGTCAGAGCAAAATGTTACTAAAAATAACTTACTTTCCACTTGGACGTTTAAGTCCAATCCACTCATACCCATTTCCTTATCTAACCCCTTGCGAAAAGGCGTACACAAAAGTGTACGTCTTTTTGCGTTTTGGGGTTAATTTTCGTCGCGATTTCGTCATAATGTTTCACGTGAAACACAAAAATAATAAAATTTTTAAAATCCTCTTCAAAATTCTTTCCGAATATGATATACTAATACTATTATCAAATAAAATCCTTTAACTTTTGTTGTGTTAAAGCATTTTAATTGAAAATAGTATAAATAAAACAATAAAAATAAGGATTTGAAATCTGTGGCTAAAATTATCGCAATATCAAACCAAAAGGGCGGAGTGGGAAAAACTACTACCGCCGTTAATCTTTCCGCCTGTCTCGGCGCGCTCGGCAAAAAGGTTCTGCTTGTTGACGCCGACCCCCAGGGCAACGCCACAAGCGGAGTGGCGATTGACAAAAGCAAGGTAAAGCTCAGCACCTACAACATCCTTGTTGACGGCGCAAAGGCGGAGGAGTGCGTTCTGACCACTCCATACCAAAATCTTCATATTTTGCCGTCGAGCATCGATCTCGCCGCGGCAGAGCTTGAAATTGCGGAAAAGCAGCGCCGCGAATCCTTGCTGAAAAACTCAATTCTGCCGATAAAGCAGTACTATGACTACATAATTATCGACTGTCCGCCGTCGCTGGGGCTGATTACTGCTAACGCGCTTACGCTTGCGGATTCATTCATTGTTCCGATTCAGTGCGAATACTACGCGCTTGAGGGCTTGTCGCAGCTTATGAGCACCGTTCGCCGCATAAAAAGGCAGTACAACAGCTCAATCGAGCTTGAAGGCGTGCTGCTCACAATGTACGACGGCAGGCTGAACCTAACTCAGCAGGTGGTGGAAGAGGTCAAAAAATTCTTCCCGGGCAAGGTGTTCGGCACGGTAATCTCCAGGGGCGTCCGCCTTTCGGAGGCTCCGAGCTTTGGAATGCCCGTGATTTATTACGACAAAAACTGCAAGGGCAGCATCGCCTACACCGAGCTCGCGAAAGAAGTTATTGCAAAGGAGAAACGCTGATGGCAAAAAAACTCGGCGGACTCGGAAAGGGTCTTAACGCCATTTTTATAGAAAACGATAACGAGGACAAAAGCGGGAGCGTTACTCTCAATATTTCCGAGATAGAGCCTAACCGTTCGCAGCCCAGAAAGGATTTTGACGAAAAGGCGCTTTCCGAGCTTGCGGAAAGCATTTCTCAGCACGGACTTTTGCAGCCGCTTCTTGTTCGTCCTCTGCCGCTCGGCGGGTATGAGATTGTAGCGGGAGAGAGAAGATACCGCGCCTGCCGTATGGCGGGATTAACGGAGGTTCCCGTAATTATCCGCGAGCTTGACGAAACGAGCACAATGGAGCTTGCGCTGATTGAAAATTTGCAGCGCGAGGATCTCAGCGCGCTTGAGGAGGCTCAGGGCTACAACACGCTCATAACCGAACACGGGCTCACCCAGGATGAGGTGGCGCGCTCGGTCGGGAAATCCCGTCCGGCGGTTGCCAACGCGTTGCGGCTTCTCAAGCTGCCCGAAAGCGTAACGGAGTATCTCAGGGAGGGCAAAATCTCCGCGGGGCACGCAAGAGCCTTGCTTACACTCGAAAGCGAAGAGGAAATGACGGAGCTTGCCGAGCTGATAGTTTCAAAGGATTTGTCGGTAAGGCAGACTGAAAAGCTGTGTAAAAAATCCTCAAAGCCGCCGACAAAAGAAAAACCTCAGCCGAAGCCGTCGTTTTACAGTATGGTTGAGCTTGCGCTCAGCGAGAGCCTCGGCAGAAAAATAAGCGTAACAAAAAATAAGGGCAAGCAGGGCGGAGTCCTCCAAATTGAGTTTTACTCTGACGAGGAACTGACCGAGCTTTCAAACAAGTTGAAATAAAGGAGAAGGAAAATGATTGACATTAAATTTTTAAGAGAAAACCCCGACGCGGTAAAGGAAAATATAAAAAAGAAGTTCCAGGACAACAAGCTTGAGCTTGTTGACGAGGTAATCGAGCTTGACGCGAAAAGCCGCGCAGCAAAGCAGCAGGCGGATGAATTGCGCTCAAACCGAAATAAAATTTCAAAGCAAATCGGAGCGCTGATGGCGCAGGGCAAACGCGAAGAGGGAATGGCGCTCAAGGAGGAGGTCACCAAGCAGGCAAAGCAGCTTGAGGAGCTTGAGGCTCAGGAGGCTGAGTACAGCGCGAAGGTTACCGAGATTATGATGCAGATTCCCCAGATTATCGACCCGGCTGTGCCGATTGGCAAAGACGACACCCAGAATGTTGAGATTGAGCGCTTCGGCGAGCCCGTTGTGCCCGATTTTGAGATTCCCTACCATACAGAGATTATGGAAAAGCTTAACGGCATTGACCTTGATTCTGCCAGAAAAGTTGCGGGCAACGGATTCTATTACCTTATGGGCGACATCGCAAGGCTCCACAGCGCGGTGATTTCTTACGCGCGTGACTTTATGATTGACCGCGGCTTCACCTACTGCGTTCCTCCGTTTATGATTCGCAGCAACGTTGTAACCGGCGTTATGAGCTTTGCCGAGATGGATTCGATGATGTACAAAATCGAGGGAGAGGACCTGTACCTGATCGGCACCAGCGAACACTCGATGATTGGCAAATTTATTGACACAATCAACAAGGAAGAAAACCTGCCCTACACGCTCACAAGCTATTCGCCCTGTTTCAGAAAAGAAAAAGGCGCTCACGGAATCGAGGAGCGCGGAGTTTACCGTATTCACCAGTTTGAAAAGCAGGAGATGATTGTCGTCTGCAAGCCCGAGGACAGCAAAATGTGGTTTGACAAGCTTTGGCAGAACACAGTCGATTTGTTCCGCTCGCTCGATATTCCCGTCCGCACGCTTGAATGCTGCTCGGGCGACCTCGCGGATTTGAAGGTTCGCTCGCTTGACGTAGAGGCGTGGTCTCCGCGTCAGAAGAAGTATTTTGAGGTCGGCTCGTGCTCGAACCTCGGCGACGCCCAGGCTCGCAGGCTGAAAATCAGAGTTTCGGGCGAGGGCGGAAAGAAATATTTTGCGCACACCCTTAACAACACCGTAGTCGCACCGCCGAGAATGTTAATCGCGTTCCTCGAGAACAACCTTAACGCCGACGGCTCAATAAATATTCCCGTTGCCCTCAGACCTTATATGGGCGGTAAGGAGATTATCAAATAAGGAGAAAAGCTTATGATTTGCAGAAATTGCGGAGATGAATATCCTGACTACAAGGACTACTGTCCTTCGTGCGGAACAAGAAATCCACAGGTTAGGTACAACGCCAATTATTCACCGAATCCTTCTCGGGGCGGCAGCCGTCAGTATAACGCACAGCAGTACGGCGGATATCAGCAGCCGCAAAACACGGTTTATGTAAGCGATACGGGTTATAACAGCGACGAGCACGTTTCAACCATGGGTTGGATAGGCAGATGGTTGCTTATGTGCATACCGATAGTGAATGTCGTAATGCTGTTTGTGTGGGCGTTCGGCGGAACAAACAAGCGCTCGCTGAAAACCTGGGCGCGTGCTCAGCTTTTGCTGGTGCTGATTGGCATTATTATAGCTGTTATCGCGGCTATTGTAATGACAGCTTTAGGAGTAAATATTAACGGCGTTTTTAATAATATCAGGTATTACAGATAAACAAAAATCGCAAAATGTACACAAAACGCCTCGACCGCCATTACCGGCAGACTGAGGCGTCTGTATAGAAAAGTAAAACCGCAGAGTTGATGAAGCTCCGCGGTTTTTGTTATTCGGTTATATCGTTTTCTGTATTTTCGGCAGTGTTTGTTTTCTTCTCTCTGAAAGCGAAAAAGCGCTGACCGATGTAGTTGCACGCGACAAACGCGCACGCGCCGACCGCCATTGAGATGTTGCCGGCGGATTTTTCCTCGCTCCAGCCGAAAACGCTCAGGTGGTTTGAGGTGCATATAAGGTTGACAATCGGCGACACAACAACATAGGCGATTACGTAGCAAACCGCGATGTTAAGCGCGAAGCGCAGCACGGGCTTCCAGCCCTTTTCAGTGTTCTTAAATGTAAAGTACTTGTTGAGGAAGTAGCTTACAACGCTGCCGATAAAGTTGCCGAGGAACGTCGCGAGGATTGTGCCCCACGCGAACTTGTCCCAGCCGAAAACGTTGTAAAAAACAAACTGCAGCCCCATACCGATAATGGTGTTGATTATGCCGACCAAAATAAACTTCCAAAACTTGATGTCAAAAAAGTTTTTGATAAATCCTGCGACCTTGCCGCTTTCCTTGTTACTCATATATTTCTTCGTCAGCCTCCTCGTTATTCTCGTCCTCAAAGTTAGAGAACTTGGTAATATAAATCGGTCTGTCCTTTGTTTCCATATAAATTCTGCCGATATACTCGCCGAGGATACCGATTGACATTTCCGTAATTCCGCCGAGGAACAGCACCGCGCACAGGGTTGTGACATATCCCGGGGTGGTGATTCCGAAGAACAGCGTCTGAATAAGCGTTATGATAATGTATATCAGCGAGATTATGAAGATTATCGCTCCCATAACTGCGGTAAATCTGAGCGGAGCAACCGAAAAGCAGGTGATTCCGTCAATCGCGTACTTAAAGAGCGAAGAAAATTTCCACGTCGTAGTCCCGAGCTGTCTGTCAACCGTCTTAAAGGAAATCCACTTGGTATTAAAGCCTACCCACGAGAAAATACCCTTTGAAAAACGCTGAACCTCGCTGAGCTCAAGAATCGAGTTTACCATCTGGCGCGTCATCATTCGGTAATCCATAGCGCCGTAGGGGTTTTTTACGTCGGTCAGCTTGTTGGAAAGCTTGAAGAAAAGCTTGGAGAAAAAGCCCCTGAAAAAGCCTTCGCCCTCACGCTCATCCCGCTTTGTGGCGCAGCAGTCATAGCCCTGCTCCATAGCCTCCAGCATTTGCGGAAAAACCGCGGGCGGATGCTGCAAATCCGCGTCCATAACGACAACATAGTCGGCTGTTGTGTGCTGAAGTCCCGCGTACATTGCCGCTTCCTTGCCGAAGTTGCGGGAGAAAGAAATATATTTTATATTTGAAAAACGCTTGGCGAGCGCCTTTATTACCAAATAGGTTTTGTCGCGGCTGCCGTCGTTTACAAGAATGTACCTGAAGCTGTAGTCGGGAAGCGTGTCAATAACCTTGTTGGTTTCAAGCACAAAGTGCTCGAGTCCCTCTTCCTCGTTGTAGCAGGGTACAACCAAATCTACGGTTTTCATAATTTTATTCTCCTTGGTCGGATGATTAATACTAATTTCGGATAAAACGCTTTAATAAGATATTAGTATAAATGTCAAACTTTCTTTCATTATAACAAAGTTATGCCTAAAAGTCCATTTGTTTTAAATTATTTTATAAACTTTTCTAAAATTATATTTACCAAAACAAAAAAACGTGGTAAAATAAAAAAGATAAGACAGTTTTGTCAGAATATTTATTAAATATCGGAGGTAAATTTTGATGTCCGACGCAACAAAAACTAAAACGCAAAGCGCGTTCGGCAAAAAGTTCCGGGCTTTCGCTTCGCGCAATATCTACGTCTGGCTGGCGTTTTTGGTTCCGTTTGTACTGATGGTTACGGCTTATGCCATAATGAAAGTTTCGCCGTTCGGCGACAAGCAGATTCTTGTAACCGATAACTGGCACCAGTATTTTCCGTTTTTGGCGGATTTGCAGTACAAGCTCCAAAACGGAGAGTCGCTGTTTTGGACGTGGTCTGTCGGCGGAGGCGTAAATTACTTTTCGCTGATGTCCTATTACCTTGCAAGCCCCCTGAACTTTTTGTCGGTGTTTATTCCCGCCGAATGGCTCAGAGAATTTTTGATGTTCTCTGTCTGCATAAAGATAGGACTTGCGGGTTCGTTTACGGCTCTGTTTTTGAGGAGCGTGTATAAGAAAAACGATTTGTCGCTCGTGATGTTCGGCTGCTGCTTTTCGTTCTGCGCGTTCTTTATGGGCTATTACTGGAACACAATCTGGCTTGACACCGTGTGCATTTTTCCGCTCGTCGCGCTGGGTATCGTAAAGCTTCTGACCGAAAATAAATTCAGGCTGTTTACGATTTCTCTCGCGCTCTGTATGCTGTCAAATTACTACATCGGATTTTTCGTATGTATTTTTGTGCTTTTGATTTTTGTTTGTTACAGCATTGTTTACTGGCACGGCTTCAAAAACTTTTTAACAAACCTGATTAAAACAGGATTATTTTCGCTGCTGGCGATAGGAATTACGCTGTTCTTTTTGCTTCCCGCGTTTTTCGCTCTGCAAAACACCCACGCTTCGGCGAGCACATTTCCGTCGACCTTTGCAATTAACATCGGCGGAAGCAACGACCTGCTCGGCGTGCTCAAGGCGCTCAAGAGCATAACGGGCAACATCGCGAACTTTACAAGCCCGGCAATCAAGGCAGCCGACGCGATTCCGAATATTGCCTGCGGAGCGGTAACGGTATTCTTCGGATTTTTGTACCTCACCTCTCCGAAGATAAAAACAAAAGAAAAGATAGTCGCGCTTTGCCTTATTCTCTTTATGTTCCTCAGCTGCATCATCCGTCAGCTCGACTACATTTGGCACGGCTTCCACTTTACAAATATGATTCCCTACCGCTTTAGCTTCCTCATCAGCTTTGTGATGATTGCTATGGCGTTTAAGGCGTACAAATACATCAGCTCAACAAACGTAATCGGAGCGATTATCGCGACGCTGCTCAGCGTGTTTGTTCTGGTAATGGAAATCGACGACCCGGGCGTTGAAAAGATGTTCACCTCCGAACGCCTTGACTGGGTAACTCCGACGCTTGTCGCCTTTGGCTGCATAATCGCGTTTACAAGCATTGTCGTGATACTATACTCAAAACGGCTGATTCCCAAAAACGCGATGACGATCGCGCTGACGATTGTGGTTATCGCCCAAAGCGGAGTTAGCGCGTTCTGCGGCGTTTTTGTAACAACCGTAACGACCACCTACGATTACCCCCGCGGAGGAGAAAAAACAGAATATTTGATTAATTATATGAACGAGCAGGAGGAAAACACTCCCGAGCTTTGGCGCGCGGAGATGACATCCACCCAGACGCTGAACGACGGCGCGCTGAACCACTACCACGGTTTGTCGATGTTCAACTCCATGGCGAACGAAAAAATGACCATATTCTATGAAAATATGGGAATGATGGGCTGGAAGAGCGGCAACCGCTACACCTACGCCGAGGGTTCGCCGTTTGACAACCTGTTTATGAACCTCAAATATCTGATTGCGCGCGACGGAAATATCCGCAACACCTATGATATGGCTGAGGTTTGCTCCTACGAAAACGAAAAGCTGTTCGAAAACACACACTACCTGCCCATGGGCTTTGTCACCGATAAATCGCTGGCTAACTGGACGGCGAGCGATGACGAGGGAAAGTTCAATCCCTTTGAAAAGCAAAACGAGTTTTTCCGTTACGCGACAGGCATAGACAAGGAACTCAACACAAGGCTTGAGGTGACTTCACAGGGACATTCCGATTCAAGCATATTCACCGTGAACAAAACCGACTACGGCACATATTCCTTTAACTGCTCGCAGTCCTCCTACACTCCGCATGTTAAGTGGAACTACACCGCTCCCGAGGACGGACTGTATATGATGTACGCCGACATAAAGGACGGCGAGGACGTCACCGTTTTGCAGAACGATACGGAGCAGACCAAGAAATACGGAATGGCGCGTCCGTACGTCGCGCCGATCGGTTACTTTAACAAGGGCGATAAAATTTCGGTTTATGCCGAGCTTAAAGCCGGCAGCAGCGGCACCGCGAAGGTGTACGTTGACCTGTTCAACAAGGACGTTTTTGAAGAGGGCTACGCAAAGCTCAGCCAAAGCGTGATGGAAACGACAAACCTCACAGCAAGCTCTATGGACGGACAAATCGACGTCGCTAAGGACGGACTTTTCTACACCTCGGTTCCGTACGAGGAAGGCTGGGTTGCGAAGGTTGACGGCGAAAGGGTTGAGGTTACTCCCGTAGGCAACGCGGTTCTTGCGTTCCCGATTACTCAGGGTACGCACACAATCAGCCTTTACTATTACCCCAAGGGCTTTTGGCCGGGATTGTGTTTGTCGCTTGTATGCGTGCTGATTTTCGCGGCGGCGTGCGTTTTGACCTACGTATTCAAAAAGAAGCTAATTCCCGATCCTCCCTCGCTTGATATTCCCGACGAAGATATCGAATAAAAATTTAAGCCGATGGTACTAAGCGTATCATCGGCTTTTTATACTATTTTATAATAGTATTAATCGCTGAAATCCGAATCAAGCGTAACGCGAAGCTTGTAATCGGGATATTTGCTCTGTACCTCAGACACAATCTCGTTGTAAAGCTTTTCTCTGTCGTCTGCAGCAAAGTCGATTACAATGTCAAAGCGGATTTCCTTATCCTCTTCGTTGAACGCAAAACCGTGAAGCTGCAAAATGTGACTGTGGCTCATCACGGTTCTTCTTATGTCGGTCAGAACCTCGTCGGCTTTTCCGCCTTCGGTACAGGCGGAGTAAATTCCGATTCCCGCCATAATCACGCCGTGTTCCAAATAAACGGCGTCGGCAATGTCCCTCTCCAAACGGTCAAGCTGCGTCATTGTGTAGGTGTCGGGCAGTTCAATGTGAACCGAGCCGACAAAATAGTCGGGACCGTAGTTGTGCAGAATAAGGTCGTAAACGCCGCGAACATCCTCAAAGCGCAAAATTGTTTCTTTGATTCCGTTGGCAAGCTCGCTGTCGCTTCTTTTTCCGACAATAGAAGAAATCCCGTCACGGAGAATATCAATACCGGCTTTTATAATAATCAGCGAGATAATCGCGCCGAGCCAAGCCTCAAGGCTGATTCCCCATATTATGTAAATTCCCGCGGCGAGAAGGGTTGAAGCGGAGATAACCGCGTCAAGCAGGGCGTCCTTGCCCGAAGCCACAAGCGAATCGCTTTTAACCTTAATTCCCGTGCCGCGCACATAAATTCCGAGCACAATCTTGACCGCTACCGCCACGGCAATAATAATCAGCGCGGTTGGGGTGTAGTCGGGAGATTGTGGGGTGATTATTTTTTTTATCGACTCCACAAGCGCCTGAATACCGGCGTAAAGTACAATCACGGCGATTGTTATTGAGGTGAGGTACTCAACCCTGCCGTGACCGAACGGGTGGGTTTTGTCGGGTCTTTTGCCCGCGAGCTTTGTTCCGATTATTGTAATAACCGACGACAGCGCGTCGCTCAGGTTGTTTACCGCGTCAAGGGTGATGGCGATTGAATTTGTAAAAAAGCCGACAACCGCCTTGAATCCGGAAAGAAATACATTCGCGAGTATTCCGATAACGCTTGTTCGTATAATTACCTTTTCTCTGTTCATAAAAACACCTTGTTTCAAGAATATAATACCATTATATCACAACAGAAATTTATTTGTCTATAATATATTTTATTATAATTTTAAATAACAGTAAAAAAGGCGCCGTGACAGCGCCTTGTATTAGCTGCATTAAGTATCAATCGAAAACAGCTTTTTGTCGATTCCGTTATGCTCGATTAACTTCGCGAGAGGCAGACCGAGGACAAAAAGAACCGCAAGCTCGCCCAGCGCTACAAAACCACCCTGAACAAGGAAGTCCGCGGGGTTAAAGCCTCTGCATTGCATAATACCGAAAAAGTCGATTTCAAAGCCTATAAAAATTCCGTTGAACAGCGCGGGCATAAGCGCCGACAAAACCGGAAGACCGAACAGCCTGACGTTCCTGAACGCGCGCATAAGCAGCGCCGCGAACAGCGACGCTAGTGAGCCGAAAATCAGGTCGTAAGGACCGAGCACGGCAATAGAGCTGATATTCGCGACAACGCAGCCGATTGTAAGCCCCGGGATTGCTGCCGGCGTGTACAGCGCGAGAATGGTCAGAGCCTCGGAAATTCTGAATTGAACCGTCGTACTCGCCGAGCCCGGAAGCAGCACGTTCTGTAAAATAGTCATCGTCGCGTACAACGCCGCAATAATCGAGGCCTGAACGATGTAAAGCGTGGATTTCTTTTTCATATTATGCTACCCTCCGCAGTGTTTTTGATACGGATTTTGAAAACAGCCTCTTTTCTCATGAAAGCTCTGATAATAATAGCATAAAAAATTTTAAAATGCAATTGACTGGGCGGAGAAAATAAAGTAAAATTAAAAGTAGTTTGCGTACGCGCAAAAATAATTTACGGATAAGGTGATTTTTTGCGCCCTGTAAGGCTTTTGAAAACCGCCGCGGTTGTCACCTCGTTCGCTGTTGCGGCAGCGGCGTTTTCGGGCTGCGGTTCATGGGTTAACAGAATAAAATATATGTTTGCGCCGGAGCCTACGCTATCGGAAAATTCCGACAGCCTCAGCAAGGTGCCGACTGGCGAACGCGCGCAGGCGGAAAACGCCTACTGCTACCAAAGCCTTGATTCCGACGAGCTGAGGGAGCTGTACCTCACTATCGGCGAGCAGCTCGGCAAAACCTACAGCGAGGAATTTTCCGTTGGAAACACAACGCTTTCCGTGTTCGACGAGGCGCTTTTAGCGTATGAAATGGATCATCCCGAGGTTTTTTGGCTGAACCTCTCCTCGCGGTACAAATATGTTGATTACGGCGGCAGCCTGGATATCGAGTTGAATTTTGAGCTTGAGGGCGACGAGCTTAACGCTGCTAAGGAGACGTTTAATCAAAAGATTGAAGAAGCTGTCGCGCAGGCACCGTCAGACGCGACGGACTACCAAATGGAGATTTTTGTTAACAATTATATAATAGATAACTGCGAGTATCAAAGCGAAGCGTCAATGCGCCACAACGCCTACGGCGCGCTGGTTAACGGCGCGGCTGTTTGCGACGGATACTCAAAGGCTTTCCAGATTTTGTGCGGCAAGCTCGGAATAGATTGCGTAGGCGTCAACGGGCTTAGTCCCGAATTCAATCAGGAAAACGACGAGAGCGCGGACAACGGACACATGTGGAACTGCGTCAAAATCGGCGGTGAATGGTACCATATCGACGTTACGTGGAACGACGGCGATGCTCATATTCAGCGGTACCTGTATTTTAACCTCACAACCAAAGAAATTCAAAAAAACCACTTAATCAGCCCGCTGTACGGGGAAAATCCCGACGCCGAGCTCCACAATATTTTTGTTCCCGAGTGCAGCGCGACGGAGTATAATTACCTCAAACGCGAGTGCGTTACGCTCTATGATTTGGACAACGACAGCGAGCTTTTGGCGGCGTTTTTGCAGGCGGTGAGAAACGAAGAGCCGTATTTTGATTTTTTAATCTCCGACGAGCTTGATTATAACGAGACGACCAACGCAATCTCTGACTCCTACGGATATTACTGGATTGACACCGTCAACAGCTACAACAGCGGCGGCTTGCAAATTTCGGAGGATACCCGTTTTTACACTTATAATACGGTTAACGCCGTAACCTTTGATTTGAATTATATTTATTAAGGAATGATAGTATGAAGTATGATGTAAGGCGGCTTAGGCTGATTTCCAACAGTCAAATAGCCGACGGCATTTTTGATATGCGCCTTGAAATGCCGCGGGAGGGTTTTTCGGTAGCCTGCGGGCAGTTCGCCCATGTTTACGTGCCCGGAAAAACCCTGCGCAGACCTATTTCGGTTTGCGACTGCTCAAACGGAGAGCTGAGGCTTGTGTATCAGGTTAAGGGCGAGGGCACAAGTCTGATGTCGCAAATGAAGCCCGGAGAGCTGACGGACGTTTTGGTTCCGCTCGGCAACGGCTTTGAAATTCAAAAAGGCAAGCGCTATTGCCTGATTGGCGGAGGAATCGGCGTGCCGCCAATGCTTTATACCGCGAAAAAGTGTGAAAATCCGCTGGTTATAACGGGCTTCAGGAACGAATCCCTTGTAATTTTACAGGACGACCTTGCTTCCGCGGGAGCCGAGACGGTTTTGGTTACCGACGACGGAACCGCCGGAGAAAAGGGCTTTGTAACCGACGTTCTCAGGCGGAAGATTTCAGAGGTTGACGAGGTTTGCGCCTGCGGTCCGACCCCGATGCTCAGAGCGGTAGCGGAGCTCTGCAAATCCGAAGGCAAGCCGTGCCGGGTTTCGCTCGAGGAGCGAATGGCGTGCGGAATCGGCGCGTGCCTTGTCTGCGCCGTGAAGGTCAGGAAAAACGGAGAGGAAATTATGCAGCACGTCTGCAAAAACGGACCTGTATTTAATGCCGAGGAGGTTGTTTTTTAATGGCGGATTTATCTGTAAAAATAGCGGGCGTAAGCTTTAACAATCCCCTTATCGCCGCTTCGGGAACCTTTGGCTTCGGCAGGGAATACAGCGAGTTTTATCCGCTCGAAAAGCTCGGGGGAATCTCCTGCAAGGGCATCACTCTCAAACGGCGCGACGGCAACCCTCCGCCGCGCGTTGCCGAAACTCCCTCGGGAATCCTCAATGCCGTGGGGCTGCAAAATCCCGGCGTCGACGTCTTTATAAACGACGACCTTCCGTGGCTCAAAAAGCAAAACACCGTTGTTATAGCCAACATCGCCGGCAACACGGTTGAGGAATACTGCCAAATGGCGGAAAAGCTCAGCGAGACCGACGTCGATATGATAGAGCTAAATATCTCCTGCCCGAACGTAAAGTCCGGCGGAGTTCAGTTCGGAACAAGCTGTGAGTCTGTGGCGAATATCACCGCCGAGGTCAGAAAACACTGCAAAAAACCGCTAATCGTAAAGCTCAGCCCGAATGTAACCGATATAGCCTCAATCGCCGCGTCGGCGGAGGCAAACGGCGCCGACGCGATTTCTATGATAAACACCCTCACCGGAATGAGAATTGACATCAATTCTCGCCGTCCGATAATTCACAACAACACCGGCGGACTGAGCGGCGCCGCGGTTTTCCCGGTAGCCGTAAGAATGGTGTGGCAGGTTTCAAACGCCGTAAAAATCCCGATTATCGGTATGGGCGGAATCTCGACCTGGGAGGACGCCGCGGAAATGATGATTGCCGGAGCTTCGGCTCTGCAAATCGGAACCGCTATGTTCTCGGATCCTTACGCTCCTGTCAAAATCAGCGAAGGCTTGAACAAGTTTCTTGACGATAACGGAATCAAAAGTGTCACCGAGCTCACCAAAACCGTTATTCCCTGGTAAATGCAAATACCCCGCGCAAAAAGAAAGGCAAATACTCATGAACCGCAAATACAATACAATTAATTTTGACAGAAAAATCCCCGCCTCAATCCGTTTTGAAAATCTAAATTCAAACACACGCAAGACCGAGCTTGTTTGGCATCGCGAGCCGGAAATCATATACTTGCTGAGCGGATCGGCGGAGTGTATCGTCAACGGCGAGAAAACCCTGATTTCAGAAGGAGGATTTGTTCTGCTGAACAGCGAGGACATCTACCTTATCCGTCCGTCGGAGGGCTCAAGCTGCAGCTTTATGCTGATGCTGTTTTCGGTCGAATACCTCAAGCAGTTCAAAAGCAGCGTTGACGGTATGCTGTTTGATATAAATAACTCCGATTGGGCAAAAAAGCAGATTTCCGCTTTGCTCGGCAAAATCGCCAAGTCATACGAGAGCGACAGCGGCAACATTCCGCTGCTCTTGATTTCCTACATCAACCAAATCTATTATCTTATTCTTGAATACTGCGTTTGTTACAAACGACCGCAAAGCTCCTCGGGAATCTCCAAGCGCGACTTTGCCTACGCAAAAACCGCTATTTCATATATAAATGAAAATTACAGCAGAGAAATTCCTCTTGACGAGATTGCCTCAATAGTAAATCTGTCTCCCTCATATTTTTCAAAGTATTTTAAAAGGGTGACTCAAATCAGCTTTTCGGAATATCTCGCAAATCTCAGGCTCGAAAAAGCGGTCGGAGATATGCTTCAAAAAAATTCCTCCGTTTCGGCGGCGGCAATGGACAACGGATTTGCAAATGTAAAATCCTTTATCACCCATTGTAAAAAGGTTTACGGCTGCACTCCCGCGCAATATAAAAAGAAACTGTTAAATAAGTAAAATTAATTAAATTTAAATCAACCGACAGCGGCAGAGAAAACTGCCGCTGTTTTGTTTTGCCCTGTATTGCCACTTAGCATAAAACTCCCGTTTTGTATGGAGCGGCATATTGTATGAATAAGCAGTATAAGATTAGTCACGGTCAAAAATATGCGTTTTATCTGCCTTTGTAATAACAGAAAATGCAGGCACATATAAATGTTACAAATAGGTAACAAAACGGTTACAAATAGCGAATTTTTAAATTCTTGCAAATTGACTATAAAAATGAAGGAAAATCCGCAAATTCAACGCTCAAAATAATTCTAAAAAGAAAATAAAAGGCGATTTGTTGTAAGAGTTGCACAAAAAACCAATGCGTTTTTAGGTTGACATTACCAAAAGCCGGCGTTATAATGTCGAACATCACAAACCCGGTTTGCAATTTTGCAGCTCAAAACGGCTTGTGAAAGGGTATTATGAAAAGAAATTTACTATGCTGATAAGCAAAAAAAGGAGTAATAAGTATGAATGACGACTCTAATTTTAATCCGATAAAATCAGCGGGCGCGCTTGTGCTCGCCGCATTAATCGTGCTGGGTTCGGTGCTCACCGTTGCTGCGGCGGCAGCTTCGGGAGACGCCGCGAAAAGCGAAGCCGACAGCAATGTTGTAGACAGCCTTGTCTATGATAACCTTAGCAACGACGGCGTATTCCACGTTCTTTCGGCTTACGAGGTAACCGTTAACAAAGACGGCGAGCTCACAAAGCTTATCGTTTCCGGAGGTACGGTCGCGGACGCGCTTGCTTCCGCAGGCGTTACGCTCGGGGAAAATCAGATTGCGGTTCCTTCCGCCGACTCCGAGATTACAGCGGATACCGACATTGTTATTCTCAACGCGAAAAAGATTTCGCTCACCGCCGACGGCAAAACGCAGGATGTTCTGCTTCCTTACGGCAAGGTAGCCGACAGCCTTCTCCTTGCGGGAGTAAGACTTTCTCAGGACGACATCCTCAGCGTTGACCGTGACGCGAAGGTCGATGATATCGACGAGCTTTCTATCAAGCGCGTGGTTTACAAGAGCGTGAACGTTACCGAGTCCGTTCCTTTTGAGAGCGAAAAAGAAAACTCTGACGAGGTAGAGCTCGGCGAGACAAAGCTCAAGACCAAGGGCGTTGACGGACAAAAGCTTGTTACCAAGAGAGTTAAATACATCGACGGCAAAAAAGACGGCGAAAAGGTAATCGCGGAAAAAATCACAAAGAAGCCCGTAAACGAGGTAACGCTCGTCGGAACCAAGGGAGCCGCCTCCGCGGGAGGCGCCGGAACCTTTACCGACACAAACGGCGTTGAGGTTTCATACAGCTATGTGCTCACGGGTTCGGGCACGGCGTACACCGCTCCCGCGGGCGCGCTCACAGCGACAGGCAACGAGGTTTATGAGGGCGGAGTTGCCGTTAACCCTTCGCTTATCCCTTACGGCTCCAAGCTCTATATCGAATCCACCGACGGAAGCTTTTCCTACGGCTACGCTACCGCGATTGATACGGGCGGAGCGCTTATGGACGGTTCCGCGATTGTTGATCTTTTCTATTTTTCACTTGACGACTGCTACAGCTTCGGCAGACGCGACGTCAATGTGTATGTAATAGAGTAATTTTGAATTGTGTGAATTTGCGAAAATGATTGATTTATTCAAAATTATGATGTATAATGGGTGATGTCAATTTGGCTTCACCCATTATACTTTATATAAGAAAGGATATTATTATATGAAAAGAGTTTTTGCCGCGTTGCTTTGCGCGGGAATGATGCTGGTATTTGCTTCGGGCTGTTTCGGTTCGGGAGTAAACCCCGAGGAGGTTGCCACAGGCGACGAGGCTTCGAGCCTTAATCCCAACGACTACAATAATAACTTTGAGGGTCTATGCAACTACTTCGCTGCAATCGGCTACATCAATCCTAAAAATCCCACAACAATTGTCGAGATGGACGCGGCGCTTATCGGCGCGGAAACAGGCAAGAAGTTCACGGCGCAGAGAATTGACGGAACGGATGTCAAAAACATCACAATCGAGCTCTATGAGTATAATACAGAAAAACTTACGGCAACAGCGGACGAGGTTATATCTTCGGTCGAGAACAACGGCTCTTTTTCAATCCTTGAGCTTCCCGAGGTAAAGGCGTATATGTCAGACAACGGCAAGTTCCTTATGATTTATTCCGACAAGGGACTTGATGAAACCAAAACCGATTCGAATAACTATAAGTATCGCGAAGAGGTAGTCGAGAAGTTCAAAGAGTTTCATAAGTAATCTTTATTAAGGCTTTTGCGGGAGTTTTCCAGAATCGGAAGGCTCCTTTTGTTTATGTAAGTAAAAATTCGAACACTACATATAGTGGCAAATAAAGGGAATTTTTAAAAATATACACAAATTAAAAGAACGAAAAAATTATTCAAAATAAAATCAAAAAAGGCCTTGACATTTATCGACAAACGTATTATAATATTTTTTGTTCGGTCAACAAAAACGGCACTTTTGAATGTAAAATATACACAAGCAAAAGCCGCTTTAGTTGTGTAAAGTGAACAGAACCTTGAAAATTGAACAATAAGGAAAGAAGAAACCCGTAATGACTTTGAGTAGAAAAATACTCAATAAATTACAGTGAGTACACACTAAAAAGTACAGTAAATTCACGAACATCGAAGCGCTGAGGCTCGGAGCCCGAGAATAGCGACCGACGAGGACTAAGCTGTGAAGTTGACACAGTCAACGGAGCAGATTAGACGAGTGGAAGCTATTCGAGGAGAAGCGAAGAGCAACGAAGCGTGACATTAGTCAGCAAGATATGTTTCTGAATAAGAGATTAAAACTCTGAAAAAGATTTTAACACTTAGGTGTTGAGATACAAATTTTAGAGAGTTTGATCCTGGCTCAGGACGAACGCTGGCGGCGTGCCTAACACATGCAAGTCGAACGGAACTATTTTGAAGGATTCTTTCGGGATGACGGATTAATAGTTTAGTGGCGGACGGGTGAGTAACGCGTGAGTAACCTGCCTCTAAGAGGGGGATAACGTTTTGAAAAGAACGCTAATACCGCATAACATATAGCTGTCGCATGGCAGAGATATCAAAGATTTATCGCTTAGAGATGGACTCGCGTCCGATTAGCTTGTTGGCGGGGTAACGGCCCACCAAGGCGACGATCGGTAGCCGGACTGAGAGGTTGAACGGCCACATTGGGAC
>CAJOLF010000001.1 GCA_905235295.1 uncultured Ruminococcus sp. | reverse complement strand
ATACAATCTACAAGGGCACTCAGCTCGCTATTACCGCCTATGATGTCAGCTCGGTAACATGGTCAAGCTCGAATACAAATGTTGCTACTGTAGACAGCAAAGGCGTTGTCACCGCTAAGGCGGCGGGAAATTGTGTTATTACTGCGAAGTCTGACAACAGAACGGGAACCTGCAATGTTTATGTTAAGGATGGCACAGCCGTAAATATTTCAAAGATCTCGGCGCTTGCGTACCTCGGCAATTCGTTTACACTTACTTCAACAACCGCAGGAGTAAAGTGGTACACCTGCAATCCAAAGGTAGTTACCGTTTCAGGCGGTGTTGTAAAGGCGGTCGGCAAGGGCTACGCAACTATTTCCGCCTATACAAGCACAGGTTCGGCAACCTGCCTTGTTCAGGTAACCGATCCGCCTGCATCAATCAAGCTTTCCAACACAAGTAACACAATTTACACGGGTACTCAGCTTGCGATTACCGCCTATAATGTAAGCTCTGCAACATGGTCGAGCTCCAACACAAATGTAGCTACGGTTGACAGCAGAGGCGTAGTCACGGCAAAGGCGGCAGGCAGTTGCGTTATTACCGCAAAGTCGGGCAGCAGTTCGGCAAAATGTCAGGTATACGTAAAAACAAATTCAAGTGTAAATATTTCCACCAAGAACGTATCGAGTATTCCGTGCGGAAAATCAATTTTGCTCAAATCCAGCACAAGCGGAGTAAAATGGTACTCTTCAAATACAAGCATAGCTACCGTCAAGAACGGCGTTGTTGACACAAAGGCGACAGGTTATGTAACCATTTCGGCATATACCTCCTACGGTTCGTCAACCTGTCTTATCAAGGTAGACGCCAAGGAAAACATCCGTTTTGTATATGCTACTCCAAACTCCGCTCCTAAGAACTCAAACGTAACTTTCAGGGCGATTACCGACCTTGATAAAACTGATGTATACTTTATGGTTTCCAACGGCTCAACCTCTTACAAGGTTGCCGCCACAAGCAAGCAAAAAGTTGACAACACATTGGTTTGGTCAGGAAGTCATTCCCTCGGTATCTCGGGCAAGTGGACGATAAAAGCTTATTCAAAAATCGGTACGTCGTCAACATACGCCACTACAAATATAAGCGGCGAGGGAGAGGTATTTGTTACCAATTCCACAGATACAACGACCACCGTTTTGGGAGAGCGCAGAGCGAGCGACCAAATTATCAACCTAATCTCTGACTACGAGGGCTTTTTGCCTACCGTTACGGCGGATTCAATCACATCAGACCCGACTCTCGGTTACGGCAAGGTCGTTACCACTAACGAGATGTTCTACAATAACCTAAATCTTTACGAGGCTTACGCTTATCTTTGCCAAACAGTAAACTCGGGCGGTTATACCACCAGAACAAACGCTTTTCTGACAGGCAACAGCATCAAATTCAACCAGCGCCAGTTTGACGCGCTTGTATGCTTCGCCTACAACGTCGGCTCTTATGCAATATATAACGACTCGACATTGCAGTCGGTATTGCTCAACACAGGCTCGGCGGGAACAGTCAAGGCGGGCGGTTCGGGATTTGTCAACGACAGCTCGGTAAATCTCAGGAGCGGTCCGGGCACTAATTATTCGGTTGTCACTTTAATGGCGCAGAACACCCAATTCACATTTGTGGACGGAGTGCTCTACAGCTCCCACTGGTACAAAATTAAGCTTTCAAACGGCACAGTCGGTTATATTTATTCCGACTACGCCACCGCTTCAGGCGGAACAAGGGACTTAAAGAACGTCAACACTCAAAGCTTTATCAACCAGTTCTTCCAGTATCATCACGCCGCAGGCTCTTGCTACTGGGGACTGCTTTACAGAAGAATTGACGAGGGAGAAATCTTCTTCTACGGAGATTACACCCGCGACGGGCAGTACAACAAAAAGCACTTTAGGTTTACCTGCCAGGTCAACGGCGGATTCTCTATCAGCTAAGGCTATGCCGCTTATTTTGCGGCGAAAGCCTTGCGGTAATAATTTACGCATTTTGGAATAGCGTTATCGCGCTATTCCATTATTGCGGTATTAGGAAGGAATATAAATGAAGAAAATCGGATTCATCGGCGCGGGAAATATGGCTACCGCAATCATTAAGGGCTTGATTGCTCAAAACGGCAACGCCTGTTTTATTAACGCGTATGATGTCAGCAATGAAAAGCTAAGCGAAATCGCCGCTTTGGGCGTAAACGCTCTCGGTTCATCGGAAGAAATTGTCAATAAAAGCGATATTATAGTCTTGGCGGTGAAGCCTCAGAATTATCCCGAGGTGCTTGATTCGCTCAAAGGCGTTGTTAATACCGGCAAAACCTTTGTGTCAATCGCCGCTGGAATTTCCATCGGCTATGTTCAAAAGGCTCTTGAGTGCGATTGCCCTGTCGTCAGGGTTATGCCAAACACTCCCTTGCTGCTCAAAAAAGGCGCGAGCGCGCTTTGTCCGTCCGAAAACATCAGCAACGAGGACAGGCAAATTGTTTACGATATGTTCGCGGGCAGCGGCGTTTGCGAGTATATCACCGAGGAGCACATGAACGAAATTATCGCCGTTAACGGAAGCAGCCCTGCGTACATTTATCTGTTCGCAAAGGCTATGGCGGATTACGCCGTAAGCGTAGGCATTGAATACGACAAGGCGATGAACCTGATTTGCGCTACGCTTGAAGGCTCTGCGGCAATGCTGCGCGAAAGCGGAGATTCTCCCGAAACGCTGATACAAAAGGTCAGCTCAAAGGGCGGCACGACGATTGAAGCCCTTAATAAGCTAAACGAGCGCGGCTTTGCCGAAGCAATAAAAGAAGCTATGCAGGCGTGCACAAAACGTGCGGAAGAACTCGGAAAGTAATATTTGTAAATCATTCCTAATATACTTTAACGGACAAACTGTTAAAGAGAGGAATGTTTTATGAAAGGAATTGTATTTTCACTCAGCAGACCCAAACGGACAAACAGGAGCTTCAAAAAATTCCGGCTGCCCGATTTCTCGTATATTTTTAAGCGATACGGAGTAACGCTGGTTTTTGTTCTTCTGATTTTGCTTGGAATGGTTCTCGGCGCACTTTACGCAAAATCCGCAGAAGCGCAAACCCTTAATTCGCTTGACTTTTTGTTTACGACCAACCTTGATGCAAGGCTCAGTCAAAGCGCCTTGGGCACGTTTTGTGCCTGCTTTGCGTCGGATTTTATATTTTTAATCAGCGTTTATCTTTTCGGCACCGCTCCGTGGGGGCTGCCGTTTGAGCTGTTTGCCGTTATGTTCAAGGGCTTTGGAATAGGAATCACCTCGGCGTACCTGTTTATTTCTCACGGGCTCGGCGGAGTAGGGTTTTACTTGCTTGTGCTTTTGCCGGGAACATTTTTGTTTTGCGTTGCCCTTGCAGTTTTCTCAACCTCTGCGTTTAACTTTTCCAAAGAGATGTTTTTGCTTGCGGTCAGCAAAAATCCGCCGCAGAATCCGCCTCGCGACGGACTTGTTAAACTCAGCTCCAGGCTTTTAACCGCCCTGATTATCACCTTTGCGGCTTCGCTGCTCGATACTCTGCTGTGGTCGCTTTTCGCGGGCGCGTTTAATTTTTGATTTGCAGATAAAGGATTTTTAAAATTACGGAGGACGATATGGCGTCAAGAAACACTACCTTTCCTCTTGCTAAGGTTTTCGGCAACTTATTTCACGGTTTTCCAAAGCTTCTGCTGACTAACCTTATTTTCGCGGTTCCGTTCGCGGTATTTTTCGCTGTTTTTTATTCAATAAATACGCTGACGGGAATTAACTCAACATTTATAAATCTGTTGACTATTATTCCGCTGTTTCCGTTTTATTCGGGTGTGGTTCAGGTTTCCATACATATTTCGCAGGGAACAGAGGACATTGATGTTTTCAAAAACTTTGTCGCTGCGTTCAAGGGTAATTTTCTCAGATTTTTAGTTCACGGAGTTGTGGCATACTTAGCGGTATTTTTCAGCTACTGGTCAATCTCTCTTTACGCGAATTTAGGCAAGCAAAGCTGGATATTTTTTGTACTTTTGGCAATAAGTATAATAATAGCTTTGTTCTTTATGTTTATGTTTTTCTACATTCCGTCAATGACGGTCACGTTTGACATTCCAATGAAGGACATCTACAAAAACAGCTTTTTGATGAGCTTCGGCGAGCTAAATCACAATCTTATCGCTGTATTCGGCTTGTTTTTACTGTTTGCTTTTTGCACGTCGGTTATCCTTTGCTGTTCAGCCTCAACAATTGCGCTGTTAATCGCGACGGCGCTGTTGGCGCTGTTAATTGTTCCTTCGGTCGCGGCGTTTATAATTAATTCGGCAATTTACAGAAGAATGTACATTATGATTGCCGACAATGCTTCCCAGAGCAAGAATATTGATAAAAAAATGAGCGACAAACGCAGCGAGCTTGCCGATAAAAAGAATAAAAATAAAATACCCGGGGAAAGCCTTGACGAATTCAAAAAGCTTGAAATCGACGAGTCGGCGGATCCCGACGAGTTTGTGTATTTTAACGGAAGAATGATAAAGCGAGGCGCGCTTATAAAGCTAAAAAAAGAGGCGCTTGAAAAGGAAAAGGAGAGTTAATTATGGCGGGAAAACACAGTGCGGCTTCAAAAAAATCCAAGGCTCCGGTAATCATAATTATTTCTGTTGCGGCGGCTGCGGTAATCGCCGCGGCTGTTATCGCGATTTTGTACTTTAACGGAGCGTTCGGTAATAAAGACAATCAGCAGGCAACCACCGCTCCGACCGCAACGTCCGCGGCGGCGACGACTGTTGCAGGAACAGCACAGACGACAACAGCTCAGGCTTCCTCAACAGCCTCCGGCTCATCCAATCAGTCGTCACAGCAGGAAATTCAGTCGTCGGTTATTGTTCCCACAGAGGAAAGCGGGGATATTACCTACTTCAACGCAACCTTTATTCCGAACGGCACGGTTGTCGATACCTATACGGGAGCGAATACCTCGCTCAGGGAGGTGTTCGGCAGCGGTTACAACACCGAAGGCGTAATTACCTTTAACAGCGACGGCTCGTTTAAGGATTCCGTTTCTTCCGACGAAGCCATGTCCGGCGGATATGTTGTCCAGAATGAAAAAATTATCGCTACCTATTCGAACGATAAAAATATGGAAATTACAGTTACCGACTGGGACGGAAACGTTCCTGTCAGCTTTTATATCACCTATGCGGGATATAACGTTTATTTTGGGTGAGTTATGAGTAAGAAAACAAAAAAGTCCTCTCCCGAGCTTATCGCTCAGAAAAAGGAGCTGACTAAAAAAAGAAAAAGAACTAAAACCGTTGTTGTCTCGGTAATCGCCGCAGTTGTTATTGCCTGCATTGTTGTTGCCTGCATTTTGGTTTCGCAGTATCTTGACAGGGCAAATCAGATTTATAAGTATGTTTGGACGCCCGTAAGCGCGAAAAACGCGAGCGATGACGAGGTGGATTTGTCCGAGATATACAACGTTATGTATAGCAATTACAAAGGCAGACTAAGCTTTAACAAGGACGGAACGTTTGAGTTTTGGATGACTCCCGGAATACCCGAGGACGGAACACACACGGGTAAGTTTGAGGTTGAGGATGATAAAATCATCGCGAATTTTGACGAAGGCACCCAAACGGAGTTTGCTCTTACGCGTGAAAACGGATATATAAAAACAATTTTGGTAAATTACGAGGATTACAAGGTGTATTTTGGCGAGAGCGCCGAAGAAAACACCGCTGATTAAAACAAAACAAAACAAAACAAATCAAATCTCCCATCGGGTAAAAATCCGAGCGGGAGATTTTATACTATTCTCTAATAAAATCCTTTAACATCTGCCGTGTAAAATTTCGCATAACTGCGTTGTTGTCCTCGGAATCCGTCAGGATTCCTGCGTCCTCCGCCTTGTTATGCGGAATTTTCCATCGACATCTGTTTTAAAGTCTTTTATCAAAGAATAGTATTATTTTGCATTTCTCAGTATAACATACCATCTTTTTTCGTCATAATATAAATACTTGATTTGCCCGAGGATAACGCAGGTGAATTTAATTTCGGTAATTTTGGCGGTAATTTTTTTACATCTTATATCAATTATTTTGCTGATAGGGTAGCAGTGCTCCTCATCCCACGTTATGGCTTCGGGAACAATATTTCCGTTTTCTTCAAACATTACCTTGACGCTGACATATCTTTTCATTTTACACCTCAAAACAAACGTATGTTTGATATTATTATAGAACACTTGTTCTATAATGTCAATGGCAAATTTTGTGATTTGTCGGGCGGAGCTTTGTTATAAACATAATATTTTGCAGGGAGCGGTAGTAAGATTTTTCTAATCATACATACAGTTTTTCATTAGGTGTTAGTATAAACCGCGGCAAGTTCATCTTTTTAATTACCGGCGAAAACACTGTATATTGATTACATCTGTGTAATTCTCATTTACAAAATCAATATCTTGTGGTAGAATTGAAAATGTAAAAATATGCAAACAAATATTTGAAAATTACGGAGGTTTAAAATGGAGAGTTATAAAAAGGAATTTATTGAATTTATGGTGGATTGTCAGGTTTTGAAATTCGGCGACTTTGTAACCAAAAGCGGCCGCAAAACGCCGTTTTTTGTAAATACAGGCTTTTACAGAACCGGCGCTCAGCTCAGGAGGCTCGGAGCGTATTACGCGGAAGCGATTAATAACAGCTTCGGTCTTGACTTTGACGTTCTGTTCGGACCCGCGTACAAGGGAATCCCGCTTTCCGTAGCCGCGGCAATCGCAATCAGCGAAAAATACGGCGCCGACGTCCGCTATTGCTCAAACCGCAAGGAGATAAAGGATCACGGAGACAAGGGAATCCTGCTCGGAAGCCCGATTAACGACGGCGACAAGGTTGTTATCATCGAGGACGTCACAACCGCGGGAACATCCATTGAAGAAACCCTGCCGATAATCAAGGCTCAGGGCAAGGTTAACCCGGTAGGTCTTGTTGTGTCCGTAGACAGAATGGAGCGCGGACAGGGCGAAAAAAGCGCTCTTGCAGAGATTGAGGAAAAATACGGACTGAAAACAACCGCCATTGTAACCATGGCAGAGGTTGTGGAGCACCTGTATAATAAGGAGTATAAAGGCAAGGTTATTATTGATGACAAGCTGAAGGAAGCGATTGACGCCTATTACGAGCAATACGGCGTAAAATAAAGGCAACACCGCACAATTCACGGCGCACGCCTTGCTAAGTGCCCTTTTGGGTATGAATATTATTCCGTCAGAGTGCCCAAAAATCCTTCTGCGCAATCCGCAAACCTGAATTATGCAGTATTGTCTAAAATTTGCTGTTTGGGAGAGAAAAATGGCTTCATCAAATTCGTCCGTACACAACGGTCACAGACAATCGGTAAAGAAAAAGTTTATTAATAACGGGCTTGACGGCTTTAATCCGCACGAGGCTCTTGAATTATACCTATATTACGCGATTCCGAGAAAAGACACAAATCCGCTGGCGCACAGGCTGCTTGACCGTTTTGTTACCATTGCGGGTGTTTGCGACGCGCCCATTGACGAGCTGATGGATGAATTCGGCTTGTCCGAGAACACGGCGGTGCTGCTAAAGCTTCTTCCTCACATGTCGAGACTTTATAACGAGTCAAAGCTGAACAGCGACAACACAATAGAGCTTGACACAATCGGAGACGTCATAAAGACAAAGTTTATCGGCAGGGTAGAAGAGGTCGTTGTGCTCCTTTTGGGCGACGCGAAGGGTAAAATTATCTTTTTTGACGTTGTCGCCAAGGGGTCGATTAATTCTTCCGATATGCCGATTAGGAAAATCGTAGATTTGTCAATACGCCACAACGCCAGGCTCGCGTTTGTCGCCCACAATCATCCGAGCGGAAACGCTCTGCCGTCAACCGCTGACGTTAATACAACCAAAACTCTTGCAAAAACCCTGCGGGCGGTGGGAGTAAGGCTGTTTGATCATTTTATTATCACTGACGACGACTACGTTTCTCTCAGAGAAAGCAATATGCTGGAAGATTAATATGGAATTTAAAATTCATTCAAAATACAAACCAACCGGCGACCAGCCCGAAACAATAGAAAAGCTGACGAACAGCATTAATTCAGGCAACCGAGAGCAAACCCTGCTCGGCGTAACGGGCTCGGGAAAAACCTTTACAATGGCGAACATCATTGAGCGCGTTCAAAGACCTACTCTTGTTTTGGCGCATAACAAAACGCTTGCCGCTCAGCTTTGCAGCGAGTTCAAGGAATTTTTCCCAGATAACGCGGTTGAGTATTTTGTCAGCTACTACGACTACTATCAGCCCGAGGCTTACGTTGCCCAAACGGATACCTACATTGAAAAGGACAGCTCGATTAATGATGAAATTGACAAGCTCAGGCACAGCGCCACCCTTGCGCTGTCGGAACGCAGAGACGTCATAATCGTAGCCTCGGTTTCCTGCATTTACAGCTTGGGTAACCCTATTGATTACCGGAATATGGTTATTTCACTCCGTCCGGGTATGGAAAAATCCCGTGACGAGCTTGTAAAAAAGCTTGTGGAGCTGCAATACGAGCGCAACGACGTTAACTTTATCCGCAACAAATTCAGGGTTAGGGGAGACGTTGTAGAGATTTTCCCGGCGGCTTCAAACGATTCCGTAATCCGCGTTGAGTTTTTCGGAGACGAGATTGACCGGATTTCCGAGATTAATCCGCTCACGGGCGAGTTAAAGGCGACGCTCAGGCACGCGGCTGTTTATCCTGCCTCGCACTACATTGTTTCCAAAGACAAAATGAATACCGCGCTTGCCGAAATTGAGCGCGAGCTTGAGGAAAGGCTTGAGTATTTCAGGGAAAACGGCAAGCTGCTGGAGGCTCAGAGAATTGAACAGCGCACAAGATACGATATGGAAATGCTCAGCGAAATCGGCTTTTGCACGGGTATCGAAAATTATTCGCGCGTATTGTCGGGCAGGGAACCGGGTTCTTCGCCGTACACCTTGCTCGATTATTTTCCAAAGGACTTTTTGCTGTTTGTGGACGAATCCCACGTAACGCTTCCCCAGGTCAGGGGAATGTACGCGGGAGATCACGCGCGCAAAAAAAGCCTTGTAGATTACGGCTTCAGACTTCCGTCGGCGTATGATAACCGTCCGCTGAATTTTGACGAATTTTACGACAGAATTAATCAGGTCGTTTTTGTCAGCGCGACTCCGGGAGATTTGGAAATCGAGAAAAGCAAGCTTGTTGCCGAGCAGATTATCCGCCCGACAGGACTGCTTGATCCCGAAATCTCCGTTCGCCCGACAGACGGTCAGCTTGATGATTTGGTTTCGGAAATCAACATAAGAGCGGAGAAAAACCAGCGCACGCTTGTAACTACCCTCACCAAAAAAATGGCGGAGGATTTGACCGCTTACCTTGAAACAATGGGAATCAGGGTTCGCTATATGCACCACGATATCGACACCGTTGAAAGAATGGAAATTGTCCGCGATTTGCGGCTCGGAGAATTTGACGTGCTTGTCGGAATCAACCTGCTCAGGGAAGGTCTTGATATTCCCGAGGTTTCTTTGGTCGCGGTGCTCGACGCCGACAAGGAAGGCTTTTTGCGAAGCACGCGCTCGCTTATTCAGATTACGGGACGAGCCGCGCGCAACAGCGAGGGTATGGTAATTATGTACGCCGACAGCGTTACAGAATCTATGCGCGTCTGCATTGAGGAGACTAACCGCCGCCGCGAGATTCAGCAAAAATACAACAAGGAACACGGAATTGTTCCCAAAACCATTGAAAAAAAGGTCAGCGAAATTCTTGAAATTTCCACCCACGACGAAAATGAATTTAAGAACACCAAAAAGCTTTCAAAGGCTCAGCGTCAGCAGCTTATTGACAGCCTGACAAAAGAAATGAAGGCAGCGGCGCGGTTGCTTGAGTTTGAGCACGCGGCGTATCTGCGTGATAAAATCAAGAAGCTGCGCGGAGATAAATAAAGGTAATAAGCATTTAAGAAGGTATAAGAAATGGCAAGGAAAAAGACTGCCGAATACGGCAACGACAGTATTACAACGCTAAAGGGCGCCGACAGAGTTCGCAAACGCCCTGCCGTAATCTTCGGTTCAGACGGAATTGACGGCTGTGAGCACTCGGTTTTTGAGATTCTTTCAAACTCCATTGACGAGGCAAGAGAGGGCTACGGCAAAAAAATTACCGTTACAAAATTCTCCGACGGCTCAATCGAGGTCGAGGATCACGGACGCGGAATCCCGGTTGATTTTAACGAAAAGGAAAACCGTTACAACTGGGAGCTGGTTTTCTGCGAGATGTACGCGGGCGGAAAATACAACAACAACGAGGGCGAAAGCTACGAATTTTCCCTTGGAATGAACGGTCTCGGACTTTGCTCAACCCAGTACAGCTCGGAGTATATGGACGTTGATATTCGCCGCGACGGTTACCGCTACACCCTGCATTTTGAAAAAGGTGAGAACATCGGCGGGCTTAAAAAGGAGCCTTACGCAAAAAAGGATACGGGAACAAAAATCACGTGGAAGCCCGACCTTGAGGTTTTTACCGACATTGATATTCAGCCCGAATACTTTATTGACGCGATAAAGCGTCAGGCGATTGTCAACGCAGGCGTTGAATTTATTTTCCGCAACCAAAACGGCAGAAGCTTTGACACAACCGCGTTCAACTACGCAAACGGAATTGTTGACTATGTTTCCGAGATAGTCGGCGACGGCGCGCTTACATCAGTCCAGCACTGGGAATCCGAGGTAAAAACCCGCGACCGTGACGACAAACCCGAATATAAATGCAAAATGAACATAGCCGTCGCTTTTTCAAACAAGGTGTGCCTTACCGAGTATTACCACAATTCAAGCTGGCTTGAGCACGGCGGCGCTCCCGACAAGGCGGTGCGGAACGCGTTTGTTTATCAAATTGACAATTATCTGAAAAATAACAATAAATACAACAAAACCGAAAGCAAGATTAAGTATGACGACGTAGAGGACTGCCTTGTGTGCGTAATTTCCTCATTTTCGAGCGTTTCCTCTTACGAAAACCAGACCAAAAAAGCGGTTACAAACAAGGGTATTCAAGACGCTATGACGGCTTTTCTGCGCCAGAGCATAGAGATTTATTTTATAGAAAATCCGATTGAAGCCGAAAAAATCGCCGAACAGGTGCTTGTCAACAAGCGCAGCCGCGAAAACGCCGAGAAAACCAGGCTCAATATCAAAAAGAAGCTCTCGGGAAATCTCGACATCAACAACCGCGTGGCAAAGTTTGTTGACTGCCGCAGCAAGGACGTTGAAGTCCGCGAGCTGTTTATAGTAGAGGGCGATTCGGCTCTCGGCGCCTGCAAACAGGCGCGCGATCCCGATTTTCAGGCTATAATGCCAATCAGAGGTAAAATTCTGAACTGCCTCAAGGCAGATTATGATAAAATTTTCAAGAGCGAGATTATCACAGATTTGCTAAAGGTTCTCGGCTGCGGAGTCGAGGTTAAATCAAAGGCGAACAAAAACCTCGCGACCTTTGATTTGGACGCTCTGCGCTGGAACAAGATAATTCTCTGTACCGACGCGGACGTTGACGGCTTCCAAATCCGCACCCTGCTTTTAACAATGCTCTACCGCCTTACTCCAACCCTTATTGACGAGGGAAAGGTTTTTATCGCCGAATCTCCGCTTTATGAGATTACATCAAAAAATGACGTTTACTTTGCCTACGACGAGCTTGAAAAGGATAAGTTTATCGAGCAAATCGGCAACGAAAAGTTTACCGTTCAGCGGAGCAAGGGACTGGGTGAAAACGAACCCGATATGATGAACCTAACAACTATGAATCCCGACACCCGCCGTTTGATTAAGGTTATGCCCGACGACGCCGCGCAGACCGCTGAAATTTTTGACATTCTGCTCGGCGACAATTTACAGGGACGCAAGGACTATATTGTTGAGCACGGCAGCGAATATATTGACAATCTTGACGTAAGCTAAGGAGGTGGAAATATGGCTCCGAAAAAGAAAAGCACAAAAAAATCTCAGCCCGCCAAAACTCACGGAGTAATTAACGGCGCGGGCGATGTTGTGGAACAGCCGATTGTTTCCACCATCCGTGAAAATTATATGCCGTACGCCATGAGCGTAATTATGTCGCGCGCCATTCCCGAAATTGACGGCTTCAAGCCCTCTCACCGCAAGCTGCTCTACACTATGTACAAAATGGGCTTGCTAACGGGTTCACGCACAAAGTCGGCGAATATTGTCGGCGCTACAATGAAGCTGAACCCTCACGGCGATTCTGCGATTTATGACACAATGGTACGCCTTTCGCGCGGATACGAGGCTCTGTTGCATCCGTATGTTGACTCAAAGGGTAACTTCGGTAAATTTTACAGCCGTGATATGGCGTGGGCGGCGTCCCGTTATACCGAGGCAAAGCTCGCTCCAATCTGCAACGAGCTTTTTCGCGACATCGACAAGGACACTGTTGATTTTGTAGATAACTACGACAATACAATGAAGGAGCCGTCGCTGCTTCCAACGGTTTTTCCGTCGGTGCTTGTAAACGCGAACACAGGTATCGCCGTCGGTATGGCTTCCAATATCTGCTCCTTTAACCTAAAGGAGATTTGCGAAACTACCGCGGCGCTTATCCGCGACCCCGATCACGATATAAAGTCAACCCTGCCTGCGCCCGATTTTATCGGCGGCTGCCAGATTATTTATGACGAAAAGGTAATCGACCAAATTTACGAAACAGGCAAGGGCAGCATCAGGCTCAGGGCAAAGTACGAATATGATAAATCGCAGAACTGCATTGATATTTTGTCAATTCCCGCCACAACAACCTGCGAGGTTATAATCGAGAAGATAATTGACCTTGTAAAACAGGGCAAGGTAAAGGAAATTTCCGATATACGCGACGAAACGGGTATTGACGGACTGAAAATTACCATTGACCTGAAGCGCGGCGTTAATCCCGACAAGCTTATGGCAAAGCTGTTCAAGTTTACAACGCTCGAGGATTCCTTTGCCTGCAACTTTAACGTGCTTATCGGCGGAGTCCCGATGGTGCTCGGCGTAAAGGCGCTTCTCGAGGAGTGGATTGCGTTCAGAATTGAGTGCGTAAAGCGCCGCACATATTATGACCGCACGAAAAAGGCCGACAAGCTGCACCTGCTTAAAGGTCTTGAAAAAATATTGCTTGATATTGACAAGGCTATCAAGATTGTTCGCGAAACCGACGAGGAAATCGAGGTTGTTCCAAACCTTATGATCGGCTTCGGAATTGATAAAACCCAGGCGGAGTACGTCGCAGAAATCAAGCTCAGACACCTCAACCGCGAATACATCCTCAAGCGCACAAAGGATATTGAGGATTTGGAAAAGGAGATTGCCGAGCTCGACGACATCCTCAAAAGCAAGGCAAGGGTAAAAACCATAATTGTAAAAGAGCTAAAGGCGGTCGCCGAAAAATACGGAGAGCCCCGCCGCAGCATTATAATCTATGAGGATACCGCTGTTTATGAGGAGGAAGCCGAAAACGTACCCGACTACGCCTGCACACTCTTCTTTACAAAAGAGGGTTATTTCAAAAAAATTACTCCTCAGTCGCTCAGAATGAGCGGAGCGCAAAAGCTAAAGGACGGCGACGAAATCACTCAGGAAATTGAGTTTTCAAATAACTGCGACCTTTTGTTCTTTACAGACAAGGCTCAGGTTTACAAATCCAAGGCGAGTGAGTTTTCCGACACAAAAGCAAGCGTTCTCGGCGATTACGTTGCCGCGAAGCTCGGAATGGACGAGGGCGAAAACGCTGTTTATATGGTGGCAACAAAGGACTACAAGGGTATCCTTCTCTTTGCCTTTGAAAACGGAAAAATCGCGAAGCTCCCGCTTGAAGCCTACGCCACAAAAACCAACCGCAAAAAGCTGACAAACGCGTATTCGGACAAATCAAAGCTTTCAGCGGCGCTGTTTATAGACGAGGACAGGGAAGTGCTGCTAAAGGCTTCCTCGGGCAGAATGTTGCTTGTTCATACAGGCGCGCTGGCGTTAAAAACCACAAGGTCAACCCAGGGCGTAGCGGTTATGAAGCTCAAAAAAGGCCACACTCTGTTTGAAATGAGCGAATATAAAGAGGGAACCTTCCTAAAGCCTCAGCGTTACCGCACCCGTTCTCTGCCCGCGCTCGGAGCGCTTCCGTCTAACGAGGACACCCGGGACGCGCAGATTTCACTGATATAAGTTTAGAAAAATGTAAAAAAACACTTGCAAAAGTGATAATTATATGGTAATATAATTAAGTTGAATTAGAATTAAAGGCGAATTTCGCAAAAGAAAGGGAGATAAATTAATGAACGCATTTGGATATATTCTCGGAATTTTACTCGCGTTAGTATCAATAGCTATTATTGTAATTATCATCTTACAGGAAGGCAACCAGCAGGGGCTCGGCGTTGTAACAGGCGCGGCTGATTCTTATTTTTCAAAGAACAAGGCACGTTCAATCGACGCGTTCCTTTCGCGCTGGACAAAGGTTTTTGCCGCTGTATTTGTTGCCTTTGTAATCGCTCTTAACACGCTTTCCTATTTCGGACTTTTGGGCTAAGCATAACTTTTTATCTTAAAGCATATAATAGACCGTCGGTGATCGGCGGTCTGTTTTTTTTATTTTATACTATTATCAAATAAAATCCTTGCAAAGCCCGATGCAAGCTCGCTTGACATCGGCTGTGACGAGCCTGCCTCACCGGCGATATTATAAATCGGAGATGTTAATATGCCTTGGTGGGGAATTGCGGCGGTTTTGCTTGGATGCTTTGTTTTGTTTTCTTTAATTCATTATTCTTCTCACAAAAAGCACCCGATGAAAAGCGCGCTGCTGTCTATGATAATCGGATTTTTAACTCTTTTGGCGGTAAATCTGACCTCCGGCTTTACAAATGTAAGCGTACCCGTCAGCCTGCTGTCGTTTCTTGTGTCGGTAATCGGCGGAGTGCCCGGGGTAACGCTGATGCTTGTACTTAACCTTTTTTTCTGATTTTGACCTGATTTTTGCGGTATAAGATTAACCGCGGCTTTTACTGCTCAAAAATATTTTCAACAAAAAAGCACTGCCAAAAACGGCAGTGCTGAATTTTTATAATCAATCAATTTGACCGTAAACCTCTTCAAGCGCTTCTCCGACGTTATCTCTGTCCTTGGTCATCAGCGCGAGCATGGTTTTATATACGGTTGACGGGTAGCTCAAAAAGCTCTTTTTAATAATCTCTGCCTGTTCAAGCTCGGGCGCGTAAAGCCTGAAAGAAAGCAAATCAAGCTCTCCGCCCGAAACCGTGCACTCAACCTCGTAGCCGTTTTCGGTATGATTGATATTAACAAAATTTTCTCTCTCGGTTTTCCTTTCCGCAAGGAGCTTTAGCGCGCATTTGAGCGCCTTTTCCTTAACCGAATAGGCAAGGGTAGTGTCAAGCTGTTCGGCAATCATTTTTCCGTTCTCGCTGAGGGAATAGGTGGGTTCTCCGTCAATTTCTCCGCCCTTGATAAGGTTGTTGTCGCCGACAAGCTCGTCAAACGCCGCGCTTACCTCAAAAAAGTTTGCGAGCTCGTCCTCGCGTATTGCCTCAATTATCAGGCTTCTGCTCATATTTTCTCTTACAGAATAATAAAGATAACAAATCAGCGTTTTAATTTCATATTTGCTCCTGAGCCCGCCGGGAGCGATTCCCTCGTCAAATGTATTAAACAGCATATAATCACCCGCAAATGAATTATTTTTTTATATATGCTATATTATAGCACATAATATTTAAAAAGTGTAGTAATATTTAAAAATTGACTGAATAATGTTGTTGTGTTATTATATAGGGGAAAGGAGAGGTATTATGGAAGAATTGATGCCTTTTATATGGATTGTCTTTGCTGTAATAATGGCAGTTTGTGAAGCCGCCACAACTCAGCTTGTGTCAATTTGGTTTGTAATCGGCGCGGTTGCCGCGGCAATCACAACTATTTTTACGCCGAGTATTTTTATTCAGGTTGTTGTATTTCTCGCGTTTACCGCAGCTTCGCTGATAATTACAAGACCTCTTGCAAAAAAATTACTGAAAAAAACAAAAAACGTAAGCACCAACGCCGACAGGCTGATTGGACAGACCGGTGTAGTTATTGCCGATATACTTTCAAATCAGGACGTCGGACAGGTAAAGATTAACGGAGAAATCTGGAGCGCAAGGTCAGACTTCGCTCCGGTTACTAAAAATTCAAAAGTAAAGGTTCTTTCAATCGACGGAGTTAAGCTGATTGTAGAGCCGGTAAAGGAGGAAAAATAATGGGAGCATTTATAGGAATTGCGGTTATTTGTATTATCGCTTTGATAATTTTGATTTTAATTGTTCGCAATATCAAAATCGTTCCTCAGGCGCACGCATACGTAATCGAGCGCTTGGGAACCTATCATTCAACATGGGAAACGGGATTGCATCTAAAGGTTCCGTTTATTGACAGAATCTCTAAAAAAGTATCTCTCAAAGAGCAGGTAGTGGATTTTCCGCCTCAGCCTGTAATCACAAGGGATAACGTAACAATGCAAATTGACACGGTTGTATATTTTGAAATTACCGATCCTAAGCTTTACACCTACGGTGTTGAGCGTCCGCTTAGCGCGATTGAAAACCTGACCGCCACAACCCTGAGAAACATCATCGGCGATTTGGAGCTTGACAACACTCTCACCTCGCGCGATACAATCAACGACAAAATCAGGATTATTCTTGACGAAGCAACCGACGCCTGGGGAATCAGGGTAATCAGAGTTGAGCTGAAAAACATCCTTCCGCCGCGCGAAATTCAGGACGCGATGGAAAAGCAGATGAAGGCGGAGCGCGAAAGACGCGCGAGAATCCTTGACGCCGAGGGCGAAAAGCGCAGTCAGATTCTTGTTGCCGAGGGCTTGAAGGAATCCGCTATTCTTAAAGCCGACGCGGTAAAGGAGCAAAAAATTCGTGAGGCTCAGGGTGAGGCAGAGGCGATTTTGACGGTTCAAAAGGCTAACGCCGACGCACTTAAAATGCTCAACGAAGCAGCGCCGACCGATAAAATCATTCAGTTGAAGAGTCTTGAGGCGTTCGGAAAGGCAGCCGACGGACAGGCGACCAAGATAATCATTCCGTCCGACATTCAGGGGCTTGCGGGCAACGTCGCTGCAATCAAGGAAATCTGGAAGGACGAAAGCAAGTAATTTAGGTGATTTTTTGTACTGGATAAATCTTCTGTGGTGCTTTTTAATAGTATCTTTTTTAGGGTGGCTGTTCAGTTGCTTTTACCACTTTATAGGCGAAGGTAAGTTTTACAGCAAGGGATTTTTAACTCTGCCCTTTTGTTCTACTTACGGCGCTGGAGCGTTGATATGCTACCTTATTTTTCAACCACTGACCGATAATATTTTTATAATTTTTATAGGCTCCGCTCTGCTGCTGTCTTTCTTTATGGTTATTTCAGGGTTAATCGGAGAAAAAATCCTAAGCTGCAAGCCGTGGGACTATTCCTCAATGCGCTTTAACATCGGTAGCTTTATCACGCTGCCGTACGCTCTGCTTTTGGGAGTCGGCGGCGTATGCTCGGTAAGGGTTATTATACCTGCAATTTTACTTTTTGTCGGGATGATTCCCGAATTTTTAAGTATAATTATCTCGCTGTCAATCGCCGTTTTAATTTTGATTGACTTTGCGCTTTCTTTAGTCACGGTTTTCAGGCTGAAAAAACGCGTTAATACGCTGATTAACAACACGAAGCTTCTCAGCGATAACATTAAGGAAGAAGAGCTTGTTGAGCTTGAGGAAAACTATAACAAAATATTCGCCGACAGTATTCTCAGAAAAAGATTGGTAACGGCGTTTCCCGAGCTAAAGCACACCGCATATATTAAGCAGCTCAAAGCCAAGCTTAACAAGTTAAAGGAAGAAAACAAAAAGCAGTTTACCGCGGTTTATGAGAATAAAGAGGATAAGCCGTTTGCCTCTGGTCTTTGCTTTTCAAAGCTTTTCATTCTTTTCGTCATCGGTTCATTTGTCGGAACCTGTATTGAAACGGTTTACGCTTTGGTTACGGAAGGGCATTTTGAATTTCGCGTCGGCGTGGTTTACGGACCGTTTATACCTGTTTACGGCGGCGGAGCTGTGCTTTTAACGATTGTTTTGTACAAGATGTATAAGCTCAGCGATACGCTTGTTTTTATCATCGGCGGTTTGCTCGGCGCGTTTTTTGAGTATATTTGCTCTTGGGGACAGGAAACCTTTTTGGGCACCGTTTCATGGGATTACAGCGATTATCCCTTAAATATCGGCGGCAGAACCTGTCTGCTGTTCGCCTGCTTTTGGGGCTTTTTGGGGCTTATCTGGATAAGGTATCTTTATCCTATGGCTTCAAGGCTGATTGAAAAAATACCGAAAAAACAAGGCTCTGTAATATTGCTTGTGGTTTTCATATTGGCAATCTATGACGGATTTATGACCGTTGCCGCAATTTATCGCTGGAATCAGCGCATAGAGAAAGTACCCGCGTCAAATGTTTTTGAGGAATACCTTGACGAACGCTTTGACGATCAGCGTATGAAGCTGCTGTTTCCGCACATGCGCGATTCGGAAAGCCTTGAAGAGTTAGAGACTAATTCCGGTAACGCAGGGAACGCCAAATAATGATTTTATTTGATTATAGTATTACACAGGACAGCTTTTGTCCTGTGTTTTTTTCTGTTATGTATTTATAATTCTTTTACGCTATTGAAATTTCATTTGATTTTTTATATAATGAGTTGTGTATAACCGTCGGCGCCTGCCGACGTAGTGACTTTGATAATGTAAAATATACATTAATAAAAAATGTTAAAAAAGGGGATTCAATATGAAAAAAGTAGCAGTAATAATGGGTTCTGACAGCGATTTTCCCGTAGTTTCAAAGGCGGTAAAAAAGCTTAAAGAGTTTGACGTTCCGTACGAGGTTCACGTAATGAGCGCGCACAGAACTCCCGACGCGGCTATGAGCTTTGCCTCAGGCGCAAAGGAAAACGGCTTTGGAGTAATCATAGCGGCAGCGGGAATGGCGGCTCACCTTGCGGGTGTTTTGGCGGCAAAAACCACGCTTCCCGTAATCGGAATCCCCTGCAAATCCGCTCAGCTTGACGGTATGGACGCGCTTTTGGCGACGGTTATGATGCCCACTGGTATTCCCGTTGCGACAGTCGCAGTTGACGGAGCCGCTAACGCCGCTATTCTCGCGGTGGAAATGCTGGCGCTTTCCGACGACGCTTTGGCTCAAAAGCTTGAGGATATGAAAACCGAAATGGAAAAAGGCGTTGCCGAAAAGGACAAGGCAATGCAGACTAAGGTGGCAGAGCTTTAATGACAAAATTTGCAGAAATAGATTCGCGCCTTGATAAGGCGAACGACGAGTGCGGAGTTTTCGGAATTTATAATAACGATAATCTTGACACCGTCGCCATTACCCACGACGCGCTTTACAGCTTGCAGCACCGCGGACAAATCAGCGCGGGCATTACGGTTAATACAGACCGCAATTTTTCCACGGTCAAGGAGCTCGGAATGGTATCCGAGGTGTTTACGCCCAAGGTGCTTGAAAAGCTTAAAAGCGGAAAAATCACTGTCGGTCACGTCCGCTTTACAGCAAACCAAAGCCTTGACCGGGCGGCAAATCAACCGCTTGTTTTAAGGTATAAAGAGGGCTCAATCGCGATTTCAAGCAACGGCTCAATCACTAACTTTCCGTCAATCCGCAAGGAGCTTGAACGCGGCGGCGCTATCTTTCAGTCAAATTCAAACGCCGAGCTGATGGCGTATGTAATCGCGACCGAGCGCTGCCGGACAGATAACCTTGAGGACGCTGTGCTGAACTCGATGAAAAAGCTTGAAGGCGCTTATTCAACGGTAATCTGCGGTCCGTCAAGGTTAATGGCGTTCAGGGATAAACACGGTTTTCGTCCTCTTTGCATGGGCAAGCTGAAAAACAGCTATGTCTTTTCGTCGGAAAGCTGTGTGTTTGACAGCATCGGAGCGAAGTTTATCAGAGATGTAAAGCCGGGAGAAATGGTTGTCGTTGATGATGACGGCTTCCACACATATCAGCTTGAAGCAGAGCCCGTCAAGACCTCTCTTTGTATCTTTGAGTATGTTTACCTTGCGCGCCCCGACAGCGTTATTGACGGCGTAAGCGTTCATTCGGCGCGTATTAAAGCGGGCGAGCTCCTCTATAAGGAATATCCGATTGAAGCCGATATGGTTTGCGGCGTTCCCGATTCGGGCATAATTGCCGCCGAGGGTTACGCGAAAGCGTCAAAAATTCCTTACGGAATGGGATTTATGAAAAATAAATTCATAGGTCGGATTGTCGGCACTGGTATGGATAAAAAGAACAGGCTGATGAAAACAAAGCTCACCGCCTTGAAATCCAACGTTGAGGGAAAAAGGATAATTGTAATTGACGATTCGATTATAAGGGGAGAAACCTCCAAGCACATTGTAAACCTGCTCAGAGAAGCGGGGGCAAAAGAGGTGCACATGCTCGTCAGCTCTCCGCCGTTTGTATTCCCCTGCTATTTTGGAATTGATATTTACGACAAAGAAAACCTAATAGCCAATAAAATGACAAAAGAACAAATCAGAGAAGAAATCGGCGCCGATACGCTCGGCTATCTCAGCGTGGAAAGCCTGAGAAAAATCGCAAAGGACGCTGACATTGACCTTTGCGACGGCTGCTTTACCAAGGAATTCAGCGCGAAAGTGCCGACAACCTTCTTTGTGGACAAATACGCGTATAAAATCAACAAAAATTAACGGAGGAATTTTATGGAAAGCTTTTCAGAGAGTTACAAGGCGGCAGGCGTTGACATTACTGCCGGCTACAAATCGGTTGAGCTGATGAAAAAGCACGTTGCTCGCACCAATATTCCGGGCGTTGTTTCGGGAATCGGCGGCTTCGGCGGACTTTTCGCTCCCGATTTCAAGGGAATGGAAGAGCCGGTCTTAATCAGCGGTACCGACGGAGTAGGCACCAAAATAAAGCTTGCTTTTTTGCTTGATAAGCACAACACCATCGGTATTGACTCCGTTGCAATGTGCGTTAACGATGTAATCTGCTGCGGAGCAAAGCCGCTGTTTTTCCTTGACTACATCGCAATCGGCAAAAATATTCCCGAAAAGGTAGCTTCTATCGTTGAGGGTATTGCCGAGGGCTGCGTTCAGTCGGGCTGCGCGTTAATCGGCGGAGAAACCGCCGAGCACCCGGGGCTTATGCCGGAGAATGAGTACGACGTGGCAGGTTTTTGCGTAGGAATCGCAGACAAGCCCAAGATGATTGACGGCTCAAAGCTTACTCAGGGCGACGTTCTTATCGGCTTACGCTCGTCGGGCGTTCACTCAAACGGTTTTTCTCTGGTCAGGAAGATTTTTGATATTGATGAAAATACGATTAACAATACTTATCCCGAGCTTGACAAGCCCCTCGGAGAAACGCTGCTGACTCCTACCAAAATATACGTCAAGCCTGTTTTGGCGCTTATGGAGCAGGTTGAGGTCAAGGCGCTTTCTCACATCACGGGAGGCGGTTTTTATGAGAATATTCCCCGAATGCTCAAAGAAGGAATGTCTGCTGAAATTAAAAAGGACAATATTCCCGTTCTTCCAATCTTCAATCTTATGCAGCGCGTAGGAGGCATCAGCGAGCACGATATGTTCAATACCTTCAATATGGGCGTCGGAATGGTTCTCGCGGTTGCCGAGAGCGACGCAGGAAAGGCGATTGACATTCTCAAAGAAAACGGCGAGGACGCTGTTGTGCTCGGCAGAGTAATTGAGGGCAGCGAAGGAGTTGTTTTTGTATAATGAAAAACATTGTTGTTCTCGTTTCGGGCGGCGGCACAAACCTGCAGGCGCTCATTGACGCGCAGGGCAGAGGGGAGATTAAGAACGGATACATCTCAACCGTTATTTCCTCCAACCCGAATGCCTACGCTTTGGAACGCGCCGAAAAAAACGGCATTAATACTCTGATTATCAGGCGCAGGGATTACGATTCCTTTGACAGCTACGACTCAGCCCTGACCGAGCTTTTGCAAAGCGTAGGCGCCGACGTTGTAGTTTTGGCGGGATTTATGACAATTTTGGGCAAAAAGGTGATTAAAGCCTTTGAAAACAGAATTATCAACATTCATCCCGCACTTATTCCGTCCTTTTGCGGCGAGGGCTACTACGGACTTAAAGTTCACGAGGAGGCCCTTAAAAAGGGAGTTAAGGTAACGGGAGCTACGGCGCATTTTGTAAATGAAATCTGCGACGGCGGTCCGATTATTATTCAAAAGGCGGTTGAAGTCAAAAACGGCGACACTCCCGAGATTCTCCAAAAGAGAGTAATGGAACAAGCCGAGTGGAAGATTCTTCCCAAAGCAGTCGCGCTTTTCTGCGAGGATAAAATTAAAGTAATCGGCAATAAAACCGAAATTATAGAATAATTTTACGGAGGAATAAAATGAAAGCAGTATCTTTAGAAAAAGAAATCGCCTCAACCAGCTACCCCGGCAGAGGCATTGTGCTCGGCAGAACAGCCGACGGCGCAAAGGCGGTAATCGCTTATTTTATTATGGGAAGAAGCGAGAACAGCCGCAACAGAATTTTCGCTCCCACAGAGGACGGAATTAAAACCGAGGCTTTTGATCCGTCAAAGCTTGTCGATCCCTCGCTCATCATCTATTCGCCCGTAAGGGTGCTCGGCAACAAAACGATTGTTACCAACGGCGACCAGACCGATACAATCTATGATTTGATGAATCAGCAGCTCACCTTTGAGCAGGCGCTCAGAACCCGGGAATTTGAGCCTGACGCGCCTAACTACACGCCGAGAATTTCGGGTATTGTAAAATGCTCGGACGGCAAGATGAACTACGCTTTATCAATCCTCAAAAGCGCCGAAGGAAACCCCGAGTGCTGCGAGCGCTACACATTCACCTATGACGCTCCTCTCGCGGGCAAGGGCAGATTTATCCACACCTATATGGGCGACGGAAATCCGCTTCCGAGCTTTGAGGGCGAGCCTACATTGGTAGAAATCGAAAACGACAGCATTGACGTTTTCGCGGATAAAATTTGGAACGCGCTTGATAATGATAACAAGGTTTCTCTTTACGTAAGATACATAGACATCGCGACAGGAGAAGCCAAATCAAAAATTATCAATAAAAATAAATAAGGGGATATATTAAAATGAACGAATTAATGCTTAAATACGGTTGTAATCCCAACCAAAAGCCATCAAAAATCTTTATGAAGGACGGCTCCGAGCTTCCTGTCGAGGTGCTGAACGGCAAGCCGGGTTACATCAACTTCCTTGACGCGTTCAACTCATGGCAGCTTGTACGCGAGCTCAAGGCGGCTACGGGACTGCCCGCGGCGGCTTCCTTCAAGCACGTAAGCCCTGCCGGCGCCGCTGTTGCGACAGAGCTTTCCGACACCCTTAAAAAGATTTATTTTGTAGACGACCTCGAGCTTTCTCCGATTGCTTCCGCCTACGCGATGGCAAGAGGAGCCGACAGAATGTCGTCCTACGGCGACTGGGTTGCGCTTTCCGACACCTGCGACGTTCAGACCGCAAAGCTTTTGCAGCGCGAGGTTTCCGACGGAATTATAGCTCCCGGTTACACAGATGAGGCTCTCGAGGTTCTCAAAACCAAGAGAAAGGGAAATTACAATGTTGTAAAAATAGATCCCGATTACGTTCCCGCTCCGATAGAGCACAAGGATGTTTTCGGAATCACCTTTGAGCAGGGCAGAAACGAGCTTAAAATCGACGAAGCTATGCTTATGCAGAACATTGTTACCGAAAACAAGGAGCTTACCGAGGAAGCAAAGCGCGACCTTCTTATCGCTCTTATCACCTTAAAATACACACAGTCAAATTCCGTTTGCTACGCAAAGGGAGGACAGGCTATCGGCGTCGGAGCAGGACAGCAGTCAAGAATCCACTGCACCCGTCTTGCGGGCAACAAGGCTGATATTTGGTATCTTAGGCAGCATCCGAAGGTTATGAGCCTGCCGTTCGTAGACAATATCCGCAGACCTGACAGAGATAACACCATTGACGTTTACATTTCCGACGATTATGAGGATGTTCTTGCGGACGGAGTATGGCAGCAGTTCTTTAAGACCAAGCCCGAACCCCTTACGGCTCAGGAGAAAAAGGATTGGCTCAAAACATTCAGCGGAGTTTCGCTCGGTTCCGACGCGTTCTTCCCGTTCGGCGATAATATCGAGAGAGCAAAGCGCTCGGGCGTTGAGTTTGTTGCTCAGCCCGGCGGCTCAATCCGCGACGATAATGTAATCGAAACCTGCAACAAGTACGGAATGACAATGTCGTTTACAGGCATAAGACTTTTCCACCATTGATAAGAGGTAGCTTATGAATATTTTAATGATTGGTTCAGGCGGCAGAGAGCACGCTCTCATAAAAAAGCTGCTTGAAAGTCCCAAGTGCACAAAGCTTTACTGCGCTCCCGGCAACGGAGGAATTTCCCGCGATGCCGAGATTGTAAATATCGGCGTAATGGACAAGGAAAATATGGTGAAGTTCGCAAAGGAAAACGCGATTGACCTTGTTTTTGTAGCTCCCGACGATCCCCTTGCCGACGGTATGGTTGACGCTTTTGAGGAAGCCGGAATCAGAGCCTTTGGCCCGAATGCGAACGCGGCGATAATTGAGGCTTCAAAGGTTTTCTCCAAAAATCTGATGAAAAAATACGGTATTCCCACCGCCAAGTACGAGGTTTTTGATAACCCCGATAAGGCTATTGACTATATTAAGTCCGAAAACACCGTTCCCGTTGTTGTCAAGGCGGACGGTCTCGCGCTCGGAAAGGGCGTAATTATCGCTCAGACTATTGACGACGCTGTAAAGGCTGTCAAGTCAATTATGGAGGACAAGCAGTTCGGCGATTCCGGAAACAACATTGTTATCGAGGAATTTTTGACAGGTCCCGAGGTTTCCGTGCTCGCGTTTACCGACGGCAAGTGCGTTAAACCCATGGTAAGCTCAAAGGATCACAAGCGCGCCTACGATAACGACGAGGGGCTCAACACCGGCGGAATGGGCACGGTAAGTCCCAATCCTTACTACACCGACGAGATTGCCGACGAGTGTATGCGTACAATTTTTGAGCCGACAATCAAGGCTATGAACAAAGAGGGAAGACCGTTCAAGGGCTGCCTGTACTTCGGACTTATGATAACTCCGAACGGCCCAAAGGTTATTGAATACAACGCCCGCTTCGGCGATCCCGAGGCGCAGGTTGTTTTGCCCAGGCTCAAAACCGATTTGGTTGACATTTGCGAGGCTGTTATTGACGAAAAGCTCAGCGACCTTGATATCGAGTGGTACGACGGCGCTGCCGCCTGCGTGGTTATGGCGAGCGGCGGTTATCCCGTTTCCTATAAAAAGGGAATCGAGATGTTCGGTATGGATGATAACGGCCAGGTTGGCGGAGCGATTGTTTATCACGCCGGAACAAAGTACGAAAACGGCAGGTTCTATACAAACGGTGGCAGAGTTTTGGGCGTTACCGCGACCGCGGATACCCTTGACGAAGCTCTTGACAAGGCTTATTCCGCCGTTTCTAAAATCAGCTTTGAGGGTATGCACTACCGCAAGGACATCGGCAGAACAAAATAAATTTTTTAAATTAAAAATATTTGCTTTATATAAGCGCAAAGTTACGCCGTGCTTTCTGTCTGAAAAGCACGGCGTACCCTTGTTTTTTACTGTTGTTTTTGAATTGGCGGCGCTGATTATCACTGAAATTTAACCCGCGTTTTTAATCTGCAGTCTGAGCCTGTCGGAAATCATCGCGATAAATTCGCTGTTTGTCGGCTTGCCTCTGTCGTTGTGGATAGTGTATCCGAAATACGAGTTAAGCACGTCAACATCGCCTCTGTCCCAAGCCACCTCAATCGCGTGGCGAATCGCGCGTTCTACCCTTGACGAGGTAGTCTGATATTTTTTGGCAACGGAGGGATAGAGCTGTTTTGTTACGGCGTTAATAATCTCGGGCTTTTCTACCGACATAATAATAGAATCTCTGAGGTAGTGGTAACCCTTGATGTGAGCGGGTACGCCGATTTCGTGCAAAATCTGAGTAACTCTCAGCTCGATACCGAACGCGTCAAAGCGAAGCGGAGCAAGAGGCTTGTCGTCGCCGTTTTTAAGCAGAACGGAAATATTCTCGCAAAGCTGTTCAATGTCATACGGCTTTAGCATAAAATAATCCGCGCCGCTGTTCATAATCTCGCGTTCGAGCACAGTGCTGTGGAAAGATGAGAAAACAATAAACAAAGGCTGCTTGATGTTTTCCTTCTTAATGCTTCTCATAACGCCGATTGCGTCAAGCCGCGTCATAAACGCGTCCATAAACACAACGTCGGGTTCCTCGCTTCTGATTCTTGAGCAAAGCTCCTCTCCGTCCTTTACGCAGAAGGCTGTACAAATATTAAAATCTTGAAATATTTGTAAACTTTCCTGAGAAAAATCAACGGCTTCTTCGGTAATAATCAACTTATAACTATTATCCATTTGTCAAACTCCTATCAAATTTTTTATTACGAGTTGATTTTACCACAAAATGGTAACATTGGCAATAGTTTCCAATTAATTTTTTTGAAAAAAGTTAATATTTTTTTACTCAACTTTTTTCGACAAACAGTAAACATCAATATATTGTGTTATTGCTCATAATTCGACACCATAAATTGTGCCGCTACTCCGTAGCCCTCGGTAGTGTTGTTTAAAAAAACATGGGTTACGGCGCCGATTAGCTTATTGTTTTGCACAATCGGGCTGCCGCTCATACCCTGAACAATACCTCCGCAGCCGTCAAGAAGCGACTCGTCTGTAATTTTAATTACAAAGTTTTCATTACTGCCTGCGTCGCTGTTACATATTTTGGTAATCTCGACAGTGTAACTCTCGGTGTTTTCGCCGTTGATTGTCGTATAAATTTCGGCTTCACCCTTTTTAATCTCGGAAAAATCGGCGATTTCAAGCAGGGGATAGTCCTTGTAATTAACATTTTCGGCTGTTCCGTAAATACCCAAATCGGAATTTTCGGTCAGCGTGCCGAGTTCTTCGTCGCCGAAATAACCGTTAAGGCTTCCCGCTTTGCCGTCAACGCTTTTTGTTACCGAGCTTATATTTGCCTTTACAATCTCCGCGGAGCCGAGCGGAAGCAGAGCTCCTGTGTCATTGTCGCATATTCCGTGACCTAACGCGGCAAAATAATTTTGTGACTCATCGTAGTAGCTTATTGTTCCTATTCCGGCGCAGCTGTCTCTGATCCACGCGCCCAAAAGGTACATTCCCGCAGTATTCTTAACGGGATTTACCACAATGTTTTTCCTTTGACCGTTTCTTTCAACGGTAAAATTAATAGGTTTTCCGCCGCTGTTGATTGTCAAATTCTGCATTTCCTCATTTGTTTTAACAGGATTTTGGTTTATTTCCTTAATAATATCGTTTACCTTTAATCCGCCTTCTTTGGCTGGGCAAACGTACTTTGCGCCGTCAAAAAATTCTTCAAGCTCAACAACAATCAAGCCGTCGTTATAAAATTTCACCCCGAACGGCTGACCTCCGAGATATACTTTTTTCGCGGTTTCTTCCGCGAACGTGTAAGTCGTTGAGATGTTAACCATCATCACGGCACAAACGGCAACTGTAATTAATTTTTTTATTTTTTTCAAAAAATCACCTTCTTTCCGTTGCCTTTATTATCATTTGCGTTTATAATATAATTAAAATTACGTTTTAATTATTAAAAATAATCTTGGAATTTAATCGGCGAATTTTTTGATTAAGCCGATTTTTTATCAAAAAATTTTCTGCAATTATTAAATTTACATTTAGGGGTATTATATGGATAATGATTTATTAAACGGATTAAGCTCGGACGAAGTTGCTCAAAGAAAGTCCGAGGGAAAAACAAACGTATCATCTACAATAAAAACCAAATCAATAAGGCGTATTTTTTACGATAATATCTGCACGCTTTTTAACGCGATTAACGTAATTTTATTTTTGCTGTTAATTCTTGTCGGCTCCTACAAGAACCTGCTGTTTATCGGCGTTATTATTTTCAACACGATAATCGGTATTGTTCAGGAAATCCGTTCAAAAATCAGCGTGGACAAGCTGACAATTCTGACCGAGAGCAAATCGGCAGTCATCCGTGACGGAAAGGAAACCGAAATCGGCAAGGAAGAGCTTGTGCTTGACGACGTTATCGTCCTTTCAAGAGGCGACCAAATTCCCGCTGACTGTGTACTTATCAGCGGCGAGTGTAAGGCAAACGAAAGTATGCTTACCGGCGAATCGGATTTGATTGAAAAGAACGTCGGCGACGAGCTTTTGTCGGGAAGCTTTGTTTCCGCGGGAAAATGCGTCGCGAAGATTATCCGAATCGGCGCCGATTGCTACGCCGCGAAAATTAACAGCGAAGCGAAATACATAAAAAAGAATAATTCTCAAATTTTAAAAACTTTTAAATTTATTATTAAGCTTTGTACGTTTATAATTTTCCCGTTGGGAGCGCTTCTTTTTGTCAGCAGGTATTTTATTCATCACACCGAATTTCAGGAGTCGGTAATCAGCACCGTCGGCGCGCTTGTCGGTATTCTGCCGTCGGGTATGATTCTTCTGACAAGTACGGTTTTGGCGGTTTCGGTAATTAAATTATCCCGAAAAAAGGTACTTGTTAACGAGATGTATTGCATAGAAACGCTTGCGCGCGTTGATGTGCTTTGCCTTGACAAAACGGGCACCCTTACCTCGGAAAATATGTCAGTTACCGACGTTATAGAATTTAATAATTCCGAAGAAGAAATAAAAATCGCTTTATCTTCAATTTTCAGCGCTTCCGAGGACAAAAACGCCACTATGAACGCAATCGGCGGTTATGCAGGTGACGCTCAGCCGATAAATTGTAAAAGCTTCATCGAATTTTCTTCCGAAACAAAGTGGTCGGGCGGAAATTTTGATAACGGAAAATCTTACATTGTCGGCGCTTGTGAATTTGTTTTTAATGACAGGGAAAAATACAGCGAGGTTTTTGAGCGGTTTAATCAAATTTCAGACACGGTCAGGGTTCTCGCGCTCGTTTCCTCAGATTCCGCGATAGAAAGCGGAAAGCTGCCCTCGGATTTGGAGCCTATGGCTCTCATTTTAATCAAGGATATACTCAGGGATAACGTCGGAGAAACAATCAACTACTTCAAGGAACAGGGCGTTACCCTGAAGGTAATTTCCGGCGACAGCGTACAAACGGTTCTGAATATCGCCAAGGATTGCGGAATTGAGGGCGCCGAAAAAGCTGTTGATATGACAGAGGTCAAAACCGACGAACAGCTTGCCGAGGCTGCCGAAAACTGCAACGTGTTCGGCAGGGTAACTCCCGAACAAAAGAAAAAGCTTGTGCTCGCCTTAAAGGCAAAAGGGCACAAGGTCGCAATGACAGGCGACGGCGTTAATGATGTTCTCGCGCTCAAGGAAGCCGACTGCTCGATTTCGATGGCTTCGGGAAGCGAAGCCGCAAGGAACGTTTCTCAGCTTGTGCTGACCGACAACGACTTTGCCTCAATGCCAAGCGTTGTTTATGAGGGCAGAAAAACAATCAACAATATTGAGCGCAGCTCTTCGCTTTTCATTGTAAAGGCAATTTACTCAATTTTACTTTCGCTGTTTTTTATCTTTTGTACAATGCCGTATCCGTTCGAGCCTATTCAGCTTACTCTAATCAGCTCGCTTACAATCGGCTTCCCGTCCTTTGTGCTTGCTCTGCAGCCAAACAAAGACATTGTCAGGGGTAACTTTACCTTTAACATATTAGCAAGAGCGATACCCGCGGCGTTTTGCGTTGTGGTTAATATTATTATTGCGGTAATAATGTGCTCCGTATTAAATATTCCTTACGCTGAATTTTCAACAATCTCTGTTTATCTCACTGCGCTGACAGGATATTTGTTCATCATCAGGCTGTCTTTGCCGCTGAATTACCTCAGGTCGGCTATGCTTTTAATCAGCGCGGCTGGATTTTCGATAGCCTTTATATTTTTAGACGAATTTTTCTCGCTTACAACCCTGAGCGTACAAAGCACAATTTTATTCGTCTCAATATCCGCAGCCATAATTATTATTTTCAATATACTTTATAACATAGCTGTAAAGCTTATAGAAAAAGACAAAAATCAATGTTAAATATTAATATTCCTGATGAAGTAAATTTTATTCTGAAAAAATTGAATAGCCGCGGCTTTGAAGCTTATATTGTCGGCGGCTGTGTCCGCGACAGTATGATGAATATTACGCCAAAGGATTATGATATTTGCACAAGCGCCGTGCCTGAGCAAATTGAATCCTGCTTTGAGGATTTCAAAACGCTCGAAGTCGGCAAAAAACACGGCACAATCAGCGTAATTATCGGTAAAAATATTTATGAGATTACTACCTTTCGGGTTGACGGAGAATATCTTGACAGCCGTCACCCGCAAAAGGTTGAGTTTTCCCGAGACGTTATTACCGACCTTTCGCGGCGTGATTTTACAATCAACGCGATGGCTTACAGCGAGGGAAGCGGCTTGATTGATCCCTTCGGCGGTAAAGCGGATTTAAAAGACAGGCTGATTAAGTGCGTCGGAAGTCCCGAAAAAAGGTTTTCCGAGGACGCGCTGAGAATTTTGCGCGGCTTGCGGTTTGCCTCGCGCTTTGATTTTGCGCTTGAACAGGAAACCGTAAACGCTGTTCACGCGCTCAAGGCCTCGCTTAATAACATTGCCGCTGAGCGAATCCGTGAGGAATTAATCGGAATAACGGCAGGGGAATCCGCCGAGAGAATTTTGCTTGAATATAGGGACGTTTTTGCCGAGATAATACCCGAGCTGAAGCCCTGCTTTGATTTTGAGCAGAGAACTCCTCATCACTATCTTGACGTTTACGCTCATATCGCGCGTACAGTCTGTAATATAGAGCCGGAGCCACTGCTGAGAATTACAATGCTGCTCCACGACGTCGGCAAGCCTAAGGTATGCACAACCGATAAAAACGGCAGAAGGCATTTCAAAGGTCATCCGCTTATCAGCGCTCAAATGGCTGATGATATTTTAAGGCGGCTAAGATTTCCGAATGATTTTATTTCGGACTGCGTAACTCTTATTGAATATCATGATGTTCGTTTCAAGGGCAGCAAAACCGCCTTAAAGCGCGTTATCGGCAAAATCGGCGAGCAAAACACGCAAAGGCTTTTTAAGATTCAGAGAGCCGATATTCTTGCCCAGTCCGATTACCGCAGGGAACAAAAGCTGAACGATCTCAATTCTGCGGAAATTCAATTTGAAGAAATAATTAAAAATAATGAGTGCTGCAGCCTTAAACAGCTCAGTATCAGCGGAGAGGATGTCAAATCGCTCGGAATTGCCGAGGGAAAAGAAATCGGAAATATATTGAATGAACTTCTTGAAAAGGTAATCAGCGGAGAGGTTGAAAACGACAGGGAAGAGCTGATTAAAATTATAATACTATTATCAAATAAAATCCTTTAACATCTGCTTTAAAGCATTTTAATTGAAAATAATAAAATAACCCTTCTGAGCATAATCAGAAGGGTTAAATTATGTAATATATTTTTGTTTTAGATTCTCGCTACTCCGCTTTCGACAGCAGCTTTTTTAACAGCTTCAGCTACGGTTTTGCCCACCCTCGGGTCAAAAGCGTGGGGCAGAATATAATCGGCGGAAAGCTTGTCGTCGTCAATAATGGAAGCGAGCGCGTAGGAAGCGGCAATCTTCATTTCCTCGTTAATATCGCTCGCTCTGCAGTCGAGAGCTCCTCTGAAAATTCCCGGGAAGGCGAGCACGTTATTAATCTGGTTAGGGAAATCGCTTCTTCCCGTTCCGACAACCGCCGCTCCGGCTTCCTTCGCGAGGTCGGGCATAATCTCGGGTGTGGGATTAGCCATTGCGAAAATAATCGGATTTTCAGCCATTGATTTAACCATTTCCTGACTTACGCAGCCTGCGGCGGAAATTCCGAGGAATACGTCCGCGCCGACCATAGCGTCCGCAAGCGTACCTGTTTTGCGGCTGAGGTTTGTAATCTCTGCCATTTCCTGCTTAATCGGGTTCAGCCTTTCATCGCCCTTGCAGATTATACCCTTGCTGTCGCACATTGTAACGTCTTTTACGCCCATATTCATCAGGTGCTTGGCAATCGCGATACCCGCTGCGCCCGCGCCGTTCATTACGACCTTAATATCTTCAATTTTTTTGCCGACAATCTTTAACGAATTAAGCAGACCTGCCGCGACGATAACCGCCGTGCCGTGCTGGTCGTCGTGGAAAATCGGAATATCGCATTTTTCCTTTAACCTTTTTTCAATTTCAAAGCACCTCGGCGCCGAAATATCCTCAAGGTTAATTCCGCCGAATGATCCGCTGATAAGGTAAATCGCGTTTACTATCTCGTCAACATCCTTGCTCTTTATGCAGATTGGGAAGGCGTCAACGTCGCCGAACTCCTTGAACAGCGCGCATTTTCCTTCCATAACCGGCATACCCGCCTCGGGACCGATGTCTCCGAGACCCAAAACAGCGGTACCGTCCGTGATTACGGCAACAAGGTTGCTTCTCCTTGTCAGCTCGTATGATTTGTTGACGTCCTTTTGAACTTCAAGGCACGGCTCGGCAACTCCGGGAGTGTAGGCAAGAGCCAAATCCTCCGAGGAAGAAATCGGTACGGTAGAAATTACTTCGATTTTGCCTTTCCATTCATAATGCTTTTTAAGCGATTCCTGTCTTATATCCATAAAATTACTCCTTTCTGTCATTCCGGTATATTATACTCTAATTTGTCGCAATTATCAAGTATTTGACAAAGGCAAAAAAATGATTTATTATAAATAATATAATTTTCAATTAAAATGCTTTAAAACAAATGTTAAAGGATTTTATTTGATAATAGTATAAGCGAGTGTGCCGAACAGCTGCGGGCAGGAACTGAAAAGACCTGTGCGAGGAAAGTCCGGGCTTCACAGAGCAAAATAACGGCTAACGGCCGCCGGAGGCGACTCCAGGGATAGTGCAACAGAAATAAACTACGCCGTTTTTCGGCGCAAAGGTGGAAAGGTGAGGTAAGAGCTCACCGGAGGTTGGGAGACCAACCTGCCGTGTAAACCCTATTTGAAGCAACACCGTGGTAGAACATTTATCGCTTGCTCGGCGAGTTCTTTGGAGGTGGCATCGAGCAGTTGGGGCAACCCGCTGCCAAGATAGATGGCTGTTCAAGACAGAACCCGGCTTACAGACACAGTCGCTTTTCAAGCGGACGCATAAGCGTCCGCGCTTTTTTTAGACAATTTTTGACAAGTGAATAAAATTTTTAAAAAACTAATGACAAATCCGTAATTATATGATATAATTAAACATCAACATAATGTTATATTTAGGAGGACTTATGAAATTTAATAAAATCACATCAGCAGCAACTTATATTATAGGAAAGGTGTTAAATATGAAAAAATCTCAAAAAATCGCAATCGGTGTTGCTTCCGCAGTCACAGCGGCTGCCACAGGAACAGCTATTGCAAAAAAGAATCAGGCAAAAAAACAGGAAAGAAGCGTCAAGAGCCTTGTTTTAGAGGATGCTTCAAAGCTCCTTCCGCTCTCTGTTAAAAAGAACGTGAACTTTGAAAAGAGCCTTGAACAAAGCTCAAAGCCCTATTCCATTCCTTCTCAGGTAAGAAGAGCTTTGCATTTGGAAGAGCTTGACGAATTTGAGGATACCTTTGTTTATGAGCCTAAGGAAAAGACAACCGAGGATGTAATTTTCTACATTCACGGCAGTGATTTTTGGAATGCTCCCACAAGATTCCATTACTCTTTTATCAAAAAGCTTTCCAATAAGCTCGGCGCAGAGGTTATTTTCCCTGTATATCCCAAGGCTCCGGCTCATTCAGCTGTAGACATTCAGAAGATGCTTCTTGACCGCTATGCTTATCTTATCGAAGAAAAGGGAATCCCTGCGGATAAGATTATTTTCGCGGGCGACGCTGCGGGCGGCGGAATTGCGCTTTCTCTTATTCAGAAGATTAAGTATCAGACTATGCCGATGCCCAGAGAAGCTTTCCTGATCTCTCCGTGGCTTGACGTTACTAACAGCAACCCCGAGATTGATGAAATTCAGCCTTATGACACCATTCTTAACGCCGAGTCCCTCAGAGATAAGGGCGAGCAGTACGCGGGCGACCTCGAGCTTACTCATCCCGCTGTAAGCCCGATTTACGGCGATTTGACAGGTCTTTGCAAGATTACTGTTTTTGCCGGAACAAGAGAGATTTTCTGCGCTGATGTTAATAAACTCAAGGATATTGCCGACGAATTTGATCTTGACATTGATGTTAATATCTTCAAGAACCAAATGCATTTCTTTGTAGGTCTGCCGATTCCCGAGGCAGAAACAGCCTTCGCTATTATGGCGTCCGAAATCTATGGCATTGAAGAAGTTGAAGAGGACGGGGAAGAGAACGGGGAAGAGACCGCGGAGAATACCGACGAAGCAGCGGCGCAGGAGGACGGCGAAGCAGCCGAGACCGAAGAGCCCGCAGAAGAGGTTGTGGTTGAAGAAGTCGAGATTGTTGAACCCGAAACGGAAGAAAAACCTCAGGAATAAAATAAATCAAACTAAATTTAATCGGAATCTGCAGTTGCGGATTCCGATTATTTATTTTACATAATTGTTTAATTTTTTAAGGAGCCGCTGATTAAAGTGCTCCTTTTAGTTTTACCGATACCAATACTCCGAAATCTTTTTGTTCCATTCGATATATCCCCACGACAAAAAATAAGCGCAGGAATATATGATTAATCCCGCCAGCAAAACATACCAAAACGGACGTGTGTTTACTTCTAAAAACGAGTACGGAATTTTATCCTGCGGTATCATTCCAAGGACTATCATACTGATTATTACTACTGCGTAAATTGTAATCAGCCAAGCTCCGTTAAACCTCATTATCGGCTTTATTTTGACAATCGGCGGCTCGGTAATCAGAAATGATAATATAGTCAGCATAGGTATAACTATATGCATATTAAAAGAGTCAAACCTAAGTATGTTAGGACTGTCGGGAATAAATGGGAATAATGACATTAAAATTATAATTGAGATTATACTTTCGGTCACCACCGAGGTTAGTTTTAAGAAGTACAATCCTCTTGATTTAATATCGTTCATAGTTATCAGCTCAATAACGCTTATAACGACTGTCAATAAAGAAACTAAAGAAGTAAACAAAGTTCCCACTATCGTCATATACCTGAAATTAGCGAGAAAATCCCAGTTCATATCTTTAATTACGGATATAAAAAAAGAGCAAATGCCCAGAACCGCTATTGTCGCGGAAAAGATTATATTAAGCTGTTTTTTATATATAAACCTGACAGACATATATTCCTGAGATTTAACTGCCGTTGAGTTTTCCATCATATCCGCTCCCAAATTTTTAGTACATATTAAGGATTTGCAATATAGTTTTTTCTATTCAAAATTTTATTTAATTCGAAGCAAAACACGACGCAAGCTCGCATAACAATGGTGATTGGTTATAATAAATGCAGTCGGAAGCTTATTGAGCGTAAGATTAATAATGGAAAAAGCCTGCCGCTTGATTACGGCAGGCAAATTTTAAATAGTATTTAACTCGGAGTAAAGCCCGACGCAAGCTTGCTTGACATCGGATGCGACGAGGTAATCTCACAGCAGGAGCTTCAAATCCCCGGGATTGTTTATAAAACTTTTTTAATAGCGTTCAAAAGCTCGTCGTAGGTTTCGAACGCGGGAATGTCGGGATTTTCAGCCTTGATATTATCAGGGCTCTTAAATAAAAATCCTGCTTTGCTCGCCTTAATCATACCGAGGTCGTTATAGCTGTCTCCGCTGGCAACGGTTTCGAATCCGATTGACTGCAGCGCTTTAACGGTTGTGTATTTGGAGTTTTCAACACGCATTTTGAAGTCGGTAACCTCGCCGTTATCGGCTACGACAAGCGAATTGCAGAAGATTGTAGGCCAGCCGAGCTTTTTCATAAGGGGAGAGGCAAACTGAGTAAATGTATCGCTGATAATAATTACCTGGCAAAGCGATCTCAGCTCGTCCAAGAACTCCTTTGCGCCCGGCATCGGGTCAATAGTTGCTATGACGTCCTGAATTTCTTTCAGTCCCAGACCGTGCTCTTTCAAAATATCAAGCCTGTATCTCATAAGCTTGTTGTAATCAGGTTCGTCGCGGGTAGTCTTTTTAAGCTCGGGAATACCCGTAGCGTTCGCGAACGCAATCCAAATTTCGGGAACAAGAACACCCTCTAAATCAAGACAAGTAATAACCATTTTCATCATCCTTTCTCATTAATTACCCTGTAAAAAAATTACTTTGAGTTTTTGTCTATGCAGTCGTCAAGCGCGCTGATAATCGCTTTTTTATCCATTTTTCTGCCTATGAACACAAGCTTGTTGATTCTGTCGCCGTAAACGGGATCCCACGTTGCGGCAAGGTCGGGATTAAGAGCCAAAATTTCCTTGCGGTCTCTTTCGGGGAACGCCGCAATCCAGTCTCCGTCGTCGGTAGCGGTCTTTTGCTTACCGCTCTGTTCAAAAATATAAGCGGTGTTGGGGTCTTCCTTTATCCAGAACAAGCCCTTTGCTCTGATAACCTCTTTGGGCCATTTTTTAAATACAAAATCCTCAAATTTATCCTTTACAAACGGCTTTACGTTCTGATATACAAAGGTGCCGATTCCGTATTCCTCGGCTTCTCCTTCGTCGTGATGGTGATGGTGGTGATGATGTCCGTGCTCGTGGTGTTCATCCTCGTCGTGGTCGTGATGATGCTCGTGGTGCTCATCCTCGTCGTGGTCGTGGTGATGCTCGTGATGCGCATCTTCGTCTTTTAAATTGTCGGAATTTTCGCCCTCAAGCTCCATAGCTCTCATCCAGCCTGAGCTCTGCGCGATTTTTTCAAAATCAAAGCTGTGGGTTTCCAAAATCTCGGCAGGGTCAATCTTGCCAAAATTAGTCTCAATAATCTTTGCTTCGGGCTGCAGCGCTCTGATTACCTCAAGCACCTCCGCTTTTTCCTCGTCGGTTACGTCGTCAACCTTGTTGAGAATGATGTTTGTGCAGAACTCAATCTGCTGAATCAGCAGGTTTTCAATATCGTCCTCGTCAAGATTATCCTGAAGAAGGCTTGAACCCGAGCCGAACTCGTCTGCCATTCTCTTGGCGTCAACAACGGTTGTAACGTTGTCAAGGTAGGCAACGGCGGGCAAATCGGCGGATTTGTCTGTTCCGTCAAGCATACAAATTGAACCCGCGATAGGACCGGGCTCGCAGATACCCGAAGCCTCAATCAAAATATAATCAAATCTGTTTGACTGAGCAAGCTCAATAATCTGTTTCATAAGGTCTACCTTGAGCGTACAGCAGATGCAGCCGTTTGAAAGCGGAACAAGGTTTTCGTCCTTTTGAGTAACAGCTCCGCCCTTGGCAATCAGCGACGCGTCAATGTTTACCTCGCCTATGTCGTTTACAATTACCGCGACCTTGTAACCCTGCTGGTTAGAAAGCACGTGATTAAGCACCGTTGTTTTTCCCGCGCCAAGGTATCCTGTGAGCACCGTAACGGGGATAAGCTTGTTTTTCTTTTTCATAATTACTCATTACCTCTTTTTGTTTTTATTTGAGATTTTATTTGTAAAAAATTGGCTGTAAATAATTGCGGAATCCTTTAACGGCCGAAAATGCGAAGCTCTGTTGTTGTTGATGTAGACCGTTTCTATCGGAATTTCCCTGATTTTATTTGTGCGTGTAAAGTCGAGCAGCATATTGATTTCATACTCATACCGCGAGCCCTCGGAGTTAATCGCCATATCGACCAAGCCGTCGGAAAACGCTCTCAGCCCTGTTTGAGTGTCAGACAAACGGGAGCCTGTTGTGACTTTATACAGAAAATTTGTGATACTGTTGCCGATTCTGCTTTTAATCGGGTCGTCCTTTTCAAGCTTGCGGCAGCCGATTACTACGTCGTCGGGATATTTTGCGGCGTAGTTGTAAACATTAACTACATCGGTAATTTTATGCTGACCGTCAGCGTCAACCGTAACAATGGTGTAGGGCGGCTCAAAATTGGCTTTAATAAATTTCAGTCCGCGTTTGAGCGCAACGCCTTTGCCTTTGTTTGAGCTGAGGTGAATGACCTTCGCGCTGTTTTCCGCGCGTTCAAAAATCTCGGCAAAATCATCTTGACTTCCGTCGTCAACAACAACAATGTCAAATTCACGGCTTTTTAATTCATTTACCAAATCAATTAACGTTTCGTCAGGCATAAACGCAGGAATCAATGCAATTTTTTTCCTGATGCTCATATAAAGATCTCCTTAATAGGCTAACATATATTTTATCAGTATTACGCGATTATGTCAATTAACATATTTGTTGAAATACTTAATTATTTGTGGTATATTATTATACAGGAAATAATATGGTCAAATTTTTGGTAGTTGTGGATTTGCAAAGCTGCCAAATAAATATAATTCAGGGGGTAAAAAATGTTTGACGCAAAGCTTGTTAAGGATGAATGTGTAAAATGGATAAGAGAGTTTTTTGAGGAGAACGGTCCTGACTGCAACGCCGTAGTCGGAATTTCGGGCGGTAAGGACAGCTCAATCGTAGCCGCTCTATGCGTAGAAGCTCTCGGAAAGGACAGGGTAATCGGCGTGCTTATGCCAAACGGCGAGCAGGCGGACATTGATATGGCAAAGCTGCTTGTTGAGCACCTTGGTATCAAGCACTTTGTAATCAACGTAAAAGAAGCTGTTGACGGAGTTAAAAACAGCCTGCCGTTCAATCCGTCGGTTCAGACTTTGACAAATATTCCGCCGAGAATCCGTATGACTACGCTGTACGCCGTCGCTCAAAGCAACAACGGCAGAGTTGCGAACACCTGCAATCTTTCGGAGGACTGGGTTGGATATTCAACCCGTTACGGAGACCAGGCGGGGGATTTCAGCCCCTGCTCAAACCTTACGGTTGACGAAGTAAGGCAGATAGGCAGACTGCTCGGGCTTCCCTCGGTTTTGATTGACAAGGTTCCGATTGACGGACTTTGCGGAAAAACCGACGAGGAAAACCTCGGCTTTACCTACGAAGTGCTCGATAAATACATCAGAACGGGCGAGATTGACAATCCGAAAACAAAGGAAAGAATTGATACCCTGCACAAAAGAAACCTGTTTAAGCTGAAATATATGCCTTGCTTTGAAACAAAGCAGTTTTTTGAATAAAAATCGCCACCGCTTAATTAAACGGTGGCTTTATTCTTTAACTCGGAGCAAACCCGATGCAATCTAACCGCAGGAGCTGAGGCTGCCCGGTGATTAGTTATATCAGTTTGCTGATTATTGAGTTCGATACCAAAAATCCGTTGGGAGTAAAAAATACCGAGCTGCCGGATTTTTGCATTAAACCCATTTGGATATATTTTTCCGTATTTTTTATGACGTAATCCGCAACGGGCTTGCCGAATTTTTCTTTGTACAAGTCAAAATCAAGTCCGCTTTTCAAACGCAGGGAAAGCATAATAAATTCTTCCTCTGTGCCGCCGGTTCCGTCGTCGGTAAGCTTGTTATCAATAAAATCCTTCATACTTCTGCCGTAATAGAACCTTTTTCCGCCAAAGAAGGAGTGCGCGGAAGGTCCGATACCGATGTATTCGTCAAGCTTCCAGTAGGACGTATTGTGACGGCTCTCAAAGCCCGGTATCGCAAAATTTGAGATTTCATACTGCTTAAAGCCGAGGCGGTCAAGGTAATCCACGGCAAACAGATACAGCTCTGCCTGCTCGTCATCATCGGGCAAAACAAGCTTTTCTCTGTTTTTATAAAACGGAGTGCCTTCTTCTATTTTCAGAATGTATGAAGAAATATGGGTTACACCGCATTCGGCGCAAAAATCAATTGAATTTTTCAGGGTTTCTTTTGTCTGATAGGGAATACCGAGCATTAAATCAACGGATATGTTATTAATACCGGCGGATTTTGCGTTATTTATTGTGTTCTTAACGTCCCCTGTGCTGTGGATTCTTCCCAGGGCTTTAAGCTCTTTTTCGTCAGCGCTCTGCATTCCGACTGATATTCTGTTAAATCCGCGCTTTTTTAATTTAACGAAATCAAGCGACTTTCCCGACTCGGGGTTAACCTCAAGCGTGATTTCCGCGTCGCTATTAACGTTAAAATGTGATTTAACGCTGTACAGAACATCGCAAAGCCTTTCGCTGCCCATAATGCTCGGCGTTCCGCCGCCAAAGTAAACGCTCGTCAGCTTTTTGTCGGTTTGCCGGCTCCAAAATTCAATTTTATTTTTAAGTTCGTCAACATAGCCGTCGTATTCGCTCCCGTCAGCTTTTCCGCTGAAAAAGTCGCAGTACAGACATTTTTGCTTGCAAAAGGGAATGTGAATATACAAGCCGAGTTTTTCTGACATAACAGCCTCTTAAAGTTAATCGCTAAAATATTTGAGGCAGAAACCAAAAAGTTTCTGCCTCAATTTGGAAGGTATATGAAAAGATAGGAATAATCTGTCTTTTACACATATATATTACAATATCTTAACCTTTTTGTCAAGGTTTTGTATCAATTTATTTCATTATTTTTATTTTTTACAATTATTATCCTGTTTTTGTTGACATAAGCCATATAATAATTGTAAAATAATATTTTGGAAATAACTAAAAAAGGGTTGAATTTATGAGCTCATTAAAGGATGAAATTACAAAGCGCAGGACCTTCGCAATAATCTCGCACCCTGACGCGGGAAAAACCACGCTGACCGAAAAGCTTTTGTTATACGGTGGAGCGATTAACCTTGCAGGCTCGGTAAAGGGCAAAAGAACCGCAAGACACGCGGTTTCCGACTGGATGGAGATTGAAAAGCAAAGAGGTATCTCTGTTACCTCCTCGGTTTTGCAGTTCAAATATGACGGCTACTGTATCAATATTCTCGATACTCCCGGACACGAGGACTTTTCCGAGGATACCTACCGCACGCTTATGGCGGCAGATTCCGCGGTAATGGTAATCGACGGCTCCAAGGGCGTGGAAAAGCAGACAATCAAGCTTTTTAAGGTCTGCGTAATGCGAAACATTCCGATTATTACCTTTATTAATAAAATGGACCGCGATTCTAAAAATCCCTTTGATTTGCTTGAAGATATTGAAAATGTGCTCGGTATCAATACCTACCCGGTAAACTGGCCTATCGGCTCGGGCAAGGAGTTCAAGGGAGTTTTTGACCGCAATACACGCAAAATACTTTCATTCACCGCTAACAACGGACAAAAAGAGGTTGAAAAAGAGGAATTTGACCTTGACGACCCGATTCTTGACGAAAAGCTCGGTCAGTATCTTAAACAGGATTTGCTTGACGAGATTGAGCTGCTTGACGGCGCGGGAGATGAATTTGACCTTGATGCTGTACGCGAGGGTAAGCTTACTCCCGTGTTCTTCGGCTCTGCCTTAACAAACTTCGGCGTAGAGCCGTTTTTGGAGCAGTTCTTAAAGCTCACAACCTCGCCTTTGGCGCGTGAAACCGTAGACGAGGAGGTCAACCCGATGTCCGACGAATTCTCGGCGTTTGTATTTAAAATTCAGGCGAATATGAACAAGGCTCACCGTGACAGAATAGCCTTTATGCGAATTTGCAGCGGTAAGTTTGAGAAAAATATGGAGGTTTTCCACGTTCAGGGCAACAAAAAGCTGCGCCTCTCCCAGCCTCAGCAGATTATGGCTCAGGAGCGTGAGATTGTAGATGAAGCCTACGCCGGAGATATTATCGGAGTTTTTGACTCGGGTATTTTTTCAATCGGCGATACAATCTGTTCTCCGTCGCACAAGGTTCAGTTCAAGGGAATCCCGACCTTCGCGCCCGAGCACTTTGCTCGCGTAAGGCAAAAGGACACAATGAAGCGCAAGCAGTTTATTAAGGGCACCAACCAGATTGCCCAGGAGGGCGCGATTCAGATTTTTCAGGAGCTTGACGCGGGTATGGAAGAGGTAATCGTCGGAGTAGTTGGCGTTTTGCAGTTTGACGTGCTTAAATACCGTCTTGAAAATGAGTATAACGTAGATATTATAATGGAAAACCTGCCTTACGAGTATATCCGCTGGATTGTCAACGAGGACGTTGACCCCAAAACGCTTGACCTCGCTTCCGACACAAAGCGTATTCAGGACTTAAAGGGCAATTATTTGCTGCTGTTTACAAGCTACTGGAGCATTGACTGGGCGCTCGACCACAACAAAGGGCTTGAGCTCAGGGAATTTGGTACAAACTAATGCTTATTAATAAGATTAAAAGCTACACCGACAGCCCGGTTTATCCCTTTCACATGCCCGGGCACAAGAGGGCGTGTCTTAATCCCGGCTTGCCGTATTCGCTCGACTTGACAGAGATTGAAGGCTTTGATAATCTTCATAACCCTAAAACCTGCATAAAAGAGGTCGAGGACAAAGCCGCGAAAATTTACAACGCAAAAAGAGCCTTTATGCTTGTAAACGGCTCAACAGGCGGAATTATGGCGGCAATCGGTTCGCTGACAAAAAGGGGAGATACGGTTATTGCCGCGCGCAACTGCCATATTTCTGTTTGCAGGGCTGTCAGGCTTTTCGGCTTAAAGCCAAAATACATTATGCCGGAAAACGCTTATGATGATATTTTCGGCTCAATAAGCCCAAATTCGGTTGAAAACGCGCTGAAAAGCAATCCCGCGGCTTCTCTTGTAATCATAACCTCGCCCACTTACGAGGGCGTTGCGTCGGATATAAAAAGCATTTCCGAAATATGCAGGCGTTACGGCGCACGGCTGTTTGTTGACGAGGCTCACGGAGCGCATTTTCCGTTTTCGGAGTTTTTTCCGAAGAGCGCGATTGAGCTCGGTGCAGACGCTTCCGTAATCAGCCTGCACAAGACCTTGCCCGCGCTGACGCAAACGGCGTTATTGCTTACAAATCTTACCGAGCTTGAAAGCGAATTTCAGTATTATTCAGCGGTTTTCCAAACCAGCAGCCCCTCTTACGTGCTGATGTCGTCTGTTGACGTCTGCCTTGATTATGTTGAAAATAACAAAGCTGCGTTTGAAAAATATGTAAAGCTTCTTAAAGACTTTGAGCAAAGGTCGCAAGGCTTTAGGCATATTAAGCTGTTGTTTGAAAGCGGGAAAGAAAATGTTTTTGATTATGACTGCGGAAAGCTTGTGATTTCAACCTCGGGCACAAACCTGAGCGGTACTGAGCTTGCGGATATTTTACGCAATAAATATCAAATTGAGGTTGAAATGGCGGCGTCTGATTACATAATCGCCGTAACCTCGGTTTGCGACACCAAAGAGGGCTTTAACCGCCTGTATGACGCGCTGACTGAGATTGACAGCGACTGCGTTTTCCGAGAAAAAAATAAAAACTTTCAGCCTTACCATATTCCCGAAAAAGTGATTGAGCCCTGCGAATGTGAAAATTATCGTCAAAAGCTACTCGATATTAACCTTTGCGAAGGGAAAATCTCGCTTGAGGATGTTTTTGCCTATCCGCCCGGGGTTCCGCTTCTTGTTTCGGGAGAAGCCGCCGACAAAAAGGTGATAGAATTGATAAACAGCTTAAAAGGGCAGGGGATAAATGTGATTTCAAGTCAAAATAACTGCCCCGGCAAGCTTTTGGTTGCAGATTTGTAATTGACAAATTCAGCCTTGTATGATAAGATTTATTTATAAAGTTTAAAGGAGATTGATTTCAATGAAAAGAATCAAAACCATCGAGACACGCGACCTTAAAAAGAGCGTAAAGACAGGCGGCTGCGGCGAGTGCCAGACCTCTTGCCAGTCAGCTTGCAAGACTTCATGCGGCGTTGCTAACCAGCAGTGCGAAAAGTGTCTTGAGAAATAATTTTTCTTAAAACTAAAAGGATTTTACGCCGTTATTCAATTATGGGTAACGGCTTTCCTACTGTTAGGGGTTAATTTATATGATACATCAGTACAAACTTAACGGCTACAACATCGTGCTCGACGTCAACAGCGGCAGCGTTCACCTTGTTGACGAGCTCGCTTACGATATTATAAAAATGTATGAAAATTTGGATAAAGCCGCGATTATTTGCGCTATGCTTGAAAAGTACAATGACAATCCCGAGATTACCGAGCAGGAGATTTCCGACTGCATTGACGACGTAGAGGAACTTAAGCAAAACGGCAAGCTCTTCACCGAGGACAAGTACGAAAACCTCGCTTTTGACTTCAAAAAGCGCAACACGGTTATCAAGGCGCTCTGTCTGCATATTGCTCACACCTGCAACCTTAACTGCGAATACTGCTTTGCAAGCCAGGGCAAATACCACGGCGAGCGCGCTTTAATGAGCCTTGAGGTAGGCAAAAGGGCTATCGACTTTCTTATCGAGAACTCCGGCAGCAGGGTTAACCTCGAGGTCGATTTCTTCGGCGGTGAGCCTCTTATGAACTTTGATGTTGTAAAGGGAATTGTCGCCTACGCAAGGAGCATTGAAAAAGAGCATAACAAAAATTTCCGCTTTACGCTTACAACAAACGGAATGTTGCTTGACGACGACGTGATTGATTTTGCGAACAGGGAATGTCACAACGTGGTTTTAAGCCTTGACGGAAGAAAAGAAATCCACGATAATCTTCGCAAGACCGTAAACGGCAAGGGAAGCTACGACATTATCGTTCCTAAATTTCAGGAATTTGTTAAGAAAAGGGGCAACCGCGGCTATTACGTTCGCGGAACCTTTACCCACAACAACACCGACTTTACAAACGATATTTTTCACATGGCGGATTTGGGCTTTACCGAGCTTTCTATGGAGCCTGTTGTATGCGCTCCCGACGATCCTTACGCGCTTACGTACGATGATTTGCCTATTCTCTTTGAGCAGTACGAAATTCTCGCCAAGGAGATGCTGAAACGCGAAAAAGAGGGCAGACCGATTACGTTTTATCACTATATGATTGACCTCACAGGCGGTCCGTGCATATACAAGCGAATTTCAGGCTGCGGCTCGGGCACCGAATATATGGCTGTTACTCCGTGGGGAGATTTGTACCCCTGCCACCAGTTTGTCGGCGATGAAAAATACAAGCTCGGCGATATTTATAACGGTGTTGACAATTTTGAAATTCAAAACGAGTTCAAGCTCTGCAACGCTTACGCGCGGGAGGAATGTAAGGACTGTTGGGCAAGGCTTTACTGCAGCGGCGGCTGCGCCGCGAACGCCTACCACGCCACAGGCTCAATCAGCGGAGTTTACAAATACGGCTGCGAGCTGTTCAAAAAGCGCATTGAGTGTGCAATTATTATGAAAGCGGCTCAGGCGGAACAGGAATAAAAAATAAAGCGCTTCACAGCATAGGGATATGTTGTGAAGCGTTTTATTAAACTCGGAAAATCAGTACCAAGAGGCGGGTGCCGTTAGTCATAAAAACATTCTCATTAT